>NZ_JBQFTP010000023.1:0-49525 GCF_056538705.1 Ruegeria sp. BF12 | reverse complement strand
CCTGTCATCGACGCGCGGCTTGCCGTGGGGCTTCGGGAAGAAGGGCTACAGACGCGCCATTTGCGCATCCGCAAGCCAGAAGAGATCAGACTTGTTCACCGCTCGTTTTTGAACCGTGAATCACGCCGCAAAACGGAAATCAATGGGTCCCGACGCTAGTATAGAGCGCGACCTTGATGAACCTCTCGACATGGGGCGCTGAACGGATTGGCACTTCCGTTCCATATAGCGTAGAGTAAATCTCTCTTGATCAGGGTAAATGAAGCGGTCATGCGCTTTCAGAAATGCCATCGGTGGTTCGCTTTGGACCGCTGAATACTGGCCGCGGCGCGGGGTGGAGTAACGCCACGCCATGCCTCAGCAAGAAAATGGCCCAGGCAATACACCAGATCAGGGGCACCAATGCGTACCCTTGTGCATCGGTCGGGGCGAATACCCGCAAAACAGCAGCTACCCACAAAAACGCGAAACCGCCTTGGTCGATCAAAGACGGCTGCAATTGACTGCCGCGTTGCGCCACAGCACGCGAAGCGACAGCATAGATAGAACAGGCGATCGCCCCAGCGGTTAACGCATGCAGAGCTGCGCTGTCGGGCACCTTCCCCAAATCTGCCCTGCTCAGTGCCACCAGCAACAGACCTAATGGCAGCCAAAAGTAGGCCAGTCTAAGCATGCTTAGTAAAGCGTCCCTGAAAGTGTCTGTGGAATGCCAAATCAACAATCGGGCGGCCTCGGTTGCGGCTGCAACTATCAGACCTGCAAAGACCCAATAGGATGCGCTTCCAATTGTGTCCAGAATGAGTGTGACGAGGAGTGCCGCCGCAGAAGCGTATCCGCACAGCTTCGCCAATTTGAAGCGCCTGGAGTAAGGAGCGGTGCAACTCAGCCTGTTCCAGGTAAAGGCGGCAACCATACGGCCGCCGACGACCGACAGCAGGGCGGCAAATCCCAGTACCGGGATGGACGGCATAGTTCCGCCGCGAAGCACTGCGATCTGGATACAGGTCATCGTTAGCGCAAAAAGCGCAAATCCCACACCTTTTATGGATGGGCGTCGCAAGGCCGCACAGGCAAGGGTCACCGTGACAAAGCCCATAAAGGCTGCTGCTCCAAACACAACCACGGCGGGATCGGTTCCAATTGCGCCTGCCGCAGTCAGCCGGGCAAGGAGCCAAAGAACCAAAAGGAAGACAACACTCCGGGCCGACATACGAGTTCCACTGGACCAGCTTGGCATCGCAGTCAGCACGTAGCCAGCAAACATGGCTGCGGCGAACCCAAAGACCATTTCGTGCCCGTGCCACGCCCACCGGTTACCAAACGGCGAATTCGTCAGATCTATTCCCGAGTTCCAGCCGACGATACCTACCCCCACGATTGCCCAGGTCGCGCCAGCAAGAAACATGGGTCGATGGGGCATCACCATTGGACAGTCCCAACCGCGTGACAATGCCGGATTGTCGGTGATGAGGCGACGGTATCCGGCCTCTCCGAGAAAGAAGCCGTTTCTAAGGTGGGCGTGGTTTCTGAGCACTGTTTCAACTCCATTCGAACCCGATCGCGCCAGACTTTGGCCTGACAGACAACCAAAATGCGCCAAAAGCCCCTTGGTTCTCCTTCTGTTTGGTTCGAAAGCTCATCATCTAGTTTCATTGCGAGTAAAAAGTGTATCTGATCATCTATGCGGAAATTACCTAGCCAAACCACCCGGTATTTCGAGCGCTGAGAAGGGCATCAAAGCGCTAGGGTACTACTTCTGGCTTTGCAACGGGCAAGTTTTTGACTGGCCCAATCAATCCAACCAAAAGGCATAGAAAGCGAAAATTGCTCTAGGACTGAAGAGAGCCGCCGATCTTCAAGCGCGACATCTCGAAGCCGGAGGGGACCACTGGATTGCCCTCGAATTTGCTCGACTCGCAGGTCTGCGTCGCTACGTGAAGCGTGGAAAAAGTTGTTCAAGGTTAATGCTTACGAAAGCCATACCGGGCCCCAAAACCCGTCTCACGACATTTCGATGTTTATGAACCTGCACGGCATCAACAATGATGCCCTCTAGGGCGGGAGAGTGGCAAGATCAGGGCGCTTCACAAACCATTATATAGGAAACTGTGCCAGTTGTTGTGAACTAGGTGTTTGATCCCAAGGTTTGATAGTCGGATCCATTCGATGGAATGGAAGGATGCCTTATGGGACAGATACGTCACGGCTGCGTCACGACATAGGATACTGGTTCGGGATAAGATTTGGAATTACTGCGTTTTCTCATGATTTTGAGCACCCCAAAATCCGTGTTAACCTCGTGGCAAGTTTCGTTTTTCGGCGAGGTTCGGCGATTTCCTCTCCGAATGCGCGAAATAAAGCCACCGGATCGAGCGTCGGACCTTCGTGCCTGCGTTACCGTGGAACAAGCCCACCGCCGCTTATCCCTGTACCGTCAAAACCTGTATCGGCAAGGAGTAGCACGTACCCCAAAGGTTCCAACTAAGTCAGTCGGGTCTGGCTCGCCAGAGACTCACCAGTATCTCCCGCTTCAAAGTTAACCGATCCTTTTTCAGCCGGGTTGAAAAACCCAACTTTTTCTCGATTTTCGGCTCCATTTCCGTGGGTTTCATGCACGACGGCAAAATCGCTTGACGCTCCATCGTTGAGCGCGCAGTTTCAGCCAAAAAAGGGATCACTGTCGACGTTCCCTGCTACATGTAACAGTACACAAGATTCAGTTCTAAGTATCGCCCAGAATTGAAGCTCTTGGCTGGACGTTTCCTGCATATGACCAATTGTCAGACGGAAGTTAGGTTTTTCCGAAACGGTCGGCATAAGCTTTCATGAGCTCAGGGCTGCGTCGGGCAAAGAGTGAATTGGGTATGTTTTTACCGGCGAGACGCCAGAATTCGAGACCTGTGGCGTTATAGTTTGGACCGATGAATTGGAAACTAGGATCCTTGCAAAGCTGATGCCCTATTGGGCTTGCGTCGATGGCGGCCAGATCCTTTAGATAAACCTCCCTTTCCACGAGGTCTTACAAGACTTTCACAAACCCATTTAGCAGATGATGCGCAGATTTTTGATGCCCGTGCGCGATGTAGACACCGGCGCAATAGCCGAAATAGTTGCCGGGAAGAACCGGGCGTCGAAGGGCTCCCAGACTGAATTCAGCTTCAACCAGTCGGCACTCGCGGAACCTGGCTTCCAAATCTTCATCCAGGAAAACAAGCGAGATATGAGCGGCCAATTCGTCTCCAACCATGACGTAAACGCCGGACATCGCCCCATTCTTTAGAATCTCCGCCCAGATGGGATCGCAAGCGGAGAACCCGTCGGGAAACTCATGAGCACTAGCGAGTTCCAAGGCCTAAACTGCAGCATCGGCAAATTCGATAGATCCGTATTCCAATGCCACTTCATGTTCGCAAAGAACCCGGTAGGAGTCGTGCTTTTCATTTGAACGGATTTCCCAATCCTCACGGCAAGCCACAACTTCGCCCTGCGTCCATCCGAGCTTTTCTATCAAAAGGTGTTCTAGGTCACCTCTGATGTACGACAGTGACCGTTCATATTTGCTGATCGCATCTACACTTAACCCTCGCAAAACAGCCAATTGTTCCTGTGACATTCGACCGTGCTTGCCGTTGCGAGCTCGATAGCTTCGAAGTTTGTCGGCGAAGATGGGAGATGAGGCGGTCATGTTGTCTCCGAAACGGTGGTGCCGCTGCTTATCAATATGCCTGACAATAGGTGATTGCCCAAGTGACTTACGGATGACTTACGGGTTTTGGCGGATCACGTCCGTGTCCAAGTTCCTTAAAACGAGCCAAGCTCGACGCATAAACAGAGAAGGAACATGCCATGTCACGTCGCATAAGTCAGCTACCCGGTTCGCTCGACGCAATGTTCGTTGGGTTTGCTTCCGGCCCCAAAACCCGGAGCCGTCGCAGACCTGACACCAGTTATCCAAAGCGAATGAGACGAGATGGGCCTGTGTCCCCAATGCGCCGCCATCGGTTTACGGGAAATCTTGACGACTAGATCGGAGCCACCATTTGTGAATTTGCTGCAGAAGTCCGATTGCTGACATCTCCAGCCCGAAGCAGCCCTAAGAAACCATTCTTTGTAATTCTCACTGTAGGCGGATTTTACCGATTCATCCGTTTCTTTAATGTCTCTGACGGCAACTCGCCAAAGAACGAGCGATAATCCCGTGCGAATTGACCCATGTGCCAAAATCCATGGTTATTAGCAACGTCAGCGATTGACTCCCAGGACGACCCATTGAGCAACTCCTCTCGAACGTTATCCAGCCGCAGCCTGACATAGTAAGCTTTCGGACCTTGCCCGAAGCGCTCTTTGAACGCGCGATTTAGGGTGCGTAGAGAAGCTCCGCTTTCGACGCATAGTTCTTCGATAGAAACCGGTGACGCAAAATTGTCCTGCATTATTTCCAATGCTCGGTCGAGAGCCCGGCGTCTGGTTTGGGCCGTACTCTTGTCTTGATGGGCTTCGCTATTTGTCAGGATATTCAGCACTCCAAGCATGAGCGCTTCGTCAACGCCTTCGGTCCATTGCTCCTCGGGATTGCCGAGCAAGCTCGCTATCTCACGCTCCAACCAGTCCATCCTGCGCGCGTTGTCTTCGGATAGCAGCAATCTGACCGCTGGACCGCCCGTTGCCAGGTTATATCCGCAAGACTGCGCAAGTTTTTCGAAACAAGAGGTGTTGAACGAAACAACGTTGCCAAAAAAACGGTCCGTAGACACGCCATCAAAACCATCATTGTTCCCGAATGTGAGGAACGCGTCATGCTCCATGTTGCAACCTTGCCACGAATTGACTGTGCCACGGCGGGAGATACCAAACGTGCTCCAGCCATCGGGTGAGACACCTCGTTGGTGGACTGCCGCATCTAACGAGATCTTCAACACAGAAGAAGTCCGGCTGGTACGAACAGCTAACTGTGTTGTCAGAGGACCTGCGTCCAATTGACGAAAGTCCATTTCCCATGGCGTCATTTCCGCAAGGTCATTTGGGTGCATCAGGTTCAGCCGGATCGCACGTGAACTGTTTTCACCCATGTTATCGACAGAATTAGACAAGTTTGGCCGATTTTTGATGTGGTCCATTCCGGCATCCTGACAGTTTACCGGAAAAGAAAACTAATCCGATAGGGACTGAGTCAAGTGACACATCAAATCCCCAAGCCGCCTATGGGTCGGCCTCGCCTGCCGATCTCCGACGCTCGTTCGGAGAGGGTTGTGACTTTTCTTACCCCACCAGAGTACCAGCGCCTAACGGAACTGGCCAATCAATCCGAACAATCGCTGTCGGCCCAATGCCATGACTTGATTGCTGAGGCGTTGAAACAAGTCGCCACCAACAGGAGAACCCGTAATGAAGACTAGGCTAAAACAAGTTGCGTCGGTAACAGCCGTGCTGACATCACTCCTGGGCGCGCCGGTTGCCGCACAAAGCGAACCAATAATTCACGACGGCGAATTTTCGTACTTGCGAGCCCAATTCGGCGAACAATGGGATGCGCAAGATGCGGATATCGAGACAAGGCTGACTGAAATTCGTGACGCCAATGGTGGTCAGCCACCTAACTTTCTGTACATCCTGATTGATGACGTCAGTTTCGGCCAGATGGGCAACCGGACAATGAACTACGTCACTGGTTTTGACACACCCAACATCAATGATTTTGCATCAGAGGGCATGTCTTTGATGCGAATGTATACAGAGCCGTCCTGCACACCCACGCGTACGGCAATGCTGACAGGCCGCCACCCAGTTCGCGCGGGTGTCGAGGAGGTCAAAGTTGCCCTTGTTGGAGAAGGTCTCTCTGCTGAGGAAGTAACGATTGCCGAAATATTGAAAGAAGAGGGCTACAACACTGCGCACGTCGGCAAATGGCACCAGGGGGACATCGAGCAGGCATATCCGCATAACCAAGGTTTCGACTGGGCAGCATTTCCCCTGCATCAACAGGTCCAACTCAGCCTGATGACACGTGATGCGATGGTCGCCAACAATATGCTCGGCTATCATCCATCCGGCCAATCCAACCAGTTTCAACTGGATGAGCGTTTTAAGCCATACGGCCTAGTAACGGGCGTCGAAGCTGTGGCCGGAGGTCAGGCACGCGAAGTAGACTTGGAGCCGGGCGAGGAGTGGACGCAGGCCAAATACGAAGAGATGAACCTTCGGTATCAGCAACAGGCATTGGAACAGCTAGAACGGTTAGCCGCCAGCGATGAGCCGTTCTTCCTGCAATACTGGCCGCTGTATCCGCTGAACTTTGCTTATCCTGATGAGGCCGTATCTCGGAATGGCGGCTTTCACGCGGATAAACTCCAAGTTCTCGACGCATGGATCGGGGATGTCTTGGCCAAATTGGAAGAAACCGGCAAGGCAGACAACACAATTGTCATGATCATGGCCGACAACGGATTGATGTATCATTACGAGGGAACATCCGGTCTGAACCAGCTCATCTATCGAGGGGGCAAGACACAACATCTGGAAGGCGGGGTTCGGACAGACGCGTTCATCAGATGGCCCGGTGTAATCGAAGCGGGAAGCGCTGCCGGTGACATTGTTCACGTATCAGATTTGTTTACGACCTTCGCCCGAATTGCGGGTGCGACGGACCGAATTCCGCGCGACCGTGTTATTGATGGGGTCGATCAAACGGCACTGCTTTTGGAAGGCGAAGGCAATTCCCGACGCGACTATGTCTACATTTATGAAGGGCCGGTACTGCGTTCTGTCGTGAAGCAGGAGTTCAAAATGCACTTACCAGCGCCGGGACAGCCCGGAGCTGCAGCCCCGGTTTATAACGTCTATCGTGACCCGCGGGAAGAGCATCCCCTAGTGGGGTATTCGCTGTGGTCGGGTGCTTCGTTTCAAGACATGGTGAAGCGACACCAAAAGACCATCGAAAAACACCCTCATAATCCGCTTGGCAAGGGCGTCCCATATGAAGGGATCGAAAACCTCCGGCCCGAAAGTGAACTGGCCCGCGAAGTGTTCTCAAGCTGGCAATAAACCGATCCAAGTGGGTGTAGGGGCTTGAACCGCTGCACCAGCGCCCGAGTTGGGACAATCGCAAAGGCCCCGAAAATGAACACTAGCTCTTTGGCTGACCGAAAATGGCGATTGTCCGCGATGGCTTGCGCCCTTTGGATTGCGTTTGCCTCATCCGCACGTGCAGAAAACCCGACCTGGGAATTCACGGGCTACCTGTATCTTTGGGGACCCGCCTTGAGCGGAGAAACAACGACGGGGACCAACATCTACATCAGTTTCAGCGAGATGTTAGACAACCTGAACTTTGGCCTGATGGGTGCGGTGGAAGCGCGGCGCGGAAAATTCTCGGTCTTTGTTGACGGTTTGTATCTCAATTTGGGCAATGACCAGAATTCTGCCGCTAGTCCGGGTATCCCGGCAACCGGAGACGTCGATGTAAAAGGCACGGTGTTCACTGGTTCGGTCGGGTACGACATAACTGAAACACAAGATGCGCGCCTTTCAATACTGGGCGGAATACGAAGCTTAAACTTTGAAAACACAGTCAGCATCGCTGTCGCGGGCGGATCACGGCGCATTTCCGGCAAATCAACAACTGGGATGCTATCGACGGCTTTTGCTGGACACAGCAACTCACTGACCGTTGGGGGCTATCTTACTACGCCGATATCGGCACCGGAGACAGCGACCTGACAACCCAAGTAAGCCTGGCGGCGAACTACAGGATTAACAATTGGGATCTCGTGATGGGCTATCGGTATCTCGATTGGAATATTGGCAACTCGCGGTCGATCTCGGACTTGACCCTTGACGGTCCATTTGTCGGCGCAAGGTTTGATTTTTGAAACCGGAGCAAATCAGCACCTTTGTTTCATCGAACTCAAGTCTGCGCCTGACGGAGAACGGACCTAATGATCACTTGAGAGGAGGAAGCAAATGACCATCCTACGAATGTTGACCTTGGCCGCCGCTCTTACATGTGGTGGAGCCTTCAACTATGCACTGGCTTCTGAAGACCGCGTCATCCCCATTGAGGGCGTAGCAAACACACGGGATCTTGGCGGCCTGAAGACCGACGATGGGCGTTCTGTCCGTATAGGGCAGCTCATACGTTCCGGCGAAATAGATGGCATGGGCGCCGACGGGATGACTCTGTTAGAAGACCTCGGAGTGACGTCAATCGTTGATCTCAGAACCACATTGGAAGCGACTGCTCATCCGATCCTCTGGCCGGACGGACAAGGACCCGCGCGCTACAATTTTCCCGTTATGGAAAAAGAAGCTCAGATGATTGATGATATGCGCCACGATATTAAGTCTGGAACGGCTACCGAAGCTGTTACAGACGCGCTTTTCTTTGATGCCTTCGGATACATCCCGACCGATTATACTACTGAGTTGCGTGGCTTGTTCGACGTCTTGATCAACCAGCCGGAGGGTGAAGCCGTTCTTTACCATTGTTCGGGTGGGAAAGATAGAACCGGCGTTGCAACGGCCATGGTCCTCAGTGCATTGGGGGTCACGCGAGAGGACATCGAAGCTGATTTCATGATGAGCAATGTCCTCAAAGATGCTGACAACGCGTCTGTGAAGATTGCTGACCAAGTGAATGCCGAACACGGCACCAGCATGCCCCCAGAAGCTGTCTGGCCATCCTTGGGCGTTCGAATAGAGTACTTGGACAACTTCTACAGGAGCGTGAACGAAACCTATGGCTCGGTGGACAATTACTTGCATGAAGGGCTTGGCCTGACGGACGAGGACCTGGAAAAACTACGCAACCGGTACTTGAACTGATCAACCGCGCATGGAAGCTAGCGCCGCTGAAGTCAACTCGATTTAGACCTATAAAACCGTGTTTTGCAGTTCCCGCTTTGTGGGATGAAGCTGGCTTTTGGACAAGGATTGCTTAAGCTGTTCTCCGAAGGGAATTTCCGATGGAGCTAATCCGGATACTCGCGCTAGTCGGCGCTAGCACTCTCTTGGTTGCCATTCCTCGGCCGAACGTAGCATAGATTGTTGGAAACACGCTGGCGTACGGATTTTGCTTCAGCGCGATGACAGTGTTTGGCATAACTATCGGTGTGGCATTGCAACTTGTAGTCGTCGTACTTGGCCTGGCCGCGCTCCTCGAATTTGCGGCTTCTGCTATTCTATGACTGAAATGGATCGGAGTGGCCTATCTGGTCCATCTCGGCGTGAACGCATGGCGTCAGGGCATCGCGGACCTCGACATCCGAGGCGCCAGCCGTGAGCCGCTGACTGCAGTCTTTTGGCAGGGACTACGACTCGCCACGATCAATCCAAAGACGTTGGTATTCAACGCGGCTTTCCTGCCGCAGTTTGCGGTTGCCGGATCAGGCGTTTCTGCCTTGCTTATTACCTCTGCGATCTACCTTGCCGTAATCATGCTTGGTGATCTTAAGTCGGTCGCGTCTGCGCAGACGGCGCGACCCGCAGTAGCTAGGCTCAGGCGGTTGCGTCACAGGTTAACGGGTGTCCTTTTCTTTGGGTCGGGTATCGGTCTCGCTTTGGCGCGAGTTGATAGGTAAACGAATACTTCGAAACAGCAGTAAATTGCTCCGCCTTGTTTAATGGTCATTTTAGGCTCACTGCAGACATCGGAGTGAGCACAGCATCCTGTGATATCGTCGCTCGTCAACGTCGGGTTGTCGTTGTGGGAGAGTAATGCCGATCAGCGGATCAGTCGTGGAAACAACAAACTTACCTGCCATTCGAGCGCTTCGCCCAGTTTGGAACAAAGGACGTATCGTTGGTCAGAAGCAGCCGGAAAAAACCAAAACATGTCTGGGCAATCCGAGTTCTACGTAAGGGTTTTGTTTTCAGCGTGGAAGATCCGGATCATTGCATTCTTGTTCAGATCGTCGGAAAAAGAATGGACATTGCCCGGGAAGGCGCATGGGGTGATCGAAAACACGAAACAAAGCTCGTTGCGATTGGTACGCCGGGAGCCGTTTCAGAACGCACACTTTCCGATACGCTTTTGGAGATGGCATAGCAGCTTACCTACCGGACGTCATGCATAACCACGCTGCAGCCAAGTCAGCAGGCATTGGCATTCACATGCGCAATGACCCAGCGGTCGCAGTCCGCGGTTCAACAACTGACCGGCTATGAGCGGTTATTCAAGCCGTTCCCTAACCGCGCAGATGTCGCACTGCGGCCCGTCATTCCTGACACTCGCTGCAACTGCACAGTCTGGACGGGTGTAAATTCACAAATTCATCCCACGTAGTCGATCCGGCTTTAAAAGGTGGATTCCATAAAATCGAGTTCTCAGGTAATACGTATTGATGGATATCGTCGTCATTACGACCATCATAACTTCTCTTTTTGTAGTAATCGGCCTGGCGGAACCACTGGCCGCACGATTGCGCTTGCCTTACAGCGTTATCCTCGCCGTCCTCGGGATAGTGATTGGGCTTGGCGCGACATTCTTTCTCAACACTAACCTGACGGATGCCCTGAACCCAGGTGCGCAAGCGATTATTGATCTGCCGATCCGGTCTGACGTATTCCTCTATGTTTTCCTGCCAACACTGCTCTTTCAGGCGACGCTCGGCATGAACTTACGCAGGATGCTGGACGACTGGATGCCCATCCTGATGATGGCCGTTGTGGCAGTGATTGTAGCGACGCTTTCCATTGGCTATGCGCTCAGTTGGGTCAGTACGCTTCCGCTGGCCGCGTGCCTGCTGATCGGCGCTATTGTGTCGACAACTGATCCCTCGGCGGTTGTCAGCATTTTTCGATCGATCTCCGCACCACGCAGGCTGTCGCGAATAATTGAGGGCGAAAGCCTCCTTAACGATGCAGCTGCGATTGCGCTTTTCGGGCTTTTCATGAGCTTTGTCATGATCGGACGACCCGATCCGTTGCTAAGTGAAGCCGTGGGGCAATTTCCGCTGTTGATCGCAGGTGGAGCGCTCACAGGTTGGTTCATGGCGCGCATGGCAGTTTGGTTGATGGTTTACGTAGACCGCTGGGAAATGGCGCAGATTTCAATTTCTGTGTCGCTGCCGTATCTCGCGTATATCGTTGCAGAACAAAGCGTTGGGGCTTCGGGCGTCATTGCGGTGGTGGCCGCAGGTCTTACGCTTAACCTCACGGGCCCCGGTCGTTTGTCACCGGTTGCTTGGAGCAATCTGCAAGAAGTATGGGATCTTCTGGCACATTGGGCCGGAGCGCTGATCTTTATTCTTGCAGCATTGTTGATACCGAGATTGTTGGAAGGGGCGCGACCGTCTGATTTTGGCCTGTTGGCTGTGGTGGT
This sequence comes from Ruegeria sp. BF12, assembly GCF_056538705.1. Lineage (NCBI taxonomy): Bacteria > Pseudomonadati > Pseudomonadota > Alphaproteobacteria > Rhodobacterales > Roseobacteraceae > Ruegeria > Ruegeria sp. BF12. The sequence continues at coordinate 38,208 of NZ_JBQFTP010000023.1, read as the reverse complement.
TTTTGCCGCAACACTCGCGAGGGCGGCTGTTCTGTTTGGCTTGTTGCCCTTGCTCACGGCAATCGGTGTGTCACCCGCTGTGGAACCCCCCTATCGCACTGCGATGCTGTGGGGTGGGCTGCGGGGTGCCGTGACTCTGGCGCTGGCGCTGGCAGTTACCGAAAGCACGCATATCCCGCTAGAAACCAAGCGTCTGGTCGGCATCCTGGCCACTGGTTTCACCCTGTTTACACTGATTGTACAGGGCACAACCTTGCGTACAGTGATCACAAAACTGGGGCTCGACAGGCTTTCTCCGCTTGATACGGCACTTTCACGCCAAGTGGTCGCAGTGGCCTTACAATCGGTTCGCGAGGACGTATCCCGCACCGCAGAAAACTACGACTTGACCCATGATATCGTCAGAAACGAAGCTATACAGTTTAGCGAACGCCTCGACGAGGCTGTAAAGGCCGCCGAAGACAGCGCTCAGATCCTTGACCGTGACCGGATCACGCTTGGCCTTATTGCGCTGGCCGGTGCAGAACGGGATTCCGTGTTGGCCCGCATGCGAGAGCGCATCATGTCATCGGTTCTGAGCGAGAAGATTCTGTCCGACACTGATCGGCTCATTGAAGGCGCACGGACCGGAGGCAGGATCGGCTACCAACGCGCGTCAAATCGGTCCATCGTTTATGGCAAGTCTTTTCGGATCGCCGTGTTTCTGCACAATCGCCTTCGAATCTCGTTCCCACTTACTCGTATTACGACGGATCGGTTTGAACGATTGCTCATGCAACGTCTGATCCTGCGGGATCTCGACGGATTCGTCCGTGGCCGCATACGCCGGATTCACGGCCGCCGTGTTGCGGAATTGCTTGATGACCTGTTGGCACGTCGATCCGAAGCGGTCGAGGCCGCACTTGACGGTTTGCGGCTACAATATCCAGGGTATGCGGAAAAGCTGGAGCGGCGGTTCATCCGAAGGACAGCGTTGCGACTGGAAGAGCGTGAATACACGGTCATGCACGAGGACGGCCTGGTAGGTGAAGAGCTTTATTCGGTATTGATGCAGGAAGTGGCGGCAAGACGCGCCTTATCTGAAGGGCGCCCGGTACTGGACATCGCCCTGAAAAGAAGAGATCTGGTCAGGCAGTTTCCGCTATTCTCTGATCTCGACAGAGATTCACTGAGGAAACTCAGTAGAGCTCTGCGAACCCGTTATGCCAACCCAGGTGACACCATCATTTCCAAAGATGAATTCGCCCGTAGTGTTTTCTTCATTGCTTCCGGGGCGGTCGAAGTGGAGTTCGGCAGACACACTGCGCGGTTAGGTCGTGGCGAAATGTTTGGGCAATTGGCGATGTTGATAAAACGACCCCGTCGCGTAAATGTGCGGGCGTTGGTCCCCTCGACACTGCTTGTGCTCGACGAAGCGCGTTTCCGGCGATTACTCCAGCGAAGTGAAACGATGCATAATTCTGTCAAGATGAGCGCAAACAAGCGCATGATCGACCCTGCGCTGTTGGACCTGGATGAGCGCGCAGAACCTTCTGAACAAGAGACCACTTCTTGAGAGTGTCATCAATTGGAACGGAACCGCGACAACCATAGTGTCATTTCAAGGACGCCAGTCGGGTTCGGTTTTGTTTAATGTCTGCTCCAAATCAAAGAGCTTGGTCAGTCCGAATAGCCCTTACTACCCTCAACATCTAGGACAATCGTTCCAGTTTCCGACCTCACAAATTAGAAGCGCCCGCTCCGAGGCAGAAACGACTATTACCGCATTTCAGCGGAGGGAAAGCTGGTCCAGACACCACCAGTTCCGGGCAGCCTGGCAAGTGACGAAGTTGACGCTTTGCGAAGGCTCGGGCAAAGTTTGGCTATGATCCAAACAGTTCTGGTTGATGTCTCCGGAGTTCTCTACCAGGGGGCCGAAGCAATTCCCGGGGCCGCGGAAGCGCTTACCCGGTTGCGCTCCAGCGGGCGGAACGTGAGATACCTCACCAACAGCACCCGACAGCCAAAACACCGCATCATGGAAAAGCTGTACGAGCTTGGGTTTACGATTCAGCCGGAAGAGGTGTTTACACCGGTTGCCGCCTGCCTTGATTGGCTGTCGCGCACGGGGCACAGCCCGCATTTGCTCGTCCACCCTGCACTTGAGGAAGAGTTTTCCGGCTGCGACCGCAGCGGACCGCCCGCCGTTGTTGTTGGCGATGCCGCCCAAGAATTTTCCTATGAAAACATGAACCGGTCATACCGATTATTACAGAACGGGGCACCTTTGATCGCCCTCGCAAACAACCGCATTTTTATGGATCAGGATGGACAACTGAGCCTTGATGCCGGCTGCTTCGTCAAAGCCCTTGAACACGCTACCGGCATCCGGGCTCAGTTGCTGGGTAAGCCAGATCCCGGGTTCTTCAGAGCCGCTATTGCGACCACCAGGGCCGCGCCTGCGCAGTCAGCTATGATCGGCGATGATGCTGAAAGTGATATTGCCGGCGCCTTGGCCGCTGGAATCGCAGAGGCGTATCTGGTGCGCACCGGTAAGTTTCGTGATGGCGACGAGAGCCGGTTTGACCCTGAACCGACGGCGACGGTGGCTGATATTTGCGAAGCAGTGGCCCGTTTAACCAGAGCCGGCAGCATTTAAACGGAATCTTCAACTTGACTGTCGAGGAAGGATTTGACCGTACCGGCAGAATGCAGATAAATCCTCATATGGTTCATCACCCAATCTTATGGACGTTCCGCCGCTGCCCGTATGCAATGCGGGCCCGCCTCGCATTGGTAAGTTCGGGTGTCAAAGTCGAGCTGCGTGAAATTCTTCTTAGGGACAAGCCGCAAGCCTTCTTGCAAACATCTGCAACCGGCACCGTGCCAGCACTTCGGCTTGCGGATAGGGTTTTGGACGAAAGCCTGGATATCATGATCTGGGCTCTTGAACAAAATGATCCGCAGCGGCTTTTGGACATGCCTCAGGAAGGGTGGGACCTGATCAAGGAAAATGATGGCCCGTTCAAGGCTGCCTTGGATCACACAAAATACGCCACGCGCTATCCGGAAGTTGACCATGAAAAAGAGCGCAGGAAAGCTGCAAGCTACTTGGTCAGCCTCGACGAACAGTTGAACGGTCGGTCCTGGCTGTTTGGGCGGCGCCCATCCCTTGCTGATCTGGCTCTTCTGCCCTTTGTCCGCCAATTTGCCCATATAGACAGGCAGTGGTTTGACACACAGGAATGGCCGAGTTTGATTGCATGGCTGGATCGTTTCCTGGCAAGCGAAACGTTCTCGCACGTAATGAACAAATACTCGCCTTGGGCAGAAGGTGACGCGCCACTCTGGTTCAGCGGCCAGGTTCAATGAGGCCGTCAGATCTCTGGCCGATAATCACTATCTTCCAGAAATTTCTAATCTGCTTTCCCAGAGTTGTCTGAAACTATTTGCTTACTGGATTGCAGCCTCGGCGGCATTGCCGCCAATCGAGTTTTTGGAGCGCTTCAGCGGTTTGACCTTCGTCGACTTAGGTCACCATCTTGGCATGTCCATTCGTGCCAATTAGTCCCAAGCTGCGAAGAACGGAAGCTCCCTAAGTTACCACGGTTGCAACTCCATTCCATGGAACCGCGCCATTTTGACGCCCAGGTGTTTTGGGCAGATTGGCTGGGGGCTTTTTTGCCTGGGCGGCATATTGTAGACCTAAGAACGGCTTGGATTTTTGGGAGAAAGACATGCCGGTATCCGGACCACCACTGGCTGCACCAGCAGATTTGACGGACCTGTTTCGACGGGGATTGTCAACGGATCCCGAGGCGACCGCGCTTTATGCACTGGACGAGAAATTCAACTGGCGCGAGTTGGATGCCGCCTGTACGCGGCTCGCGCTGAGGTACCTGAGCCTGGGTTTAAACCCGGGAGACAGGGTCGCCTCGATCATGCCGAACCGGGCGGCGCTTTTGGTCCATTACCTGGCATGTATGCGGGCGGGTCTGGTGGCGATGCCGCTCAACTATCGCTACACGGCTGCGGATATCGACTATGCATTGGGGCTGGCGACACCTGCAGCGCTTCTTGTTCATGCCGAGCGGGCCAAGGATGTGGCCGCAGTACCTGGCGTAGCGCAATTGCCTTTTGGAGTAATTTCGTATGCAGGTGAAATGACCAGCGCGCTCGCCTTCGAAGATCTGCTGAAAGGCGAAGGCGAAGGGACGCTACCGCCGGTTGGAGCCGAGGCTCCGGCGTTTATTTTCTTTACCTCTGGGACCACCGGCAAGCCCAAGGGTGTGACGCATAGTCATTCCAGCATGGGATACATGGTGGCGAGCAATGCGCAGGGGCTGGGCCTAGGTCCCCGGGACGTGGTTCTACCAGCCTCATGGATTTCGCATACCGCTGGATTGCGGCTGACATTTGCAGGGCTTTGGGCCGGCGCTACAACTAATGTTGCGCAACGGTTCACGCCGGACGAGCTTTTGGCGCTCTTGCGGCAGACGCGGCCAACAGTGGCGCAAATATTACCTGCGCCTTTGGCGGCGTTGCTGACAGGACACGGAGCGATGCGTGAAGATTTTGGTTCGCTGAAAACGATGATGGCCGGAGGAGACAAACCCTCGCAAAAGTTAGTCGATGCGTTCGGCGCTTTAGCCGGCGTACCGATTGGGGCGTTTTACGGGATGACAGAAATGGGAACGTCGCATTCCAACACCCACGGGGGCGCTGAAAAGCTCGGAGCAGTCGGGCTGAACAATCCCGGTTTTGTTTCGGCGCTTCACGACGAGGCTGATGAGGAGGTGCCCGTGGGAGTAGACGGTCGGCATTGGGTAAAGAGCCCGACCATGATGACGGAGTATTGGCAGAATCCCGAGGCGACAGCAGCGGCGTTTCGGGATGGCTGGCTCGACACCGGTGATTTAATGCGGCGGGACGAGGACGGCTATTTCTGGTTCCGGGGACGGCGGAAACAGATCATTGTACATGACGGGTCGAATATCAGCCCGGCGGAAGTGGAAGATGCGTTGACAGCACATCCAGCCGTTGCGGCAGCAGTTGTGGTTGGAGTGCGAGACGAAATGCACGGCGAAGATGTTTGGGGGTTTGTGAGCCTGACCGAAGGCGCGGCACCGGTACGTGTCGGAGACATCATCGACTTTGCGCGAGAGCAGATTGGATACAAGGCACCGGACGTAGTGCGGATTATGAGTGCGCTGCCTTTGACAATGGGCGGCAAGCTGGATCGGATGGCCTTGAAACAGCTGGCCGCGAAAGAAAGCGGTGCTGCACATGTGCTGTAACGCTCTTGGCGGTCTATTTACAGTTTCGAACGGAATTTTATTGGGTGTTCGCACTTCCAGAGAATTCGCACTGGCAAACCGAATGACCTCTCCTGTTTGGCATCCATACTAACGCGAACAAAAATCGCTATTCACCGATTACACCCTGTAGTCCACAAACTAATCATCAGTGCCCAAAAGCCGAAGCCAAAGGGTGGTTTGGGATCCAGTCAATCTGAGTTGATTGGTCCCGGTCGCATCGGCCAGTTGCAAGGCTTCATCCCAACTTGAGGATCCTGCGGAGCGCCCCGCCACGCCGGGCTGGCGATCACTATCGAACCATGCAATCCGTTAACGGAACTGGTTTGCCATAGTTCTCGCCTGAGCCGAGCAATACGCCGGTATCATCGGGTATTGCACAATTCGACATGCAGCGAGGCGCGAACACGTCTGGACGGGCATCGCAAATGAAACCATCGACATTAGGCATTTTCACCTGCATCAGACTGTCTCGATCCAGGCTTGCTCCTGCGGGTAAGATGTCGTTCAACACTAGGACATGCGCGGTAATGGCATAAACCTCGTCATCGCTCAGTGAATGGGCCGTTGCGAAGGGCATGGCGCGGCGGACGTAATCAAAGAAGGTCGTGGCATGCGGCCAGTAGCTGCCGACAGTTTGCGCAGGCTGTTTTTCGGTATCGGTCAACGGAGGTGTTGAACCGACAAGGGTGGGAAATGCACCGCGATCCAGCAGTACCTTCACGCCTACGCCTTTTTCGCCGTGGCAGGCCGAGCATTTGTCCCTGTATAATTGACGCCCCTCTTCGGCATTACCCATTCCTTCGGGAAGCCCGGTTCCATCGGGGAAAACGTTAAGAGACCAAGCCGCCAGATCTGCTTCGGAGATTGTTCGCCCAAGGCAGAGGGGGCGATCACTGCAATCAGCAGTCTGCGCAACGGCCTGCCCATAGGTCAACAGTGGCATAATGGCGAAGAAAACCAGGTTAACCCGTCGCATTATACACCTCACCATTGCTTTCGACCCGCCATGTCTGAATGCCATTGTTGTGGTAGGATGAGAACTTGCCACGCGCTTCAACCAGTTGCTGAACGAAAGGCTGCGTATAGCCGGTCTCGTCAGTGGCACGGCTCATTAACAGCGTTTCGCTGCCGTCCCATCTCCAAGGTATGGTGAACTCAGTAAGGCATTTTGACATTACCGGCTCTGTTAGTTGCGCCGGGGTCCAATTGCGCCCGCCATCCAGTGACACATCCACCTGTGAAATCTTGCCGCGCCCAGACCAAGCGATGCCTCGGATCTGGTAGAACCCTTTTTCCGGCAGGGATTGACCACCCGATGGGAAGGTGATGATCGATTTGGCCTCCATCACCAGCGAGGATATCCATGCTTTGCCGGATTTTTGCAGATCGGTGTACTGAGCGGTTTCGAACGTCGCAAACAGGGGTTGGTCGGTCACCTCTATCCGCTGCACCCATTTGATGTTCAGATTGCCTTCGCAACCCGGAACCAGCAGCCGTACCGGATACCCCTGCTCCGGGCGCAGCATTTCGCCGTTTTGTGCAAAAGCCAGAATACAATCATCCAGCGCCCGGGCCATCGGCAAGCTGCGCGCCAATGCTCCGGAATCCGCGCCTTCGACGATCAACCACGTGGCCCTGGCTGTGTCGGCCCCTGCCTCACGCAAAAGGTCGGACAGCCGGACGCCGGTCCATTCTGCGCAGCTGAGGAGGCCGTGAATATCCTGCGCGGTCAAATATGGCGACGTTTCCTGCCCGCCATAGGTTGCTTTGCCCCAGATCAGATCGCTGTTGCCGGAACATTCAAGAAACCTGAACGTGGTGACAGTGGGAAATCGGCGCAGATCCTCCATGCTGAGTTCAAGGTTGCGGTCGACAAGCCCGTGAATGGCCACTTTATGCTTGGCCGGATCCATGTCTGCATAGCCACCGTGGGATCGTTCATAGAACAGCCCGTTGGGAGTGATTATCCCGCGCAGATCCTGCAATGGAGTCCCAGTCCAGGAGGACTCGTTCATTGGCGGAACATAGCCCTCGGGCGAGTATTCGGGAGGGGTTGGGCGACGGATCACTGTCTTTTCGAAGGATGACGGGTGGCCATAAGGATTTGTGCCGACCGGATCGCCCAGTTCGGTCGCCCACGGGCGTTGCAAGGGACCTGCCGCTGCACCCTCGGCCCCAAGCCCGGCAACCAATGTGGCCGCCGTGCCGGTGGCCACGCCGACACCGCCCGTCAGCACGCTGCGCCGTGTGACGCTGGTACCGCTTTTGGCCTGGTTATCTTGATCATCATTCATGTCAAATTCCACTTTTCCCGTTCTTGGCGGGCACCACTTATTTCAGTATTGCTTCTACGTCGGCCTCGGTGAACTTGGGCAGGTCTGGTGTTTCGGCCGCGAAGGTGTGACGCAGAAAATTGGCCAATTGTGCGATCTGCGTTGGGGTGAAACGGTCCTTGAAGGCAGGCATCGGGCTGGAATTAGGTGTGGATCTGGGATCCGGAAATCCGTTAGCGATTGCATAGAGCATATTGCGGCCGCCGACCTGCGCAATCGTGGAATTGCCTGCCAGCGGTGGTGCCCCATCTTTCACTCCCTTACCGCGCGGGCCGTGGCACATTGAACAATTGTTCAAAAACAATGCCCGCCCTTCAGGATAGGATTCTGCAATTACCCCATTTGCGGCAGCAAGTGTTAGGTTGCCAGCGACACTTGGCGCGGATGGCAAATCCAGAAGATAGGTGGCGATGGCGAGCCGGTCTTCATCGGTCAACTGCGACAGTGAATTCTCTACCACGAGATACATTTCCTTGAACGCAGTTCCTTTGGGTCCTCTCCCTGTTTTGAAGAATTCGGTCAAATATTCAGCAGTCCATCCGCGTTGTTTCAGGGCCTCTGGCCGAATATCTGGCGCTTCATAGTCTGCAAGCGGTGCCCCGGCCAGCGCCCGGTCATGCTCTGCCGCGCCAAAGATGTTATGTGGCGTGTGACAGGCACCGCAATGACCCAGCCCTTCCACCAGATAGGCACCGCGGTTCCAAGCCGCATCTCGAGAACTGTCCGGATCGAAAGTCCCCCGCTTGGCGAAGAGCACATTCCAAAAAAGCACAAGCTGCCGAATATTGAAGGGAAAGCTCAGTTCATTTTTCGGAACGTCTTGATCCACCGGTGGCTGTGTCATCAGATACGCAAATATCGCATCGGAATCTGAGCGTGTGACCAAATGGTATGATGGATACGGCATAGCAGGATAGAGTGGCTGAAAGGTTTTGTAAGAGCCATACGCGAGTATTTGGTAGAACTCGGCCGAGCTCATGCCTTTGATGCCCTTTTCAGACGGGGTAATATTGGCGGAATAAATTCCACCAAACGGGGTATCAAGTTTGAGCCCGCCTGCGAACGCAGATCCGCCCTCCGTGGTGTGGCAAGACGTGCAGTCGCCGGCCGCGGTCAGGTATTTTCCTCGTGCGATGGTTTCGGCATTGGTGGCGATCGGGTGGTTCTCGACACTAGGTACGGCCCATAGCCAAAAGAAAAGAATAATCAGCGCCACTGCACAGATGGCAATTCGAACTATAACTTTAAACAAACGCGCCATAGTTGCTTCCCGACCAGCCGTTTCGACCTCGAGGGTTTTAGGACAATGCTAAAGCCTTACCACATCTACACATATCTGTCTCGGTGCGAGGTTCAGTTAACGGAAGTTCGGTTTCTCAGGTTTGAGTTTGGACGCGTCCGGATCCTGTTTTCCCGGTCATAGTTGACTAAATTAGCGGGCGACGGAGGGTGTATGTTGAGAGCTTGGAATGGGCGGGTTTGGTTACTGAGCTTTGGGAGCTTGTCACATAACTTCGGCGGAGGATGGCGGCGCTTGAGCTGGTCAAAGTAACGGTTCCGTTTCCAGCCAATGACCATGTGCAATTCAGTGGGAGCAGACAAGTCACTAGAGTTGTCCGGAACAACAGTGGACAAACTCACTCGGATAATATCGGCGCGTTCAATGTCGGCACCGATGGGGCTTGCAACTGACAGCGTAGCTTTGGGTAAATCTGCGTCAGTAAGATTGCTTCGTTAGCCACAGCTGTGGTCAGGTCAGCCGAAATCTAATCGGCTTCGGCAGATCTGCTCCTGACAAGTCAACAGAACGCACCTAAATGCGCAAAAAACGACCATCTCGAGGCGACAAAGGCCAGAGATGCACGAACAGTTTTATTCGGGCCTGTCAGATATGGCTGCGCCGCACCGAGAATATCAACATCGCGCCCGAGGCGGGATTTTGCACGCGACAGATCATTTAGGACCATGGCGTCTCTGAAAACAGATGCTGTTACCGCAGGAGTTTCCGGCCCAATCCAGGCGCACAGAAAATGTCACTTTGTGCAGCGATCAAATCAAACTGCCCTGTCTTTCGGCAAGACACAAATTATCGCTGATAAATTGAGCGCTGCCGCCGCCTGAAGAAGAGTTAGAGGACTTTCTGATTGTGGTTCGCAAAATCTGGCCCCAGCCAATTCTGCATGACCCAAAACCTGACTGTCGTTGTGGTCGAGCACAACCGAGACCGCGCTTTCGCAATTGTTGATGCCTTGAAAGAGTCCGGGGATGTCGACGTCTATGTAATCGGCAACGTCTCGGGTCTTGCGCGCAAAATTGCCGCGCACAACCCCGATATTGTCCTGATCGATATCGACAATCCATCGAGAGATATGCTGGAAGAGCTGACGGTTGCTTCGGGTCCGCTTGAGCGGCCCGTAGCCATGTTCGTATCTAACGCAGCGGGTCGTTGGGCCAAAGCTGCTGTCGAAGCGGGCGTTTCGGCGTATGTCGTCGATGGTTTGACGGCGGAACGCATCAAACCAGTGATCGACACCGCCATTGCCCGGTTCCAGATGTTGCGTCAAATGCGGACGGAACTGGCCGAAACACGGCGCGCGCTGGAAGAACGTAAAGTGATCGACCGAGCAAAAGGGGTGCTCATGAAAGCCAGAGGCGTGTCCGAAGATGAAGCCTATGCCCTATTGCGCAAGACCGCGATGAACCAGAACCGTCGTGTGGCCGAAGTGGCCGAGGCTTTGGTGACGGCGTCGGGATTGTTGTCATGAGAACGGTTACCTTGCCCGTCGCCTATATGCCGCTTGTCGACGCGGCACCCTTGATCGTCGCTCGTGAAATGGGGTTCGATCATGCAGAAGGTATCTCACTGGACCTTCAACCGGCCCCCTCGTGGTCATCCCTGCGGGACATGCTGGCCTTTGGGCATGTCGACGCAGCGCATCTTTTGTCTCCGGTTCCCGTGGCGATGGCCTTGGGTCTGGGCGGCATTGCGACACCCCTTTCCGCAGTCTCTGTTCTCTCCCTCAATGGCAATGTCATTGGCGTTGGCACCCAATTGGCACGTCAACTGGCAGATCATGGCTACGGCTTTGACTTTATGAATGCCACGGCCGCCGGGTCCGCGTTGGCAAATGCAGCCGGTGACGTTCTTACATTTGGAGTACCGTTCCCCTTCTCCATGCATGTCGAACTGCTGCGTTATTGGGTGGCAGGAACCGAGCTTGCCTCGAAACAAGTCGAAATTCGCACGGTTCCGCCGCCACTCATGGCGCAAGCGCTGGCGGGCGGGGAAATTGATGCCTTCTGCGTGGGCGAACCCTGGGGGACTTTCGCCGTAGACAATAACGTAGGCGCTTTACTGCTGCCGGGTCAGGCGATCTGGACTTGCGCACCGGAAAAGGTTCTGGCCGTCAGAAATGACTGGGCTGAAACCGAGCCCCATTTACTGGGCAGCCTCATGAGGGCGGTTTGGCGCGCAGGCCGGTGGCTGTCCAACCCCGAGAGCCGGACAACCGCATCCGAGATGCTGTCGCGCAAAACTTATCTCAACGTCTCGCCAGAGTTGATTGATCGCGCGCTTTTGGGCGAATTCACGATCTCCGCGCTAGGGGAGCAGCGCCATGTGAACGGTTTTATCGAGTTCTTTGCCGGCGCGGCCACTTTTCCTTGGCGCAGCCAGGCGAAATGGGTCGCGCATCAGCTGGCGAAACGAAACGGGCTGGACCCGGCGACAGCGGAACGTCAGGCGGCCAAGGTCTTTCGCAGCGACCTGTATCGCCGGGAATTGCAGGGATTGAGTGTTGAGACACCCGGTGCCTCGGAGAAACTGGAAGGGGCACTACCCGAGTCGACGGCTGTGGCCTCGGCGACCGGCAATCTGATTCTGCCTCGAAACGTGTTTTTCGACCGGCGCATTTTCGAGCCGACCGGGTAAGTTTGCACAAAAATTTTGCAGTGCAGCATCCGCTCACGCTGCATCGCAGAAATTTCTACGCCAAATTGTCGAAAACTGATGACGCGCCAGCGTGCGACTGGCTTAATCAACTCATCGGCAGGCAACGAAGCCCACCGACAGAATTCGCCCAAAGTACTGGGCACCCAACAAGAGCAAAGCCGCTCGACCAACCGCCAACTCCTCCCGGCGGTGTGTGTCGGCGGCTTTTTTGTTTGCCCAAGGGGTTGGGCCGAACCAAAAGGGATCGAAATGAAAAAGCTACTTCTGAGCCTCGCGGCAACGACAGCGCTTGTGTCTCCGGCATTGGCTGAGCTGGAGCTGGAAAAAGACGAACTGACCTTTGGCTTTATCAAACTGACCGATATGGCGCCGTTGGCTGTTGCCTATGAGCAGGGGTATTTTCTGGACGAGGGCCTGTTCGTCACATTGGAGGCACAGGCCAACTGGAAAGTCCTGTTGGACGGAGTGATCGACGGGCAGTTGGACGGGGCGCATATGCTTGCTGGGCAACCTTTGGCCGCGACCATCGGATACGGGACCGAAGCGCACATCATCACGCCTTTTTCCATGGACCTGAACGGTAACGGCATCACCGTGTCCAACGAAATATGGGACGAAATGAAGCCGAACATCCCTGTGATGGAGGACGGCCGCCCTCAGCACCCGATCAGCGCCGAGGCACTGGCTCCGGTCGTCGAGAAATACAAATCCGAAGGCAAGCCCTTCAACATGGGCATGGTTTTCCCGGTTTCGACCCACAATTACGAACTGCGTTACTGGCTGGCAGCTGGTGGTTTGCATCCGGGCTTCTACAGCCCGGAAAACGTAACCGGTCAGATCGGTGCGGATGTGTTCCTGTCGGTGACCCCTCCCCCGCAGATGCCTGCGACGTTAGAGGCTGGTACGATCTACGGATACTGCGTGGGTGAGCCGTGGAACCAGCAGGCCGTCTTCAAGGGCATCGGCGTCCCGGTGATCACCGACTATGAGCTTTGGAAGAACAACCCCGAGAAGGTCTTTGGCATCAACGCCAAGTTCGCCGAGGAGAATCCAAACACAACTCTGGCCGTGACCAAGGCGCTTATCCGCGCCGCGATGTGGCTGGATGAGAACGACAATGCCAACCGTCCCGAGGCAGTCGAGATCCTTAGCCGCCCGGAATATGTGGGCGCGGATTATGACGTCATCGCCAACTCGATGACCGGCACCTTTGAATATGAGAAGGGTGACAAGCGCGACGTCCCCGATTTCAACGTATTCTTCCGCTATAACGCAACTTACCCGTTTTACTCGGACGCCGTCTGGTACCTGACCCAGATGCGCCGTTGGGGTCAGATCGCCGACGCGAAGCCTGACAGCTGGTATGACGAGGTGGCCAAGTCGGTCTACAAGCCCGAGATCTATCTGGAAGCCGCGCGTCTGCTGGTCGACGAAGGTTTGGCGAATGAGGCCGATTTCCCCTGGGACAGCGACGGCTACAAAGCGCCGACCCCGGCCGAGGATATCATCGACGGCATCGCCTATGACGGCCGCACCCCCAACGCCTATCTCGAAAGCTTGTCCATCGGTCTGAAGGGCGATCAAAAGATCGTCGGCTCAGACGTGCAAGGCTAATCCCACACAGCCACGCCCGGCTTGAACCGGGCGTGGCGCCCACCAGTGCCCCGCCAACGCAAGGACACATCAGATGACAACGGTCGATCCAGAATTCAACGCAGACGCCGCCCGCGAGGAACGTCGCGCCCGCCTTTTCACCCGCATCAATGCCGCCGACAAATGGTTTCAGGTTCTTGGCCTCAGCTGGGCTACGCCGGTTCTGAAAGCTGCCGCCGGAGACAACCCGCGTGCCCAGATGACCGAGATCTGGCGGTTGCTGATCGTGCCTCTGTTGTCGATCTGTGCCTTCCTGCTGTTGTGGGCGACATTGGCCCCAAAAGTGCAAACCTCTCTGGGCGCGGTCCCCGGACCGGCTCAGGTCTGGGCAGAAATGGTCAACCTGAATGAGGACGCGCAAGCCAAGGCCGCCAAGCGCGCCAAGTTCGAAGCAATGGTCGAGAAGCGGAACCAGAAGCTGATTGATGCGGGTCGCGGGGATGAGGTCAAACAGGTCGCCTATACCGGCGCGCCGTCGTACTATCAGCAAATCTGGACCTCGATCAAAACCGTGTTCTTCGGCTTTCTGATCGCGACAGTCGTGGCCGTTCCGCTTGGGATCGCCGCTGGTCTGTCGCCGACTGCGAACGCCGCGCTGAACCCGCTGATCCAGATCTTCAAACCGGTCTCGCCACTGGCTTGGCTGCCGATCGTGACCATGATCGTTTCGGCCGTTTACGTCACCAATGACGGCTGGTTTGCCAAGTCATTCCTGATCTCTGCTATCACTGTAACACTGTGTTCATTGTGGCCCACCCTGATCAACACGTCATTGGGGGTGGCATCCATCGACAAGGACTTGGTCAACGTCTCCAAAGTCCTGAAAATGAACACTTACACCAAGATCACCAAACTGGTGTTGCCCTCGGCCCTGCCGCTGATCTTCACCGGTCTGCGCCTCAGCTTAGGTGTCGGCTGGATGGTTCTGATCGCGGCTGAAATGCTGGCGCAGAACCCCGGTCTTGGCAAATTCGTTTGGGATGAGTTCCAGAACGGTTCGTCCAGCTCGCTCGCCAAGATCATGGTTGCGGTTTTCACCATCGGCATCATCGGCTTCTTGCTGGACCGGGTGATGTACGCGCTGCAATCCCTCTTCACCTTTTCGAATAACCGGTGAGCGAAATGAGCATTCTTAGCTTCAAGAACGCCACGAAATCCTTCGGTGAAGGCACCGCGCGCGCGGATGTGCTGAAAGGCATCGATCTGGACGTGCAAGAAGGTGAGTTTCTGGTGATCCTCGGGTTTTCAGGCACCGGCAAGACAACCCTGATCAACTTGATGGCAGGGCTGGACACCCCAACCAGCGGAGAGGTCACGTTCAAAGGGGCACCGATCAAGGGTCCGGGCCCGGAACGCGGGGTGATTTTTCAGAACTACTCGCTGATGCCGTGGCTAACGGTCAGCGGCAACGTAGGGTTGGCCGTCGATACCGTCTTTCCCAACCTCAGCAAGACAGAAAAGGCCGAGAAGGTAGCGCATTACGTGCAAATGGTGGGACTTAACCACGCGGCAACACGCCGCCCGGCGGAACTATCCGGCGGGATGCGCCAGCGGGTCAACGTGGCTCGGGCGCTGTCGATGAACCCTGAAGTATTGCTGCTGGATGAGCCGCTGTCCGCGCTCGACGCGCTGACCCGCGCCAATCTGGCGGATGAGATCGAACACATCTGGGAAGCCGACAAGAAGACCTGCGTTCTGATCACCAATGATGTGGACGAGGCAATAATTCTGGCCGACCGGATCGTTGCCCTGAACCCCGATGGCACGCTGGGGCAGGAATTCCGCGTCTCGATCCCGCGCCCGCGCGAACGCGGAGCCATGAACAACGATGAGACGTTCAAACGCCTGCGTGCCGACGTCACCAAATACCTGATGGATGTGGGGATCGAAGCCAAGGTCGAAGGCTCGCGCATCCTGCCCGACGTCACGCCAATCCATGGCGTACCTACGGCGGTGGCCGAAGCGCAGAAGGGGATGATCGAGAGCCGTTTCCTCGACTTCTCGCAACTGCACAAAGTTTACCCGACGCCCAAAGGCCCGCTGACCGTGGTCGAGGATTTCGATCTCAAGATCGACAAGGGCGAGTTCATCTCGCTGATCGGCCATTCGGGTTGTGGCAAGTCCACGGTTTTGACCATGGCGGCAGGGCTTAACGAAATCTCTAAAGGCGCGATCAAGCTGGATGGCCGCCATGTCGAAGGGGCCGACCCAGAACGCGCGGTGGTGTTCCAATCCCCCAACCTGTTCCCGTGGCTGACCGCCAAGGAAAACGTCGCTATCGGTGTCGACAAGGTCTACCCCAAGGCCACCATGGCCGAGCGGCAGGATGTCGTTGAATACTATCTGGAACGCGTCGGTCTGGCCGATGCGATGGACAAATCTGCCTCCGATCTGTCGAACGGCATGAAACAACGTGTCGGCATCGCGCGCGCCTTTGCCCTTTCCCCCAAACTGCTGCTACTGGATGAACCCTTTGGGATGCTCGACAGCCTGACGCGTTGGGAATTGCAGGAAGTCCTGATGGAGGTCTGGTCCCGTACCAAGGTCACCGCGATCTGTGTGACCCATGACGTGGACGAGGCGATCCTGCTGGCCGACCGCGTGGTGATGATGACCAACGGTCCACAAGCGACCATCGGCAAGATCACCAAGGTTGACCTGCCGCGACCAAGGACCCGCAAAGCACTTTTGGAGCACCCGGATTATTACGCCTACCGGCAGGAAGTTCTCGATTTCCTTGAAGAATACGAACACGGCGCCAAGCCGAAATCGCCCGCCCCCAAGGCGATTGCAGCGGAGTGAAACCATGAAACAAAGACTAGTTGTCATAGGCGCAGGCATGGCTTCGGGCAGGGTGCTGGAACACCTGACTGACGCCGCCCCGGACGCGTTCGACATCACCCTGTTCAACGCCGAACCGCGTGGGAACTACAACCGCATCATGCTCAGCCCGGTTTTGTCGGGTGAGAAGACCTATGGAGAGATCGTTACCCATGACGACTCCTGGTATGCCGAGCGTGGTATCGCCTGCCGCTTCGGTGAAAAGGTCGAAAAGATCGATCGTGAGATGAAGGTGGTCGAGTGCGCAAACGGGCATGTACCTTACGACAAGCTGGTGATCGCCACTGGGTCGAACCCGTTCATGATCCCCCTGCCCGGTCATGATCTGGATGGCGTGATCGCCTATCGCGATCTGGAAGACACACAGCAGATGATGGGCATGGGCCCGGACAACAAGGTCGTCGTGATTGGCGGCGGCTTGCTGGGACTAGAGGCCGCCGCAGGGATGGCCGCACACGGCGTTGACGTCACCGTCGTACACATCATGGGTCATCTGATGGAACGCCAGCTGGACGAGGCCGCCGGGTACCTGTTGAAAAAGTCGCTGCAGGACAAAGGCATCAAGATTTGCCTGCAGGCGAACTCCAAGGAAATACTCGGACAAGACGGCAAGGTTCGTGCGCTGTTGCTGGACGACGGAACCGAATTGCCCTGCGATTTGCTGGTCATGGCCGTGGGCATCCGCCCCAACACGGCGCTGGCGCAACAAGCAGGGCTCGCCACCGGTCGCGGCATCCATGTCGATGACCAGATGCTGACCTCAGACCCGGACGTCTATGCAGTGGGTGAATGCGTGGAGCATAACGGAGATGTCTTCGGCCTTGTCGCGCCACTTTACGATCAGGCAAAGGTGGCGGCACAAGCATTGTTGGGTGAAGAGGCCGCGTTCGTTCAGAAAACACTGTCGACGAAGCTGAAAGTCACTGGCTGCGACCTGTTCAGCGCGGGCGATTTTGCAGACGCCCCGGGGCGCGAGGATATCGTGTTTCGAGACCCCTCGCGCGGTGTCTACAAACGTCTTGTTATCGAAGGAGATCGCCTGATCGGCGCCGTCATGTATGGCGACACTGCCGACGGCAGCTGGTTCTTTGGCCTGATCAAAGACGGCCCCGATATCGATGAGATGCGCGAGACGCTGATCTTCGGGCCAGCCTATCAGGGGGGGGACACCGCGGACCCTCTCTCAGCCGTTGCAGCATTGTCGCCTGAGGCGGAGATCTGCGGCTGCAACGGCGTATGCAAAAGCGATATCGTCGAGGCGATCAGCACAGGTGCCAATGATCTCGGTGCCGTTCGGGCAACCACAAAGGCCAGCGCCTCATGCGGGACATGCACGGGGTTGGTCGAGCAATTGCTTCGGGTCACTTTGGGCGACGGCTTCGAAATGCCGACCGCTCAACCGATCTGTGGCTGCACGGACCTGACGCACGAGGATGTGCGCCGTCTGATCAAAGGGCAGGAACTGAAGAGCCAGGCTGCCGTCTGGCAGGAACTCGGCTGGAATACGCCCAACGGCTGCCACGTCTGCCGCCCGGCGATCAACTATTACCTGTTAGCGGACTGGCCGCTGGAATATCAGGACGACCCGCAAAGCCGGTTCGTGAACGAACGCAAGCACGCCAACATTCAGAAAGACGGCACGTTCAGCGTTGTGCCCCGTATGTGGGGCGGGATCACTACACCTGAAGAGCTGCGTGCCATTGCGGATGCAGCTGACAAGTACGACGTGCCGACAGTCAAGGTCACCGGTGGTCAGCGTATCGACTTGCTGGGCGTCAAGGGTGAGGATCTTCCCGCGATCTGGTCGGATCTGAACAAGGCCGGGCTGGTCTCGGGTCATGCGTACTCGAAGGGCTTGAGAACGGTCAAAACCTGCGTCGGCACCGATCATTGTCGGTTTGGAACGCAGGACAGCACCGGACTTGGGGTCAAGCTTGAGAAAGTCCTTTGGGGGTCTTGGACGCCCCACAAACTAAAGCTCGCCGTGTCCGGCTGCCCCCGCAACTGCGCCGAGGCAACCTGCAAAGATATCGGCGTGGTCTGTGTTGACTCGGGCTATCAGATCAGCATCGGCGGGGCCGCCGGCATGGATGTGAAAGAGACCGAGCTGCTGTGCCAGGTGCCAACCGAAGACGAAGCGATTGAGGTCGTGATGGCCGTCACGCAAGCCTATCGCGAAGGCGGCAAGTATCTGGATCGGCTGTACAAATGGCTGGGGAAGGTCGGCATGGATTGGGTCAAGGCTCAAGTCATTGACAATCTGGAAAACCGCGTCGCCTTGGTCGAACGGTTCGAACTGTCGCAAAGCATCTACCGCAAGGACCCATGGGCCGAGCACGTGCGGGACAAGGCGCAGACTTACGCGCCGATTGCAGATTTCACCTTGGAGGCCGCAGAATGAGCTGGATCGACATCGGACATATCGACGAAGTACCATTGCGCGGCGCGCGTTTGGTGAAAACACATATCGGTTGCATCGCGGTCTTTCGAACGGCCGAGGCTGAGGTGTTTGCGGCGACCAACAGCTGCCCGCACCGGGGCGGTCCGTTGTCCGAAGGTATCGTACATGGGCAATCCGTTACTTGCCCTCTGCACAATTGGGTCTTTGATCTGAACACGGGCGAAGCGCAGGGTGCGGACGATGGGCGGATCACCACTTATCCGGTACGTCTTGAAGGTGGCCGCATCCTGCTGGACGACAGCGCTGTAGCTCAGCGGAGTGCAGCCTGATGGACGGCACCGGCCTGCCCGAGGTTAGATCGACCTGCGCATATTGCGGTGTTGGATGTGGTGTCCTGCTGCGCCCTGACGGAGCCGGAGGATTGTCGGTTCGAGGCGACCCGGACCATCCCGCGAATTACGGGCGTTTGTGCTCCAAAGGTATGGCCTTGGGCGAAACGGTAGGAATTGATCACCGTTTGCTGACGCCCAGAGCATACGGCAAGGACGTTCAGTGGGACGAAGCTCTGCAATTGGTCGCCGATCGCTTTTCGTCCACCATCGAGGCATACGGGCCGGACAGCGTCGCATTCTATGTTTCCGGGCAGCTGTTGACCGAAGACTATTATGTCGCCAACAAACTGATGAAGGGCTTCATCGGTTCCGCCAATATCGACACCAATTCAAGGCTTTGCATGGCCTCAACCGTGGCGGGGCACAAACGTGCTTTCGGGACAGATACGGTCCCGGGAACCTATGAGGATCTGGATCAATCCGATCTTGTGGTTTTGGTGGGATCCAACCTCGCTTGGTGTCATCCAGTGCTCTATCAACGCGTGCTCGCAGCGCGGATGGCGCGCGGGACAAAAATTGTTGTTGTCGATCCGCGTCGAACAGCAAGTTGCGATCAGGCGGATCTTCATCTGGCGCTGAAACCGGGCAGTGATGTTTCCTTGTTCAACCAGTTGCTGCGCAGAATTCACGCAGGGGGGCATTTCGATCAGGAGTTTCTAGATCGGACAAGCGGCTTCGCAGAAGCCATAAGCGCGGCAAAGCAGGACGATCCATCGGTAACTGGCCTAAGTCGATGTGAGATCGAGAAGTTCTGCGAAATTTGGATAGAAACCGAACGTGTGGTGACGATCTTCAGCCAAGGCGTGAACCAATCCTCCAGCGGAACGGATAAGGTCAACGCGATCCTGAATTGCCATCTGGCGACAGGTCGGATTGGGCGTGAGGGAATGGGACCGTTTTCGGTCACCGGACAACCCAATGCCATGGGCGGCCGAGAGGTAGGCGGGCTGGCCAACACGCTGGCATGCCATTTGGAAATCGAAAATAATGACCACCGCTTAGCCGTCCAAGACTTCTGGAATGCGCCATCCATGCCTCATAAGCCGGGATTAAAAGCGGTCGACCTGTTTCGAGCCGTCGAGGACGATCAGATCAAGGCCCTTTGGATTATTCACACCAACCCAGCAGTATCAATGCCCGACGCTGATCGCGTGAAAGGTGCGATATCGAACTGCCCCTTCACCGTTGTCAGCGATATGACGGCCAACACGGATACCGCCCGCCTCTCAGATGTGCTGTTACCAGCGGCGGGTTGGGCCGAAAAAAGCGGGACCGTAACCAACTCCGATCGCACGATCAGCAGACAACGCGCCGTATTGGCACCTCCGGGGCAGGCTCGTGCGGACTGGGATGTCTTGGCCGAAGTGGGGCGACGCATGGGATGGACAAAGTCTTTCAACTACGACTCCCCGGCGCAGATTTTTCGAGAGTATTCGGCAATGTCATCTGTTGCGAAATCATTTGGCAAGGACTTCGACATTTCCGCGTTTTCGAACATTGATGACGATGAATATGCTGAGTTGAGCCCAACGAGATGGCCGGTGATATCACACGCTACCGACGGGCGGTTTTTTGGCGACGGACGGTTCTTTCATCCAGACGGAAAAGCGCGTTTTGTACCAGTAACCCACAGCGCACCCAAGGCAGAAACATCAAAGCGATTTCCGTTTCTTTTGAACACCGGGCGGAATCGAGACCAATGGCACACTATGACCCGGTCTGGTTTGTCGCCCCGGTTATCGGCCCATCTTGCCGAACCCTTTGTGGACATAAACCCAGAGGACGTCAGCCGCCTGGGCCTCGCCTCTGCAGACTTGGTCGAGCTCGAAAGCCCCGTTGGCAAGGGAATATTCCGTCTTCGTATCACCGATACTGTCCAACCCGGCCAGGTGTTCGCGCCCATTCACTGGACTGGTGAAACGGCTCCGACTGCCCGTGTTGATACGCTTGTTCCAAGTGTTACCGACCCAATCTCTGGTCAGCCGGAGAGTAAGGCAACCGCAGTATCTATTCGGCGTATGGATGCCGCCTGGTATGGGTTCGCAGTGTCGGTTGCGACCGCATCACCCAAGGCGGACTACTGGGCAAGGGCTAAAACGGACAAAGGTTTCAGGACAGAGCTGGCAGGATATCGTGCCATCGACGACTGGGAGAGCACGGCCCGCGAATGGTTCAGCATACCCGACGCTGTGGCCACTTCGATAGAGGATCCAAAGCGCGGGTCATTCAGGATTGCGTTTTCAAAAGGAGAGCGGCTGTTGGCCGTGTTGTTTGTATCCTCTGAGCCGATCACACTGATGCGAGACTACCTTGCAACATTGCCAGAGGTCGCACCTTACCAAATATTGTCCGGCCGCTCATCCGTGGAATTAGAGGATTGCGGACCGATGATCTGTTCGTGTTTCGGAGTTGGGCTAAAAACCTTAGTCCGCGCAATTCACGACGAACAGTTGATTGACGTGGACGAAATCGGAGAAGCCCTTCAAGCGGGAACGAATTGTGGTTCATGTCGGCCAGAGCTCGCCGCTTTGATCAACGAATATGCGAAACCGTTGGTCAACAATCCAGGCACAGGACCCATTGATTTCCGTGAACTGACGTAATTCTCGGTTGCTAAAACGATCAGAGAACATGTCAGTTCTGATCAGGTTGACGGATGCGCAAGTGGCGGGATTGGAAACCTATGTTTTTAAGTTCCGCGGCAAACCTCGCGTTAATGGTCCCCACGTTTTTACCAGTATTTTTATTTATTAACAATGTGTTAAGAGGGACCAATGCGCGTGCAAAACACGATTTGCACAACAGCCCTACAAACGGTGGAAGCGGTGGCGCAACCGGGTTGTGCTTCGTGCTTGGCAAGTTTTAGGACTGGCGGCGGGTCGCTACTCGTCACCACAGGTTCCCGATGGTCATCCGGTCGACAATCGCCCTCGCCGCACATGTTGTCGATTGGTAGCGTATCCTGCCCTGGCAAGCGCGTGAAGTTGGGGTATGGTGAGGGTCATTACGCCCAAAAAACAATGCGCCAGATGTGTTGGCAGCCCATGTCATATCGTTGTTGTGAAAAGCCCGCAAAAGGCGCGTTAACCCATGAACCTGAAAGGTGACATATGTCTTTCTCCAGCCGCTCCAAAATTTCTCGTCGCCAGTTTCTCGCCACAACAACTGCCAGTGCTGCAGCCATAACTCTGCACCCATTCTCGGCTGCTGCGGCCAACAATCAAGCGCATTTGCGGATCATGGAAACCACGGACATTCATGTCCATGTCTTCCCTTATGACTACTATGCGGACAAACCTCGTGACACGGTGGGCCTGTCCCGCACAGCTTCGATCATCAATGAAATCCGATCCGAAGCGACGAACTCACTTCTGGTCGACAATGGTGACTTTCTACAGGGTAATCCGATGGGCGACTACATCGCCTATGAGCGGGGTATGAAAGAAGGGGACAGCCACCCAATTATCACCGCATTCAACACGGTCGGCTACGATGCTGCTACATTGGGGAACCACGAATTCAACTACGGCCTGGAATTCTTGGACAAGGCTCTGGCCGGGGCGGACTTCCCGGTTGTTCTGGCCAATGTCGCAAAAGAGAAAGGGGCGACCCCTCGCGACGACAAGACGCTTGTGCAGCCCTACGCCATTCTCGACCGTGAAATCGAATTGGGCGACGGAACTAAACATCCGATCAAAATCGGCGTCATCGGCTTTACGCCACCGCAGATCATGAGCTGGGACCGTAGACATCTGGACGGCAACGTTCAAACCCGCGACATCGTCGAAACGGCACAAGCCTATGTACCCGAAATGAAGGAACAGGGGTGCGATCTGATCATCGCCCTGTCACATTCGGGGATTGGTGCCGCCGATCATGAAGAGGGTATGGAAAACGCTTCGGTCGTTCTGGCTGGTGTCGACGGGATCGATGCGCTGGTTACCGGTCACAATCACCTTGTCTTCCCGTCGCCGACCTTTGCAGACCGTCCGGGCATTGATGTGGAAAAAGGCACCCTGATGGGCAAACCTGCGGTCATGGGCGGCTTTTGGGGGTCGCATCTTGGCCTGCTGGACCTGCTGCTGGAGCGGGACGGAAATGAATGGCGGGTGGTTACCACAACGTCCGAGGCACGACCCATTTCCAAACGTAACGAAGACCGTTCGGTAACTGCTCTGGTCGGCGACGATCAGAAGGTTCTCGACTCGGCCGCGAAGGATCACGATGAAACCTTGGCCTATGTTCGTCGTGCGGTCGGCAAAACCTCGGCCCCGTTGCACAGCTACTTCGCGCTGGTCGCGGATGACCCATCTGTCCAGATCGTGTCGATCGCGCAGAAATGGTATGTTGAAGAGATGCTGAAAGGCACCGAGCACGAAGGTCTGCCGATCCTATCGGCAGCAGCACCGTTCAAGGCTGGCGGTCGAGGTGGCCCGGAATACTATACAGATGTTCCTGTCGGCGACGTTGCAATTAAAAACGTAGCAGATCTCTACCTCTACCCAAACACAGTGCGCGCGGTGCGTGTGAATGGTGCGCAGGTGCGGGGTTGGTTGGAGCGCTCTGCCGGCATGTTCAATCAAGTTGAAGCAGGCTCAGAGGATGCGATCCTGCTGAACCCTGAGTTCCCGTCCTACAATTTCGATGTGATGGACGGTGTAACTTATCAAATCGACCTGTCCCAGGCTTCGCGCTTTGGACCGAAAGGTGAGGAGGTAAATCCCGATGCTGCCCGGATCGTGAACCTTGCCTTCAACGGCGAACCCGTCACGGATGACATGGAATTCATCATCGCCACCAACAACTACCGTGCATCCGGCGGCGGCTCGTTCCCCGGTGCGCTGGGTGACACAATCGTCTTTGAGGCCCCGGACACCAACCGTGACGTCATCGTGCGCTATATTGTCGAGCAAGGCACAATCGACCCAAAAGCAGATGCCAACTGGTCGTTTGCTCCGCTTGAGGGCACGACAGTGTTGTTCGAGACCGGTCCAAAAGCCCGGGACTACATGGATGACGTCAAAGGTGTCTCAATCGAGGATGCCGGGGAAGGCTCGGACGGCTTCGCAGCTTTCCGCATCAAGCTCTGAGCCAATCGATAAGTGTCTTCTATTATCTCACCCGCCACCTGAGTGTTTCGGTGACGGGTTTGCGCTGAGGATGTATCAGCCCCAGCTTCCGGCCTTTCGTGTCGAACGCATATCAAACAGCCATGGCAGCGATATCATTTTCCAGACAACTTGACTGTCACTCGTAACCCGTGTGCGGGTCACTCTATGCCCTTTTTGGGAAAGGCTTCCTGCACTTCACCAAAAAAAGAACGGCTGAACGAACCAATCGTGTGTTAGCTCTGCATAGCTGATCGAGAAGCCTATCACGTGCTCAGCGCCACTTAGTGTGGAAAACCGCGCATCGGCTTTGACTTCGATCATCCCGTTGCCGGATACGACGCCATGTGAATCCGGCATTGCAACCGCCAGATTGTCGAAGGTGGTCTTGCTTCCATCAATGGCCAACCCGTTTCCGAGGCCACCTCCTCTGCGAAGTGTAGTACCTCTGCTTCCGGGACCTTTCCGTCGCCATCCAAGTCGATATGGGCAAAGATCTCTGCGCCTTCATCATACGAGGGCAAGATGCGGATACGTATGGCCGCACGCTCGAGACCTATGGAAAGAATGGCTTGCTGTTCGACTTTGGTGTGCGGGTGGGCGGCAAGCGGTCCGGTAAGAAGAAGCAGTGCCAGGAGAAAACGCATCATTGTGCTCCGATCCAGCCTGCTCCGTAGTCGTTAAGCGTGTTTCGGTACATGCTGTACGCATGCTCTTGCCCTGGCGTTTCACGTACAGAATTGGTCGCGTTGGACTGCGATGCTGAACTGTTCGAAATCAGTAGTATCCCTCGAATTTCTAGTGCCGCGAAAGGAAATGCTATCGGCTTTGGCTAGAAGCCTGCATGGGGCGGCAATCACCCATCCGATCTACCACCAGGCGCAAACCGGCATCAGCTGCATCGCGCACAGCCTTGGCAAACAGCGTGACGTCGATACTGGTGGCCAGAAAGGTAACGCCCAGATCCAGACACTTACGCTGCATCTCAGGATCAAGTGTCAGGATACCTGCCGCCTTGCCCGCCGCCACGATGCGGGTGATGGCGTCCAGAACTGCCACGACCACTTCGGGGTGACCCGCGTTACCGATATGCCCCATATCGGCGGCCAAATCCGAGGGGCCGACAAAAACACCATCTACATCGGTGGCCAGAATGTCATCCAACGCCTCAAGCCCGGCGCGGTCTTCAACCTGCACCAGCAAGCAGATCTGATCATCCGCGGTTGCCAGATAATCCGGGATCGCAGCAAAGCGCGACGCGCGCGCAAGCGCTGAACCGACGCCGCGCACTCCATGAGGCGGGTATTGTACAGCGCGCACCAGATCCCGCGCCTGATCACCACTTTCGACCATCGGCACCAGAATGTTCTGAATGCCCGCATCCAGATACTGTTTGATCATCCACGCCTCGCCGATCGGCAGGCGCGCGACGGGTGCACTACCCGATCCTTCGATCACGCGCACCTGTTCCAGTACCGAGCGCAAGTCGTTTGGCGCATGTTCCCCGTCAACCAACAGCCAGTCGAACCGTGCGGTCGCGGCGATTTCGGCGGCGTAGGCGTCGGCCATGCCGACCCAACAACCGACCTGAGGCTTTCCGGCTGCCAGGGCCGCTTTGAACGTGTTCTTTGGCGCAGGCATTCACAGCGCTCCTTCAGGCAAAATTGATATCGACCGATCCGAACGGACCGAAATCCGCGTGGATTTCCGTGCCCGAGGGGCATTCAACTGGGCGGATGAAGCTGCCCGACAGGATCACCTGACCGGGTTCGATGCTTTGGCCGTATTGCGCCATGCGGCGGGCCAGCCAGACTACGCTTTCGACCGGGTCATTCAGCACTCCCGCGCCCAGCCCCGTTTCTTCGATTTCGCCATTGCGGAAAGTCAGTGCGCCGACCCAGCGCAGGTCACAGGCTTCGACCGCGTGCCGGTCGTTGCCCAGAACAATGCCCGCATTGGCGGCATTATCACTGATCGTGTCAAAAACTGTGCGTGCTTTACTGGTTTCGGGGTCCACTCGTTGAATGCGCGTGTCGAGGATCTCAATCGACGGGGCGACGTAATCCGTGGCCGCAATGATATCGTCGCGGGTGACATGTTCACCGCCCACTGCAGATTTCATGACGAACGCGATTTCGGCTTCGATCCGAGGCTGGATGAAGCGGTTCGCGGGTACGGTCGCGCCATTTTCGAACGCCATGTCATCGAACAGAATACCGCTGTCGGGGATGTCTATATTCAGCGCATATTGCATCGCCTTCGAGGTCAGCCCGATCTTCCAGCCGATCACCTTGCGCCCTTCGGTCAGCTTCTGGCGATAGATGGCGTTCTGTACCTCATATGCGTCATCCATCCCCATCTCGGGATGGCGCAAGGTCAGCAGGCCAATCTGCTCGCGCGTACGCTCTGCCTGTAGCAAGTCAGCGGCAGCGCGGTTGTGATCCTCGGGGGTCATACCTGTTCGTCCTCAACCGTGTTGCGCAGCGTGCCGATGCCTTTGACCGAAACCTCGACCATGTCGCCCGGCGCCAGATATTTCGGGGGATCAAACCGCGCCCCTGCCCCTGTGGGGGTGCCAGTGACGATGATGTCACCTGGCTGCAGGGTCATGAAAGTCGAGATATACTCGATCTCGTGCCGGATCGGGAACATCATGCGGTTCAATGTGTCGTCCTGGCGCAGTTCGCCATTCACGCGGGTCTGAATGCGCGCATCATCCAGTTGCGCCGCATCAGTGAAGGGCACCAGCCATGGGCCGATTGCGCCCGAGTTATCCCAGTTCTTGCCCTGCGTGACGTTGAATTTGGCGTGCCGAACCCAATCGCGGATCGTACCCTCGTTACACAGGGTCAGCGCTGCGATGTGGTTATAAGCATCCTCCTGCGAAATCCGGCGGCCGGTCTTTCCGATTACGATGGCGACCTCGCCCTCGTAATCCAGCGTGTGGTTTTCCGGCGGACGGATCAGCGGGCGGTCATGGCCTGTAAATCCGCTCGCAAAGCGCGGGAACAGCGACATGTATTTGGGCTGTGCGCTGCCATCCTTGTATTCCGCATTGCGGTCGGGAAAGTTCACGCCGACGCAGAGGATACGGCGGACATCCGGCATCACCATTTCATAAGTGAACTCTGCATGCGTCACTTCGCGGCCCTCTGCTGCCCCGGTCAGTTTGTCAAAATCGCCCGCGGCGATCACCTCATAGAGGCTGGCCTGATCGGGGAAGGCGTCGTTCAGCGCGATTGCGCCTTTATCGGTGATGGCACCGAAATAGGTCGCTCCTTTGGCGGTGTAAGTTGCAAAGCGCATCAGGCCTCCTTGGCGGCGTCAATGCCACCCATGCACAGGTATTTCAGTTCCATGAAGTCATCCAGCCCGTGGCGCGAACCTTCACGGCCTAGACCAGACATCTTAACTCCGCCAAATGGCGCTTCGGCGGTCGAGATCAGGCCGGTATTGATCCCGACCATGCCGTATTCCAACGCCTCGGAAACGCGCCAGACGCGGGCGAGATCGCGAGAGTAGAAGTAAGACGCCAAACCAAAGTCGGTATTATTCGCTGCGTCGACAACTTCGCTTTCAGTGTCAAATTTGAACAGCGGGGCGACAGGGCCAAAGGTTTCTTCGGTGGCCACCGCCATATCCGAGGTTACGCCGGTCAGAATGGTAGGCTCAAAAAAGGTACCGCCCAATTCGTGGGCCTTGCCGCCCAGCGTCACAGTCGCACCTTTCCCGGTCGCGTCGGCGACATGTTCGGCCACTTTTTCGACGGCGGCCTGATCAATCAGGGGACCAAAAATTATGCCTTCGTCAAATCCGTTACCGGTCGGCAAGGTTGCGACTTTTCCAGCAAGTTTTTCGGCAAAGGCGTCATAGACACCGGCCTGAACGTAAATGCGGTTGGCGCAGACGCAGGTCTGGCCGTTGTTGCGGAACTTGGCGATCACGACACCCTCGACAGCCGCGTCCAGATCGGCATCGTCGAACACGATGAACGGCGCGTTGCCGCCCAGTTCCAACCCCAGTTTCTTGATCGTTGGAGCGCATTGGGCGTAAAGCAGCGCGCCGATCTCGGTGGAACCGGTAAAGGTCAGCTTCTGCACGATCTTGCTGGAGGTCATCTCTCCCCCGATCCCGCGCGCGGACCCGGTCAGGACCGAGAACAACCCGTTCGGAAGACCCGCCCGATCAGCCAGTTCCGCCAATGCAATGGCCGAGAATGGCGTCTGGCTGGCCGGTTTCAACACCATGGAACAGCCTGCGGCAAAGGCTGGACCGGCCTTGCGGGTAATCATGGCATTGGGGAAGTTCCACGGTGTGATCGCCGCAACCACCCCGATCGGTTGCTTTATAGTTACGATCCGCTTATCCGGCGCGTGGCCGGGCGTCACATCGCCATAGGCGCGGCGCGCCTCTTCGGCGAACCACTCAATAAAGGACGCGCCATAGGCAATCTCACCCTTCGCCTCAGCCAGCGGCTTGCCCTGTTCGGCTGTCAGGATTGCGCCCAGATCGTCCTGATGTTCCATCATCAGATCGAACCAGCGTCGCAGAATCTGGCTACGCTCCTTCGCGGTGCGGGCCGCCCAGTCTTTCTGAGCGTTTTGCGCTTCCGCAATGGCAGTGGCAGTTTCGGTCGCCCCAAGTTTGGGGACCTTGCCGATAAGCTCGCCGGTCGCCGGGTTGGTGACGTCGATTGTGTCCACCGCATCGGCGGTGCCAACCCAATTCGTACCAACTTTCGCTGCCTGGATCAGCAAAGAGGGGTCGTTGAGACGCAGTTCTGTCATTCTGTTGGTTCCTGTAATCCTGCGTCAGACCGAAAAGCTGACATTGGCCTGACCTGTGCCGGAGCTTCCGAAATAAGGCGTGTAGATGTCGATCTCACCCTTGTAGCTGCCCCAGCCAAGGGCTCCGAACAGCAGGGCGGTATCGTTCATGGCGCACTCGCCTGCGCATTTCTTTGCGTAGTCGGGCAAAAGCGCGAGGAATTCTTCGAAACGGCCCTGCTCCCACAGCTCCAACACGCGCAGGTCCATCTGGCGATTGAACTCACCGTTGACCGAGTTCAGTCCGTCCTGCGAACGTTCGTTGGGCGAAAAATCATGGCTGAGCGAGCCCGAGGCCAATATCGAGACATTGCGCCCGGACCGCCGGATGCCCTCGGCAATCGCCTCGCCCCAGACCCGGTTTTCGGCAATGGACGAGAACTGATTGACCGCGACAGGCAGGACGCGCGCGTTTACGCCATCATTGATGAAATGCATCGGCAGAAGGGTGCCATATTCCATGCCCATGTCGGGGTGCGAATGGCCTAGCGCCCGTTCTCCACGCTCACGCAGAACGTCCAGGATGGTTTCCCCCAACTCGTGATCACCGCGATAGTCGAACTCCATATCCGCCAGCATGTGCGGTAGTTCGTGGCTGATGAAACGGCCTTTGTGGTGTTCTTTCGTGTTCAGGTGAAAGCCCTGATTGGTGATCCAGTGGGTGTCGAAAACGACAAAGGTGTCGACCTTCCGGTCGATCGCATCCTGACGCAGGCGCGCATAGCCATCGATGGCAGGTTGGCGGATGCCTTTGTATTTCGGCATCGTGTGGGACATCCAGATACTTGGCACATGCGTAATCTTCGCGGCCTGTACAATCTTTCCCATGATCGACTCCTCTCCAAAAATGGCGTTGCGCGCCTGTCAGCTGGTTCAGGTTACCGGGAAGATCACATTGGTTTGCCCGGTTCCGGAGGACGGAAAATACTCGGTAACAACCTCGCATTTCGCAACATACGAGTCCCAACCCAGAGCGCCGTAGAGCATGGCGGTGTCATGCATCGACCCTTCGCCGCAGCAGAACTTTGCGTATTCACCAAGCATTTTCAGGAATGTAGCGTGATCTCCGGCCTGCCACATGTCCAGAACATGCAGATCCACCTGACGGTTGAACTCGGAACTGATGGTGAATGTACCATTGTTTGCGGCATAATCCTTGTTCGGCCAGATCTTGTGGCTCAGCGATCCGGAGGCGACCAGCAGAACCTTGCTGTCGCTGGCCTCCACCGCCTCGCGGATGGCTTCGCCAACAAGGCGGCTTTCATCGTGACAGTGAACAGTGCACCAGGCGGCAATCGAGACCACCTTAAAATCCGCCTCGCGGCTCATGAAGCGCATTGGAACAAGGGTGCCGTACTCCAGCTCGAGGCTGTCCACCTGATGGCTGAGCGTGTGCACGCCCTTTTTCGTGGCGATGTCGGCTATGGCATCCCCAAGCGCCGGGTCACCGTCATATACGTAAGGCAGGTCCTTGATGAATTGCGGGAATTCGTTCGAGGTGAACAGGCCCTCGAAATGCTTATTCGAATTGATGTGAAAACCCGCGTTCACAACCCAATGCGTATCGCAAATCACCACCGTATCGGCACCCAGTTCCTTTGCGCGCCGCGCAATCTCCCGGTGGCCATCAATCGCGGCTTGACGCGCGCCTTTGACCGGGCCTTCCTGTTCCGACATCAGCATGGTCGGCACATGGGTCATTTTGGCCGCAAGAACGATTTCTCCCATTTTCTCCTCCTGGAGGTTAAGGTGCGCGCGCTTCCAGATTCTGTTGGGGCAGGCTGTTACAGCTTGCCCAACTGCATGATTTTGTGCTGGCCGGTGGCAAAGCCCACATGTTTCTGTTCCATGTAGAACTCGAAGGACCAGTCGCCGCCGTCCCGCCCGATGCCCGAGGCCTTGACCCCACCAAAGGGGGTTGGCAGGTGACGCACGTTTTCCGAATTCACCCAGATCATCCCGGCCTCAAGCTTGTCGGTAAAGCGCAGGGCGCGGGTCAGGTCGTTGGTCCAGACGTAACCGGTCAGACCATAGGGGGTGTCATTGGCCATCTGCAGGGCTTCGTCTTCGGTCGAGAACGGGATCGAGGTCAGCACCGGGCCAAAGATCTCCTCTCGCGCTATGCGCATGTCGTTGTTGGCGTCGGTGAACAAGGTGGGACGCACGAAATAGCCTTCGTCACCGACTTTGACACCTCCCGCCGCGATGGTCGCGCCGTCCTCTTTGGCAATGTCGAAATAGCTGGTCACCTTGTTGTAGTGCTCTTCTGTCACCAACGGGCCAATCTCAGTCGCCGGATCCAGCGGGTGGCCGACCTTGATGTTGTTCACACGCTCGACCAGTTTGGCCTCGAACTCTTCCTTGATTGTGTCCTGTACCAGCAGACGTGAGGATGATGTGCAGCGTTCGCCGTTGATCGAGTAGATCATGAAGATCACCGCATCCAGTGCCCGATCCAGATCGGCGTCATCGAACACGATCACCGGGTTCTTGCCGCCCAGTTCCAGATGCATCCGCTTGAGCGTGTCAGCACCCTGCTTGGTAATGATGCTGCCGGTACGGCTTTCGCCGACAAAGGCAATGGCCTTGATCAACGGATGTTCGGTCAGCGCCTTGCCAGCATCAGGGCCAAAGCCGTTGACGGTGTTCAACACGCCCTTCGGCAGGCCGGCCTCTTCTGCGACTTCCACCAACAGGCGGGCCGAGAGGGGGCTGTCTTCGGCCGGCTTGTGGACCACGGTGCAACCCGCCGCCAGCGCCGGAGCGATCTTCCAAGTGGACAGCATGAACGGCGTGTTCCACGGGGTGATCACGCCCACCGGCCCGATCGGAACGCGGGTTGTGATGTTCATCAACGTAGGCGACTTCAGGTGTTGGCCGTCCCGAGCCTGAACCACCTGATCCGCGAAATAGCGGAAGTTTTCGGCCCCGCGCAGCGCGGCCTTGGACATAAAGCGCAAGGTTTGGCCGGTGTCCCAGCATTCGCACAGGGCAATTTCTTCGGCGCGCGCCTCAATGGCGTCGGCCACGTTGAGCAGAATGCGACGGCGCTCGGTCGCGGGCATGTCGCGCCACTCGGCAAAGGCGGCGTGGGCAGCTTTTGCTGCGGCATCGATGTCGTCTGCCGTGCCATGCGCCACGTTGCAGATCACCGATTTATCGACCGGTGATGTAGTCTGAAACACACCTGCCGCCCCGTCGCGATCCTCTCCGGCGATGCGGTTCTTGATGCCTGTCTCTTTGAAGCGCGCCAAGAAACCCGCTAGTTTATCGGTATTTGTATCCAGTGCGCTCATGCTTCAGGTCTCCTGGGTATTCGCGGTCAAATGGTCCCGAATCGTGCCGGTTTTGGGCGAAAGGTTCGGTTCGATGTCGCGCATCTCAAGCGAGAGCGCGATGGAATGCTGTAGGAAGGCTGGTGCCAGATACGCCTTGACCGCGTCAAAAATGCGGGTTGTAGCGTCCTGCTTAACCTCGTCGGGTCGTCCGGCGCGCAGACGGATCGAAATGTCGATGAACCCATGCGCGGGATTGCCGTCTGCAATGGCGAAATGATCGACCCTCACGGCGCGGACACGAATTCCCGGCATTGGAAACGCGTCGATGTCAGCTGCCGTTGCCCGGATGCACTCACACAGGCCAGCCATGTCGATCTTGTCTTCCAGATTCCCGGAATATTCGACGTGAAAATGTGGCATGTGCTCTCCTTTATTTGTTAACATGTTTACTTTTTTGAGTCCCCGCCGTCAAGTGCTTGCCTTGTTAATCTTTGCAATTTCAGAAATGCCGCTCTAGAAGATGGCATGAACACTCAAAGCCACACAAAGAGCACCGCGCGCTCTCTTCCGATTGCGTTGCTGCGCGCCCGCGAAACCGTCATGGCCCCCGTGCGCGACATGCTGCAGGGCATTCAATTGACCGAGCAGAAGTGGCGAATCCTGCGTGTTCTGGACGAATTGGGCGAGGTCGAGCAAAGCACCATCGCCCACGAAGCTTGCCTGCTGCTGCCAAGCCTCACCCGCATTTTACGTACAATGGAGGCTGAATGTCAGATCAGCCGCCGCCAAGACAGTCAGGACAAGCGCCGAACCATGGTCAAGATCACGGTTGAGGGCCGCAAGATACTGGAAGAGAACCTTGCCGCTTCGTTGGAGATTGCGGACAAAATCGAGGCACAGATGGGCCGCAAGAAACTGGACGACCTGTTGGATCTGCTCGAGGAATTGCAAGCGGTCAAAGTCTAACCCCCGGTCAGATCTACCACTGTGCGCTGTTAGTTCGTCCAGTTCGCTAAGTTCATAACTCCGATATCGTCTTCAACGATAAACCCAGCTTCCGTATGGCGCGCGACCTCTTCGACAGTTGTGCCCGGAGCGAGCTCTCTGAGAACCAAGCCGTCCAGCGTTGGCACAAAAACGGCCAGTTCGGTTACTATCAGGTCCACGGGCCTGGTCGACGTCAAAGGCAGGTCACATTCAGCCACGACCTTCGATTTACCTTTTGCTGAATGCTGCATCGCGACGATGACGCGGCGGGCGCCGGTAACCAGATCCATTGCGCCACCCATGCCCGGTATCAGATTGCCCGGAACCATCCAGTTTGCCAGCCGCCCCATGGCATCAACCTGCAGCCCACCCAGGACTGTCATGTCCAGGTGGCCTCCGCGAATTATGCCGAAACTCATTGCGCTGTCGATGGACGCAGCCCCCGGCACTGCGGAGACAAAGCCGCCGCCTGCATCCGTCAGATTTTCGTCCTCCATCCCCTCGGGCGGGCGGGCCCCCAGACCGATAACGCCATTCTCGGCCTGGAAGAACACGCCCGCGTCCAAGGGTAGATGATTGGCCACCAAACTCGGCAGGCCGATACCCAGATTGACGAGCATTCCCGATTTGATTTCTTGCGCCACGCGCCGGGCAATGATGTCTTTGGGGCTGGATGGCAGGGTCATTTGCGCGCCCTTTCTAGAATATGATCCACCAGAATACCCGGTGTCTTGACGCTGTCAGGCGGAATAGCACCAACCGGCAGGATATGCTCGGGTTCGGCAATCACGGTTCTTCCGGCAAGCGCCATGACGGGATTAAAGTTATGCGCGGTCAGCGAATACTCGAGATTGCCAACATAGTCGCAATTTTTGGCCGCGATCAGCGCGAACTCGGCCGAAATGGCCTGCTCCAGAAGATAATCCCGATCGCCAACGGTCACGATTTCTTTTCCTTCCGCAACACTGGTGCCCAATCCAGTCGGGGTGAGGATTCCACCGAGCCCAACACCTGCTGCACGTATCTGTTCCACCAGCGTGCCTTGCGGGACAAGTTCAACCTCGATCTCGCCGGACATCATCTTTTCCTGCGTCTGCGGGTTGAGGCCGATATGGCTTGCCACAACACGACGCACAGCATTCGCAGCGATCAGCTTGCCGATGCCGACATCGGGCATCGCGGTGTCGTTCGCAATGATCTCAAGGCCTTTGGCACCCCGCGCAACAAGGGCATCGATGATCCGGTTCGGAGTGCCAACGCCCATGAAACCTCCAATCAAAAGACTGGCGCCATCAGGGATAAGTTCAGCAGCGTCTTCCGCTTTAATGGCTTTTTTCATTTTGTCATGCGCCCGCTCTGATCGCCCGCGTCGGCCTCAAAACTCTCGCCTCGAACTATGGCGCCTTGCAACTATTTTTTGGCTTGGGACTTTCCGCAAACTGCGCGCATAGGCAGCTATCGTTTGATGGAGCGCAGCCGGATTCAGGTGTCGTTAAAGACGGGCTGGAAAACCACGCCCGACCAAGCGGGCGTGGCGATCTTTACTTTGCGATTTCAATTGCTTCTTTCAAATCGTCCAGTGATCCAATCTGGTTGGCAAGGATCAGAACCAGACGCGCATTCATGTCATTGGCGTCTTCATCCGTCAAATCGCGCTGTGCATCTGTGAGCAACTGATAGAAATCGTCCGGAGACTCGATATTGGGTGTCAGGTTCAGGCTCATCAGATAGCTCCCGCTGTGGCTTTGGAAATCGCGGATTTTACGGCGTCCGCGTCGAAACTGCGCCAGCGGGCCGCGATATGCTGATCCGGGCGGATCAAATACAGCGCGCCGTCCGCCGCGTCATAGCGCTCGGACACCAGCCCCTGTGGATCGTCAAAGCTGCTGCCCAACGTGACCACCTTCGGCGTGAAGACTCCGGCATCGACCGGCTCAGCCTCAACGCCCAAGGCAAGCAGGACAAAACCGCCAGTGAACTGATCCAGCAGCCAACCATCCTTGCCATCCAAAACTACTGGCGCGTCAGAAGCACAGGTGCCAGGCACCATCCGCCCCTTCCACGCGCAGTCATCGGCCGTGCTCAACGCGCTGTCCAGATACGGCGTAGGCGTAGACAACCGGCCCGAATTGACCAACGGTCGGGCGAACTCGGTCTCGTTTGCAAGATGCAGAACTGCGTTGCGGAACCGTTTCGATGCGCCGCTCTTGGGCGTGATGAAATCTGTGGATCGGGTTGAATTCAGCAAGTTGTCATCAGCAGCATAGGCCCGCTCGGCATGATACGTGTCCAACAGGGCAACCGGGGCTTCGCCGCGCAGAACGGCAGCCAGTTTCCATGACAGGTTGTCAATGTCCTGAACCCCGGTGTTGGCTCCGCGTGCGCCGAAGGGGGAAACCTGATGCGCCGCATCTCCGGCAAACAGAACGCGACCGTGACGGAACTGATCGACGCGGCGGCAGGCGAACTGATAGACGGATGCCCATTCCAGTTCGAATTCCACATCCTCCCCAATCATTGCCCTGACCCGGGGGATGATATTTTCAGGGCGTTTTTCGACCTCTGGGTCAGCGTCCCAGCCCAGTTGAAAGTCCAACCGCCAGACGTCATCGGATTGCTTGTGCAACAGAGCCGACTGCCCCCGGTGAAAGTCAGGATCGAACCAGAACCAACGTTCGGCCGGGAAATCCGCCTTCATTACGATGTCGGCGATCAGAAAACGGTCCTGAAAGAACTGGCCGGTAAATTCGGCCCCGACCATGCGCCGGGTATCCGAATTTGCTCCATCGCAGGCCAATAGCCAGTCCGCTTCGAGGGTGAAAATCCCGTCAGGAGTTTCAACGGCCATCTCGACATGGTCATCCTGCTGGTGCAGCGACACGACCTTGTGTTTCCACCGGATGTCGATCAGCGAATTCCGATCACAGGCTTCAACCATGTATTCTTCGAGATAGTATTGCTGAAGGTTGATGAAGGCTGGGATTTTGTGTCCGTTTTCCGGCAACAGATCGAAGGTGTAGACCTCTTTATCGCGCAGGAACACACGCCCCAGCTTCCAGTCGACGCCCTTTTCGATCATCCGCTCGCCTACACCAAGGCGATCCCAGATTTCTAGCGGACGCTTGGCATAGCAGACGGCCCGAGAACCGACCGAAACCGTGTTGTTGTCGTCCAGCACAACAACCTTGATCCCTTGCGCAGCTAGGTCCAGCGCTGCGGTCAACCCGACCGGACCACCGCCGACGATCACGACAGGGTGGCGAACCGATTGACCGGATTTCTGATCCTCTGATTGCACATAGGGAAATTTGGGAAAATCATAGGTGTTGAGCATCACTTTTTCCCCAACTCTTTGGCGTGAAGCCAGTCCGCATGCTGAGGCGCCTTCTTGGTGCGCGACCATTCTTCCAGCATGTCCCATTTCACCGCGTCCAGCCGCTTGATCATTTCTTCTTCCTCTGGATCGGGACAAGCCAGTTCCACACGGTGGCCGTTGGGATCGAAGAAGTAGATCGAATGGAAAATCGAGTGATCGGTGACGCCCAGCACATCTATGCCGTTGGCTTCGAGGTGTTCCTTGAACCCGATCAGCGTTTCTCGGTCTTTGACCTTGAACGCGATGTGCTGGACCCATTTCGGCGTATTCGGATCGCGCCCCATTTCAGGTTTGGTCGGCAATTCGAAGAACGCCAGCACGTTTCCGTTACCCGCGTCCAAAAACAGGTGCATGTATGGATCGGGTTCATGCGTCGAAGGAACATGGTCTTCGGCAATTGCCAGAACAAAATCCATGTTCAGCATTTTGGTGTAGAATTCGACCGTTTCCTTCGCATCCTTGCAGCGATATGCGACGTGATGAATTTGATCGAGTTTGAGAGTCTGAGCGTTCATTTTGGCCTCCTCCATAATTGTTGCATTTGCAATGATTATCTCGAATCGGATTACCGCCACTTGATCTAAATCAAGTCGTTGCACTTGCAACGAGTCGAGTTGGCGGAAATAGGTGCAATCCCAGGGACGAAGAAACTCCCCCTAAGCAGCCGAGGCTTTCTCATGACAGATTGCTGAGGGCTATTGCCGTCCCCAAGGGCAGTCACTGAAAATAAGTGAGACCGAAGAGCAATCGGTTGATCTAAATGGGCATCGATCCGGATGCGCGTCAAAAAGGCCGTATTCTCGGCCAACGCGGTCCTTATACGCAAAACTTTCGGCGCGTCACTCAGTTCAATGCTCCACCGAGGCGCATTGTGTAGCTGTGGCACCAGGCAATGCGAGTTTTTGGACAGACGCGCTTTGGGCTGCTGTTCGGTTTACATCAGTTTTACCACAACACCTTCCTTGTTTTCCCGGGCATGGCCAAGAGCAATCCGAACCCTACAGTTTGCCAAAATCGTGATTTTTTCAGTTCTACTGTTCGTCCGACAGCAAATCGAGGGCGTTTATCAGAGCTTCCTCGGCTTCGCCAAGTTTGGCTTCTAGGCTGGATTGAAATGACATCGCGATTGGGACAAGTTGACTTAGAAGATCGGCGCCTTTGCCTGTCAAAGCGAGATTGACCAACCGTCGGTCATCGGGATCCACAACTTTGGTAATCAGGCCGCGGCCTTCGAGCCGTGCCGCCGCGCGGCTGACCTTTGACTTTTCCAGATTGACCCTTTTTTCAATGTCCCGAACCGACGGATTCTCGGCATATCCAACATTCACAAGGACGCGCCATTCGGAATTCGAGATTCCAAATTGGTTTTTATATTGTTGCGCCATTTCTGCGCTCAGGTGCGCGGCCAGAACTGTAAGTCGATACGGCAAGAACCCTTCCAAATCGAATTCAGGCAAGTCTCTGGTGCTCATGCATCAATTTCCTTTCAACGTCATTGAAGCCAGATCTTCGTTGCACCTGCAACAAAAATATTGACTTCGTTGCAATTGAAACGTTTATTGAGCATAAGCTCAAAGTCTGCCCGAATCGTTTGAACAGGAGACCCTGATGACTGACCTCCAGAAGAATAGCGGAATGACTATCGCTAATGATGAGGCCGCCATTTCCAAGGGTTACATGCCCGGCTTTGGGAACGATTTTGAGACCGAGGCATTGCCGGGTGCGTTGCCGCGGGGGATGAACAGCCCGCAGCGGTGCAATTAC
>NZ_JBQFTP010000022.1:0-51879 GCF_056538705.1 Ruegeria sp. BF12 | reverse complement strand
GTCTATTTTTCCAATCAAGGAATGCGGATCCAGTAAAGCGATTTACCGCTTCAAACCAAACAAAATGCAACAAGCCAGTTGCGCTCAACTTGGTCCAGGTCATTTCTTTGCCATTGCTTTTCATTTCAGCAGTGCCCTACGGCCAAATATAAACACCAGCACCAAGATTATAGGAACCAAGACGGCACCCATCAGTAAAACATGATGCAGGGCATCGGGTAGTAGCGAGACGCGATTTCCGAACTGGTATGCAATAGTCGTCCAGAACACCACCCACAACACCGAGCCCGCAACATTTGCCAAAAAGAACTTTACCCACGGCATATTCGCTGACCCGGCGGCCAAACCGTTTAACTGCCGCAGCAATACAAAAAAGCGCGCGCACACCACTAAAGAGGCACCATATTTGTTTGTCGCGCGCTCCACGGTCTCGTACTTCGTCTCGGTAATGCCAAAACGCGATCCATACGCCAGGATGATAGCGCGGCCGTACCTGCGCCCAATCAGGTAAGCAACATTGTCGCCAGCTATGGCCGCAAGACTGGCAACCGCTGCAACCGCAAAAATGTTCAGAGTTCCTTTTGCTGCAAGCACCGATGCAGCCACTAAGGCGCTTTCTCCCGGAAGAGGCAGCCCAAAGGTCTCAAAGAAGATCGTGGGGAAAAGTACGAATAGCCCGTAGTTCTCAATAAGACTTTCAAAGTTGTCTGCGATGTTATGCATCTGAAAACCCGGCCCTACCGAAACGATCCCAAAGCGGTGTGTTCGATGTACTTTTCTTAATGATTTGGAAGAGAACTACCAACTTAAAGGCACCAGTTAAAAGTCTTGGATTCACTGCAGACCGCGTGAGGAACGACAATGGCTTTTACAGACAAAGAAAGTCGCAAAAACTTTTGGGGCGCCCTTTTCGCCTTGCCAGAAAAAAGGTTCGCGAGACGTAAAAGAAAAGAACTGGCGCGCAAAAAGCAAAGAGAGACCGATGCTCAGGTCGCAAAAGACCTTCGAGAAACCGGCCAAAACACTGACTACATGCAAGACCCCTTTTTCTACCGCCACTACTACTTTTGACATATGGGCCTGGTACGGACGCTCGCTAAGCCGTGAAACGCGCTTAATGTTCTTTGGGCGCTTATTCCGTAGCAGTTGTTGCTTCCGTTGCTGAGGGTGGGGCGGTTTCTTCACTTCCCACGCCCTCCTCAACTGATGTCATCATTGTAAGGCCCAAGAGTAAAACAACCAGAACCGCAACGATTACTATGAAGTTTCTATTCATTTCCGTTCTCCCAACGCGGTAAGCAGCCTCCGGGGAGGCGTAACGCCGAAGAGTCAAATATTTGTCAGGCTCTCAGGCGCTACATTTGATAGCTGCTCGTATTGATCGACCGCCGACAGGTATTCTTCCAATTTCCGACCCTCTTCCGTGTTCGGCTCTGATCCCCATAGGTACTCAATCTCACGGAGCGCAGCACGGTACTCGGTCAGGGTACGGACAATGGTCATGGCAATACCTCAAAAGAAATCAATATGAGACTTCATACCTGAAAACCTGCGATTCTGGTAGTCGGTTCCGAGCAGGCACGCCCTTAGCTTCTCGGTCTTTAGAAGTTCTGTTAGGTATAGTTCATGCCCGAGTTTCGCCCTTTCTCCCAAGATACCCTCCGGCCCCTGGCTGGACTAAGGGTGCGCGACAGCCAAACCACGTTCGTTGCTTCAAACCTAATGACCATGGCACAGTCCATTTTTGAACCCGGGTCGGAAATCTATGGTGTTTGGGAGCAAACTACTCCGGTCGGGCTGCTGGCGGTTATCGATATGTCCCACCCGGATGCGGATCTTGACGAAGGCGATGACCCGGACGGGATTTATATCTGGCGCTTAATGGTTGACCAGGCCCATCAGGGTCGGGGACATGGTAGAGCAGCTTTGGATTTCGCGAAGTCGTTAGCGCGCGAAAGGGGACGTTCTAACCTAATAATCAGCGTTGTTGATGAGCCGGGTGGCGCTATGCCGTTCTACAAGGAGTTTGGCTTTCACCCAACGGGTAGAATCGTTGATGGGGAAGTGGAACTGGCCTTGCGGTTGGTCTGAGCCACAGAATATTAGCGAGAAACATCAGCTCTCTCGATTACATCATATGACCGATATCAGCGCGCTTGCCGCTTCCGCAAACCCGGCTACGGCCACAGCGCCTGCCAGAACTATGCAAAAGATTTCCAATACACTCAGTTTCATTTTGACCCCCATCAAAACGTTGTGCGGGGCTTAGTGTAATTTTGTAACCTCGTATAGTGAGTGGAAGTTTACGTCGCGGAAACCCGCTGCGTAGGTGGCGTGTATTTGCTCAGGCTCACCGCAAAGGTGGTACGATAGGCCTTTGTGAAAGCACTCGAAGCTTGACTTGTAGCTGTTTCGCATCGCCCAACGCGCTATTTCCGCGTGCAGACTCAGTAAGAAGCGATCGATACGCGCCTTTGCTAGTAGGTGCATCTCAACTTGGCATACCGCTGGTTCTGTCGGCTTGGGTTGGATGACAATGTTCCCGACCACTCATCGTTCTCGCGTTACCGCCATGGCAAGTTCCGTGAAAGCGACATGCTGCGGCGCATCTTCGAGACGACCGTCGTACGTTGTCTGAAGGAGGGTCTTGTATCTGGCGAAGGCTTCGCCGTTGACGCCAGTCTAATACCGGCAGACGCCAATAAAGTCCGTTCCGGCAGCCCAGTGGACCCGAGCTGAGGAAAGTCGTCCCTATTTTGCTTACGCCACGAGCTACCTGATCGGCACCAAAGGCTCAGTCATCACGGTCGTTGAGGCGACGCGGGCGATCCGACAGGCCGAGGCGGGCGCTTCGCAAACAACGCTGGATCGCACTGAAAAGCGCTTCGGTATCAGGCCGGATTGGCTTGTCGCAGACACGGCCTATGGCTCCAGCGACAACTTGGGCTGGCTGGTCAAGAAGCGTGGGTTCTTCCCGTTCATCCCAGTGATCAATCACTCGAACCGCAAAGACGGTGCATGGACAAGGTTCGAGTTTGAATATGATGAGGCCAACGATCTGTACACTTGCCCGGAAGGCTTCGCGCTGAAGCAATTCCGTCGAAACTACTCCGATCCCAACCGCGGCAAGAACATCAGTGGCAGCCGAAAGTACCGCGCACTGAAATCTGACTGTCAGAGTTGTCCATCGAAAGAGAAATGCTGCCCCAACGAAATCTGTAGATCAATCCGTCGGGAAGCACATGAGCACGCTCGGGATTTCGCGCGATCCAGCAGGAAGACGCAAGCCTATAAGGTCAGCCGTGACAAACGGAAGAAAGTTGAAATGCTGTTTGCGCATCTGAACCGCATTTTGAATCTGACCAGGTTGAGATTGTGCGGACCCAATGGGGCTAAGGATGAGTTCCTGCTGGTCGTTATCGCACAGAACCTTAGAAAGGTCGCCAAGCTAAGGCCCAAGACCGTCCAACCGGAGGCGATGGCATGATCTTAGGCGTCAAGTCAGCCCACTTGCGCGTCGATTGGATCCGCGTCCAAGGCAATCACCTCGTGCCAAACCTTCGGTGACAATGTCGCCATCACTTGCCCCGAGTTTTTCAACAGAATCAGCCCTAACCCAGGCATTCGCCGCATTGCAAAGAACAGCTACTGGAAGTTTGTTACTGTGTTTTTTTAGGAAAGGCTTTTTTGCCTATAGGTACTTTTCGAATAGTTGAGTTTCTTTCGATCAATTTTGCCTCCAGCTTTTCAGCCTTCGGTCTCTCCTGAATGGAAATCCACCGCGCCAATGCAGCGGCTGCCCTTTCGCCCATGCGGGAAACCGGAAGGTGTACTGTTGTTAATGACGGCACCGCAACGGCAGAGCTTGGTAGATCATCCAAGCCCATTAATGATATTTCTTCTGGGACACTTAGCCTTTTCGACTGCAGGCCGAACAAGACCCCTAACGCCACAACGTCGGATAGACACAGTATGGCGTCAGGCTTGGCTGCGTCGCCTACGATGCGCGCAGCTGCTTCCGCTCCGCCGCGAAGACTGATGTCAGTCTCTACAGTCGTAAGTTGACCCTCCCAATGCAGTGAGCGCAGCCCGGAAAGCCGAGCCAGAGTCCGGTCATTATTGTCAACTGGTCCGTGTACGACAGTGATTTGCCGATGCCCAAGTTCAATGAGGTGCTGCAACGCCAATTGCGCCGCGGCTTTATTGTCGTACCCAATCGTTGGCAAAGGGTTAGAGCCGTCAAAGTAGGATGTGATGATCGTGGGGATCATCGTACGTTCGATAAGTTCGTGGAACTCATCGGAATGTGTTGCACCGGTAATGATCAAGCCCTCTGCCCCGATATCGACAAGCCCTTTCGCCTTTTTGGCTTCAATCTCCAGGTCAGACTCAGTTGTGGCCACAATCAATGAAAGCCCATCTTCGGAAAGCTTCCGTTCCAGCGCCGCAAGAAACCGAGCGAAAATGGCGTTGTCCAAGGTCGGAACCAGCGCGCCTACGAAACGCGTGCGGCCCGAGTTGATAGCTCGGGCAGCTGCACTGGGGA
Organism: Ruegeria sp. BF12; assembly: GCF_056538705.1. NCBI lineage: Bacteria > Pseudomonadati > Pseudomonadota > Alphaproteobacteria > Rhodobacterales > Roseobacteraceae > Ruegeria > Ruegeria sp. BF12. The sequence goes on along the minus strand of NZ_JBQFTP010000022.1, from coordinate 47,333 downwards.
CGAATCGAAGGTCCGCAATTGCTTTCTGAACTTTCTCCAGAGTGTCCTTTTTCACGACACCGGGCTCGTTCAGGACACGGGACACCGTAGCGACTGACACGCCTGCAGCTTTTGCGACATCTCTGAGATTTGCGCGCTTTTTCAACGCCGGGTCTTTTTGTGTCACGTGATTTTGCATCCATTTTACCGGCTTTCAACGAAAGTGTTGACATATGTAACTAGTTTCATCAACCTCTGTAACTAGTTTCATAACTGAGAATCCAACAGCGATATGCAAGGTTCGGTCGTATTACACGAGTTCACGAATTCCGGGTTCGATAGCCCGGGGCGCAGATTTCCGGGGTTTCCGAAGGCTTCGGGTGTTCGAAAATATGTCTTGGGATCGCGCGAAGCGATCCGCGTGGAGATGGGCGCAGGTGACCTGCTGTCTTTGGAAGCAACATCACAGTCTCATCCGCTGGATGTTGTTGAATTTCTCGACGGAAAGCCGACGCTTGCTCATCTAGGCCTAGAGGCAAACGGTACGGTTGATTGCAACGAGTTCAACAGCGAACCAATCACCGGTTGGATTGGAGCGAATGGTGGGAATCCAGCACAGGAAATTCCTCGCTCCAGGTTAATCACTTCAACAGAGCCGCTGGTCTTGAGCACCGACAAGCGGATTACAGTTTGGCTGATCCGCCCAACTTCTATTTTTGGATTGATTGAAGGAACCGGAGCTGGCTGTGTCGCGGTTTCTCATAAGATTGCAGCTTCGAATGAACCTTTGCTGCCGCCGCTTTTGGGCGACACGCGGGACGAATTCACTGTGCCGCGCGGTACGGGGATCGCATACGAGCTGAAAGCCGGTGAATTCGTTCAAATCATTGACGTAGAAGGGCAGCAGTGCTCTGACTTCATGGCGCTTCGTTCCGATGGGTTGGACCGCGGTGCCGAGTGGTTGATCGACTCCACAGCCACCCGGTCGATGGTGCGTCGCGCATTTCCTGGTCCGGGTTTGCTGGACAAGTTTTACGATCGAGAGATGCGGCCACTTCTCAATGTGGTGCAGGATACCTGTGGGCGGCATGACACGTTCGGTCTGGCCTGCACCGCCCGAGGTTATGAAGAGCGTGGCTTTCCAGGGCACGTGAACTGTTCCGACAACATGTCGAATGCGCTGGCCCCGTACGGCGTTGCGCGTCGGGCGGCTTGGCCGGCGATCAATTTCTTCTGGAACACGTGGATCGATCCTGGGACGCATCACATCCTGACCGAAGAGTCGTATTCGCGCCCCGGCGACTATGTCGCGATGCGCGCGATGGAGGATTTGGTGTGCGTCTCGACCGCGTGCCCGGACGATATTGACCCGATCAATGGCTGGAATCCGACGGATGTACATGTCCGCATCTACCGCCCGGAAACGCCGATCCGGCGAGCGGTCGCCTATCGTGAAAAGGAAGATGCCCCGATGTCGATCAGTCAGGAATCCGCATTTCATGACCGGCTTGCCCCTTTGACTCAACAATTCGCGCCTGCACGTGATCTGTGGGCACCGGTTAGCTTTCCCGCGCACGGCACGTTGGGTGAGTACTGGGCATGTCGCGAAGCCGTGACGGTGCAGGACATGAGCGGGCTGCGCAAATTCGATATTGTTGGCCCAGACGCCGAGAAACTGCTGCAGCAGGCAACAACGCGAAACGTCGCCAAATTGCCGGTCTGGCGCGGATCTTACACATTGATGTGCGATGAAAGCGGGTCGGTCATTGACGACGGCACGCTTTTCCGGCTTGCCCCCGAGATTTTCCGCTGGTGCTGCGGCTCCGAAGAAAGCGGTCGCGTGCTGCAAGCATTGGCAACGGATCTGGACTTGCAGGTTCGGGTCCACGCAATGCAGAACGCTATGCCGAACCTAGCCATTCAGGGGCCAAAATCGCGCGATCTGCTACGCAAGATCGCCTTTACTCAACCACACGTACCTTCGCTAGATGACCTGAAGTGGTTCGGGGTGACCATTGCGCGGCTGAATGATCGAGATGGCGCGCCGTTCATGCTCTCGCGCTCCGGTTACACCGGAGAATTAGGCTACGAAATCTTCTGTTCGAAGTCTGACGCGATCGCGATTTGGGATGCGGTTATGGAAGCGGGTCAAGAAATTGGAGTTACACCCATGGGCTCGGCTGCGCTGGACATCCTCCGGATCGAAGCCGGGTTGGCTGCGGCAAATGCCGAATTTGCTCCGGGCGTCGACGCGTTCGAGGCCGGGTTGGGCTTTGCGGTCGATCTGAAAAAAACCAGTTTCTCGGGCAAAGCCGCACTTGAAAGAAACGCGCGAGAGCCGCGTCGCGTGCTTAAAGGCTTGTTGATCGGCTGTGATGATGTGCCTGCCCATGGCGCTCCTGTTTTTGCCGATGAACGGCAGGTGGGCGTCGTCACTTCGGCCACCCGATCACCGATGTTGGAACACGCGATCGCCATGGCGCGGTTGTCGGTCGAACATGCCGAGAACGGGACCCGACTGGAAATTGGCCAACTCGACGGGCGGATGAAACGCCTGGGGGCAACGGTATCGGACATTCCATTCATAGACCCGCAACGCAAGCGGGCACGCGCCTGATGGCGCAAACGACACAATGCAACGGGAGAATATGACATGAAAAGACTGACAACACTGACGGCAACACTGGCGCTCACCCTGGGGGCTACTTCAGCGTTGGCACAAGACAAGGTCATGGTGGGCGAACCCAGCTGGCCCGGTGCCAAAATCATGAGCCGCGTCATCGGGCAGGTCATCGAAACGCGTTTGGGTGGAGAAGTCGGTTACGCGCCGGGCGCCAACGCGGTGATTTTTGCCGCCATGGACGGCGGGCGAGGTGACATCGATGTACACCCCGATGTCTGGTTACCGAACCAGTCGTCGTTCACTGACGAATATGTCGATCAGAAAGGCACCGTGGCGCTGTCTTCCGGCAACTACGAGGGCCGCGCAGGGATCTGTGTTCCGAACTACATGGTCGAAGATCACAACATCAAATCGATCTACGACCTGGCCACGCCAATGGCGCAGGAGTTGTTCGACTCGGACGGCGACGGCATGGGCGAAGTATGGGTCGGCGCGTCGGGTTGGGCCTCGACCAACACCTTCAAGGTTCGCGTGCGCGACTATGGTATCGAAACTTTCCTGACGCCCACCACCGAGGATGAGACCGTATTCTATTCGCGTCTCAAGGATCAGATTGACCAGAAGAAGGGCGCTGCTTTCTACTGCTACGCACCGCATTACGTGCACGCGCTGTACGACGTGACGATCCTTGAAGAACCTGAGCACGATGCGGCCACATACAAAATGGTTCAGCCAGATCAGGACGCGGATTGGTACAACAAATCGCATGTCAGCACGGGCGAGCCCGTGAAAACCGTGACTGTTGCCCATTCGAAGTCGCTGGAAGAGCGCAATCCGGCTGCGGCGTCTTTCCTGAGCAACATCAACATGGATGCTGATCAACTCAGCGGCCTGACCTACGAGGTCGTGGTCAAGGGGCGCGACACGGATGAGGTCGTCGCCGAATGGATAGCCGCGAATGGTGACACGGTCGACGGCTGGCTTGGCCTGAAAACCAACTGATACGAAATGGCCCTCGGCCCGTTCGCCGAGGGCACAATCTGCAAGCTAGACCAAAGTGGGGCCAGTATGACGGCAGATATTGCAATCGATGCACGTGGCGTTTGGAAGGTGTTTGGAGCACGAGCGCAGGACGCGCTGAAAGCCATTCACAGTGAAGGACTGAGCAAGGCCGAAGTGCTGGAACAGTTCAACTGCGTTGTCGGAGTTGCTGACGCCAGCTTCGAGATCGAACGCGGTGAGTTGTTTTGCGTCATGGGCCTGTCAGGGTCGGGCAAATCGACCCTGGTGCGCCACGTAAACCGCCTGCTGGAACCCACGGACGGCCATATCTACCTGGACGGCGATGATGTGATGGGCCTGAACGACGATGGGCTTCGCGACCTGCGCAACCGCCGCGTTGCCATGGTGTTCCAGAATTTTGGCCTGATGCCCCACCGGACGGTGCGCGATAACGTAGCGATGCCTCTGGAAATTCGCGGCACCGGCAAGGCGCGTCGCTGGGAAGAGGCGGACCGCGTTCTGGAACTGGTGGAGCTCAACGGTTGGGAAGACAAATACGCGCATGAGCTGTCCGGCGGTATGCAGCAGCGTGTCGGACTTGCCCGCGCCATCGCTGCGGACCCGGAAATCCTGCTTATGGACGAGCCGTTTTCGGCCCTCGACCCACTGATCCGCAAGCAGTTGCAGGACCAGTTCATGGAACTGAGCCACAAGCTCAACAAAACCACGATGTTCATCACCCATGATCTCGATGAGGCGATCCGCATTGGCCACCGCATTGCGATCATGAAGGACGGGCGCATTGTTCAGATCGGCACGCCGGAAGAGATCATCCTGAACCCGGCCGATGATTATGTCGCCGATTTCGTCGCCGGGATCTCCAAGCTCAACATGATCTTCGCCCATTCGGTGATGAAGCCCGTCGACGAATTCGAGGCACGGCATGGCGAGGTTCCTGACGACGCCAAAGAGGCGCATCCGGATATGGATTTATCCGACCTGATGAACCTTTGCGTTGAAGGACACGGTGTGGTGGCCGTCACGCAAGATGGCGAAACCGTAGGTGTGATCAACCGTGCGGGGCTCATTCGCGCCATCCAAGACAGTCAGGCTTAAGGGGAAGACGATGAAACACGTTGACGCACAGCAGGTCAAACCCGAAACCGCCGACCGTTTGGAAGGTTTGATCGGCGATTTTGTCGGACAGAGCCAAGCCTACTATCAGAAGACCTTTGCCTACATGATGCAGGCGCCGGGCTATCGGTTCACCCTGAACAAAGCTGCGGCCATTCTCGGCCCGATCTGGTTCGGGGCGCGTGGCCTCTGGTCGTGGTTCCTGGGCTTTCTGGTGCTTGAAACGCTCGCCTACATTCAAATCGGCTTGGGCTTGTTCGGCGATCTCGGGCGGGAGTTCCGCGAACGCGCTGATCAGATCGAGCAAACATTAGCGCTGCGTAGGCAGCAGATCGAGGCGGCGGAGCAATCCGGTGCTGCTTCCTTAGACTCCCTCAAACGCGCAGCAGAGTCGCTGGAGGGTGCCTTGGCCGGCGCGCAGGAAGCTGCCCAGAGCGCAGACTCCACTGGTATCACTTATCTCGCGGTTGGGATTGTCCTGCTGTTGGCGGTCAAGTTTCTTGCGGCATCGTTGGCCAACTGGACGCTGGAAGGTCAGTTCGCGCGTTGGCGGTCGGATACCAGCGTGGCGCATGGATGGTCGGTGACCCGGATGGTCGTTGCGTCCGCACTGACTCTGGTAGTTGTCGTATTGTCAGCCATCAAATTCGCCCAACCAGATGCGCTGGCTGTTCTGAAAACCTTCCCGACAAACCGCGATTGGCGGCTGAATGTCGGCGACGGCGTGCAAGCCGTGTTTGAATGGACCAAGACTGCAGGCCGCGGCTTTTTTGACGGGCTGACCTATGGAATGCGTACGCTGCTGGACTGGATTGAGGTGGTTCTGGTCGATACGCCGTGGCCGGTGGTGGCGCTGGTGATCATCATGCTGGCCTACCTTTCCGCCGGACCGCGCGTCGCGATCTTCACCGGTGCCGCGCTGGCCTATCTCGGGCTGCTGGATTTCTGGGAAAAGGCGATGACAACCATAGCGCTGCTCGGAGCGGCTGCGTTGATCTCGATTACACTGGGCATACCACTCGGCATCTATTGTGCACGCCGTCCACGTGCTTTTGCGATCGTGCGACCAATTCTGGACTTCATGCAATCGATGCCTTCATTTGTCTACCTTATCCCGGTTGTTGCCTTCATTGGGTCTGGCAAACCGGCTGGTGTTGTGGCGACCATGATTTTTGGCAGCCCACCGGTGATCCGCTTTACCGTCCTCGGTTTGCAACAAGTACCCGAAACAGTGCGCGAGGCTGCACTCGCCTTTGGTGCCACGCCACGTTACCTGCTGTGGCGGGTTGATCTGCCCTTGGCGCACAAAACGATCATGGCTGGTGTTAACCAGACCATCCTTATGTCGCTGGCAATGGTTGTTGTGGCGTCTCTGATCGGCGCGAAAGGTTTGGGCGAAGATGTGTTGGAAGCGCTGCAATACGCTGCGGCTGGCCAAGGCATACTGGCAGGTCTGGCAATCCTGTTCTGCGCACTCATCCTTGACCGTATTGTGGCGGGAAAGAAATGAACTCTGACCTGTGGACTAAACACTTGCAAAAGTTGACTGGTTTCGACGTTCAATGAAGGGATATTCGAGCCGTGCCAATAGCGTTTCTCACGTCTTTTAAGCGGTGGCGGCCCGAGTTCATTCGCTGACCTCTCTTCTTCCATCGAAGGATGATGGAACGGCACAAATGCCAATACAGGTCTCAGGAACGAAGTATGCCTATGGTGAGCGGAGAAGTATTCAGGGCAACCCTTGGCTAGCCGCTTTTCTCCGTTGTCGAGAAAATGGGGCGCCTAAAGTCGAAGCAGTTTTTGCAGTAAAAGTTGTCCACTTAGACTATTCCCCTCTTAGATCAGATTTCTGGCCGTCCTCGGTTTGCTATAAATAAGGAAGACATAGGTACTTGTTAAACCTGAAAATCAACCCAACGATCTTTGTGCTCCGCCACGGCGAGACCGAGTGGAATTCACAAAAGCGGCGGCAAGGCCGTCGGAACTCGCCTTTGACCAAGCGAGGGGTGGCTCAGGCAGCGGCGTACGCAAAAAGGCTGCGTCACCGCATTTCCGGCCGTCCAGCACGATCCTGATCTTCTCTTCTGCGGAATACTGTTTGCGGGTCGCACGGCGAATGTCCTTTACGACCTACTCACCGTGGCTCTGCTTGGTTCCGGGTTTCTTTTTCATCTCCACTCCTTGGCGGTTACGATGAGCCAGAAACCCTCTCTTATCAAATCGACCTAAACTGTCCCATTGGTGCTGACGTCAGACAGCAGAGAAGAAAATCATATCGTCTCATTCCGGTTTAACCCGCTCTAAGCCAGAAGCGTTATGAATGGCATTGCCTTTGTTCATGGTAACAATTCGCGGATCGATTTGTTCTTTCTTGGATTGTTTTTTAGGTCGAGGAGCAAATCTTCCAAATCTGGCTGCTTGAGTGCTTTCGCAGCACCCTTGGGCGAGAACCAATGCCTTCTTCTTTGGTGCCTTTCCCTCCAACGGCGCTTTACCTTATCGACGTAGAGTGGATAGACGGTGGCTTTCACATTGACACAGGTACCGTCATTAAAAAACTTGGCGTATTCGAACTCACCGATGGGTTTGCGAGAAATTGTGCCTTCCACCCCGGCCTCCTCCAGCGCTTCGATTTCTGCTGCACGCCAGTCTTTCTTGCCATCCATCGGCCAACCTTTCGGCATTATCCAACGCCCCGTGTCACGCGACGTGATTAGGAGGACCTTAAGGCGGTCACCGAACAATTGCAGGGGCAGTGCTGCAACTTGTTTGCTCCGCTGGACCACTATTCTTTTCGCCTAGCTGGCCAGATTAAAGTGGTAATGTGATTTATCCTTCTCGATTGTGACTGGAAGAAATAAAAAAGCGTCAGGTTCTTGCAACTCAGAACTCACTGGTTTCTGACACGCCACCTCATGCCCAAATCCGATAAATGCCTTTGAATCCGACCGGGGTAGTCAGATACGATTGCATCCACGCGCAGGTCGATCATCTTGCCTATTTCTTCGTGCTCATTGACCGTCCAAACGGCAACACATAGGCCCAGATCTTTTGCGCGCGCCACATTTTCAGCCGTTACATCCGCGTAGTACGGGCACCAAAGCGATCCGCCAGCCTCCTTGACCAACTTCGGAATTTCATCACGCCGACCACAAAAATCAGGGCAAACCGCTTTCGAGGAATCCTCGCCAACGTCATCCGCGTTATCCGGAAGCTGCGTCAGGTAAGAAGACGGCATGTCAGGAGCTTGTCGCTGACATTCCTCCAGAAGGTTCCAATCAAAACTGTGTAATACCGCGCGCGACGAAAGACCTTTGGCGCGGACTTCCTGTAGAACTCGCCCGACAAAGTTCTCCCTATGAAGCGGATCATGCGCCACGTCAGGATCCGACTTCAGTTCGAGCATCAGATAGGCATCGCCGTTTTTTGGTTCACTTACCAAATCTAGCAAGTCCATCAGCCTTGGGACTCGAACGCCATCCAATTGGGCTTGGTCTGGAAAGCGTTGGCCATAGGCAGATTGCCCATCTAACCGTCCAATATCGAATTGCTGAATCTGCTCGAAAGTCAATGAGGACACCTTCGGTTCCTCGCCGGTCAGAAACTGGCCATCTACGCCGCGAAAGCTCGGGGCGTGCAGACGATGATTATGAGTTATGACCGGCACGTCATCCGCCGTCAGGACAACATCAAATTCAAGAAGCGGGACACCGATAGACAGCGAGAAGTCAAAACCAATCATGCTGTTTTCGGGCAATACGCCTCGCGCCCCTCGATGGCCCACGACCCGGATCAGGTTTTCTCCACCACGGAAGGCTTCGACTTGAGGAAACGCCATTAGCCGCCCAGCCTTTCACCGGTTGATTGGTCAAACAGATGCATGTGCTCTGGGGCGACCGAGAACCGCATGTTCGGATGCCGGCCTTCGATCGGGTGGACGCCCGGTAGGCTTATCGTGATCGCTCCGCCGATACCCGCAAGTTGACCGTGCAACAGAGTGTTTGCCCCAAGCGGCTCTGCCATCTGAATCGTCGCTTCTAGCGGACCATTATCAGCCAACAGCAGATGCTCTGGGCGTATCCCCAGCTTTAACGCGGTATCAGGACCTGCAGATCGGCCGACCGCAATTTCACCGATCTTGATCGTTTCGTTTTCACGCTGGGCGTCAAACACATTCATCGCGGGGCTGCCAATGAACTGTGCCGCGAACAAAGTTCTGGGCGTTTCGTAAACTTCCAACGGCGTTCCAATCTGCTCGGCAATGCCACCATTCATCACGATCATCCTGTCGGCCATCGTCATGGCCTCGACCTGATCGTGGGTCACATAGAGCGCCGTGATCCCCAGCTTTTCCTGGAGTTCGCGAATTTCCAGACGCATCTGAACCCGCAGCTTGGCATCGAGGTTCGAAAGTGGCTCATCAAACAGAAAAACCGCTGGCTCGCGGACAATAGCCCGACCCATCGCCACCCTCTGACGCTGGCCGCCTGATAGTTGTCTGGGTTTGCGATCCAGCAAGGGTTCCAGCTGCAATAGCTTGGCGGCCTCGGTCACTTTCTGGTCAATCTGGGCCTTCGGCAATCCGGCGATTTTCAGGCCATATCCCATGTTCTGGCGTACGGACATATGTGGGTAGAGCGCATAGTTCTGGAACACCATCGCGATATCGCGATCCATCGGCTCTTTGTCGTTGGCCCGTTCCTCTCCGATCCGGATTTCGCCTGCAGTCACCGTTTCCAGACCCGCAACCATCCGCAGTAGCGTGGATTTCCCGCAGCCTGAGGGGCCAACGATTACGATGAACTCACCATCCGCGATGTCGATATCGATGCCATGGATGACGTCCGTCGGGCCAAAGCTCTTTTTGACGTTCTCAAGGGTTACTGTTGCCATTTCTTACTTCTCGCTATCGACAAGGCCGCGGACAAAGAGCTTTTGCATCGACACCACCACGATGACGGGCGGGATCATCGCCAGAATGGACGTCGCCATGATGACCGGCCACTCGGCCACGTCGTCGCCTGACGGAAACATTTGTTTGATACCCATCACGATGGTGTTCATTTCGGGATCGGTGGTGATCAAAAGCGGCCAAAGGTATTGGTTCCATCCATAGATGAACAGGATCACGAACAACGCCGCGATGTTGGTCCGGCTCATGGGCACCACGATATCAATGAAGAACCGCATCGGGCGGGCGCCATCGACGCGTGCCGCTTCGGCCAGTTCATCCGGGATTGTCAGAAAAAACTGCCGGAACAGGAACGTTGCCGTGGCCGAGGCGATCAAAGGGAAGATCAAACCATAATAGCTGTTGAGCATACCGAACCCGGCGACAACTTCGAACGTTGGAACGATACGGACCTCGACCGGAAGCATAAGGGTCAGGAAGATCAGCCAAAAAAACGTCGTCCGGCCGGGAAAGCGGAAATAGACAATCGCAAAGGCCGAGAGCAGCGAGATAACGATCTTGCCCACCGCAATCCCAATGGCCATCACGAGGCTGTTGAACAGCATCGTGGCAACTGGGACATTCACGCCGGAAAACAGCGCGGCTTTGTAGTTTTCCCAGAACTGGTCACCCGGCACCAACGGCATAGGCGGTGACACGATTTCCGGCTGTGTCACGGTCGAGGCGACAAATGCCAGCCAAATCGGAAAGAAGATGATCAGAACGCCAAGGATCATCAGCGCATGGGTCAGCCAGATCCCCATCCCGCGATTTTCGACCATTCCGTGTTGCTGGGCGGCCATCAGTAATGCACCCTCTTTTCCACGTATTTGAACTGGATGACGGTCAGCAGGCCAACGACGATCAACAGGATGACTGACTGCGCCGAGGACGAACCTAGGTCCTGCCCAACGAACCCATCTGAGAAGACTTTGTAGACCAGAATGGTCGTCGCCTGCTGCGGCCCGCCTCCGGTAATGGTGTGGATTACGCCGAAGGTTTCAAAGAAGGCGTAGACCACGTTTACCACCAGCAGGAAGAACGCTGTCGGAGATAACAGCGGCAGGACGATTGTGAAGAACCGACGCCAGAAGCGCGCACCGTCGATCGCGGCAGCTTCGATTACCGACCTTGGGACCGATTGTAGGGCCGCAAAGAAGAACAAGAAGTTGTAGCTGATGCGCCCCCAGGCCGAGGCGACGACCACCAACCCCATGGCCTCGGTGCCGTTCAGAACGTGGTTCCAGTCATAGCCAAGCTGGCCGAGATACCACGACACGACACCAACGCGCGTGTTGAACATGAACAGCCACAGGACACCGGCCACGGCGGGGGCTACGGCGTAGGGCCAGATCAGCAACGTCCGATAGACGCCCGAACCTTTAATCAAGCGATCAGCGATAACCGCCAGAAACAAGGCCGGGATCATCGAGCATAGCGTGACGAGTGTCGAAAACACCGCCGTCGTAACGAAAGAAGCGCGATAGAACTTGTCGCTCAGCAGGAATTCAAAATTGCCGAGTCCCACAAACTGGGACGACAGCCCAAAGGGATCAGGTATGAAAAGAGACTGCCAGACGGCCTGACCGGCGGGATAGAAGAAGAAAACAGCGGAAATGATGACCTGAGGTGCGATCAGCGCCAATGGCAAGAGCCAGCCGCGGAATGTAACGCGTTTTTCCATCCTGTTAGTCCACCAGAAAAGAGAATGCGGGCCCAGAAAAGGCCCGCATCGGATTAAGATTTATTGATTGGCGGACTCGAACCGGCGCAGCAGCGCGTCACCGCGCTCTTTCGCGCTGTCCATCGCTTCCTGAGCGGTTTTCTCGCCGGACCAGACGGCCTCAAGCTCTTCGTCGATGATGCCTCGGATCTGGTCGAACGAGCCCAGACGCAGACCTTTCGAATTTGCAGTGGGCTCTTTCGCAGTCATCTGGATCACCGCGATGTCGGTACCCGGGTTTGCGTCATAGAAACCTGCGGCACGAGTAGCTTCACCTGCTTCGGCCGTGATTGGAAGATAACCGGTGTTCTGGTGCCAGGCCGCCTGAACGTCCGAGGAAGAAAGGAAGCTTAGGAACTCACCAACGCCTTTGTATTCCTCGGGATCATGGCCTTCCATTACCCAAAGAGATGCACCGCCGATAATCGTGTTCTGCGGCTCGCTGGTGACAGCCTCCCAATAGGGCAGCGGGCGCACGTCGAAGGCGAACTCAGCTTCGGAGCTGATACCTGCGTAACCGGCCGAGCTTTCCGTAAACAACGCGCATTCGCCAGCCCGGAAGTTTGCACCACCTTCGTTTCTGCGCCCGGTGTAGATGAACTTGCCATCCTTGGCCCAGTCACCCATTGCCGTCAGGTGTGCGACCTGCGCCGGACCGTTCAGCATCAGCTCGGTATCCAAACCGGCAAAACCGTTGTCCTGCGATGCGAACGGAACGTCGTGATAGGCCGACAGGTTCTCGAGGTGAATCCAGCTCTGCCATGCGGTCACCAGCGGGCAGTCTTCGCCGCCAGCCTTCAGTTGCTCAAGCACGTCGCCAACCTTTTCCCAGGTCGACAGATCCGTGTCCGGATCAACGCCCGCCGCTTCGAAGGCATCGCGGTTGACCCACAGAACAGGCGTGGACGAGTTGAAAGGCAGCGACAGCATCTCACCGTCCGTAGTCGTATAGTAACCTTTGACAGCCCCTATATATGCATCCGGATCAAAGGATGCTCCGCTTTCAGCCATCACTTCGTAGACCGGTTTGATCGCACCTTCAGCCGACATCATCGTTGCCGTGCCCACTTCGAACACCATCAGGATGTGGGGCTGCTCACCGGCACGGAAAGCCGCAATACCTGCGTTCAGAGTTTCCGAGTAGTTACCCTTGTGGCTTTCGACCACGACGAACTCATCCTGGCTTGCGTTGAACTCTTCAACCTGCGCTTTAACAAGCTCACCCAGTCGGCCGGTGAAGGCGTGCCAGAATTGAACTTCAGTTTGCGCCAACGCCGCCACGGGGGACAACGCAGTAGTTACGGCGAGAGCGCCGAGAAATTGCTTATTCATGATTCCTCCCATGCATCAGGTTCGATGCTTCGTTGAATACCGACCGCAATGCGTAATCGGCATACATGACGGTTTCACGACGTTAACGTTACAGATTTATAATTCAAGCATTTAGTTTTGGAAAAAAATATAACACAACATTATATTAATTCCAGACAGCAACATAACTGGTCCCAAAATGAGTCAAACTTTAAGGATCCGACAATTGGAAGCCCTTATGGCAGTTTCCACAAATGGGTCGGTTACAGCGGCAGCAGCGGATCTTGGGGTAAGCCAGCCTGCGGTCAGCCGACTGTTATCCGATCTTGAAAAATCGCTTGGGTTTCAACTTTTTGATCGCCGCGAAGGTCGGTTGGTGCCAACACAGGAGGTGCGTTACCTACAACCCAGCGTAGAACGGGTTCTTGAGCTGATGAAGCAGATCTCGGATGTCAGTCAGGACATAACCCAACGCAAAGCAGGGCACATCCGCGTCGCATGTTTACCCGGGTTCGCCACCAGTCACCTTCCCAACGTCGTCGCCAGGTTTTTGGAAGATAGGCCAGGTGTAACCATGACGATCGAGCCTGACAGACCGGAACGCATTCTCGAATGGATGATCGGTGAGCAATATGATTTTGGAATCACCGACAGCTTTAATGGTCATCCAGCTGTCGAAAGCAGAAACATCGATGTCCGCACAGTTTGCGTGTTTCCAACTGGACATGAATTGGAAAACTTCTCTGAGGTGACACCCGCGGATCTTGCAAAGGCCAAGATAATTCACACACGACGCGACAGCGACTTTTTTGGGCGACTCTCAAAGGCGTTTCAGAACGCCAATGTGAAACTGAATTCCCACATTGAAGTCAGGCAATTCACAGCAGCTTGTGAATTAGCGGTAAAAGGTGTCGGCGTTTCTGTGGTAAGCGAGTTGGACGCCGTCCAATACGCCGCGAGCGGATTGAGCTATCGACCGTTCAAACCATTCTTGTCACATACACTCTCCCTTGTACGCCCGATTTTGAAGCAACCGTCACTGGTGACACTTGAATTCATCGAACAGTTTCAAGAAAGCTTGAAACCTTTCCAGGCCGAGTGACCCCGTCGATGACCACATGAAATCGTCGAGGATATACGCATCTGGGGTGGTGTCGACTTCGGCTTCGGCCATACCGCTCCGATGGACATGCCGCCGCCGGTCACTGCATCCAACCAAGTCGCATTTTTGAAACCGTCCGCGGATTTCTTTGGTCACACAAACCTGTTCACGTAATTCTCCAGAATTTCCTGGCGTCCAGATCGTGGTTCTGGGTTTATGCCATCATGCAAAACCCTGGCAGAAATTTCTTCCAAACTACTACCCAACATGGACTTCGCTTGTGGAGACTTCCAACCGGAGTACCGTTCCGACATCGCGTCTTCCAAACCGCCATCGTCAATCATGGCGGCAGCAGCTTTCAGACCACGTGCACAGATGTCCATCCCTCCGACATGCGCCGCCACCAGATCTGTGGCATCAATTGACTGCCGGCGAATTTTGGCGTCAAAATTCGTGCCCCCGGTGGTAAAGCCACCAGCCTTCAGGATGTAATAGTAAGCTAGGGCAACTTCCGGTGTATTGTTGGGGAATTGGTCCGTATCCCACCCGGATTGGTAGTCATTGCGGTTCATATCAATCGACCCCAGCATCCCTTCGGCGGCGGCAACCGCAATTTCATGCTCGAAACTGTGCCCGGCAAGGATCGCATGCCCCTGTTCGAGGTTCAGTTTCACCTCGTTCTCCAGCCCATACTTCCTGAGAAACCCGATACAAGTGGCGGCGTCATAGTCGTATTGGTGCTTGGACGGCTCCTGAGGTTTGGGTTCCACAAGAATGGTGCCCTTGAACCCAATCTTGTGTTTGTACTCCACGACCATGTTCAAGAACCGGCCCATGTGGTCTAGTTCGGTTGTCAGATCCGTGTTCAGCAGGGTTTCGTACCCTTCACGCCCACCCCACAGAACATAGTTTTCGCCACCGAGTTTGTGGGTCGCATCCATGCAGGATTTTACCGTCGCTGCGGCAAATGCAAAAACGTCGGGATCAGGGTTGGTACTGGCGCCAGACATCCAGCGGCGATGGCTGAACATATTGGCGGTGCCCCAAAGCAGCTTGGTACCAGGCACCTGCATCTTTTCCCCGATGTAATCTGTGATTTCCTCCAGAGTTCTCAGGTTATCGGCAAAATTGCCCTGCTCCGGCCGGATGTCAGCGTCGTGCCAGCAGAAGAATGGCTGGCCCAGAAGCTCAAACAGTTCGAAGGCAATGTCCGCCTTTAGGCGAGCCCGGCCCATGTCGTCCTGTGGATGCCAAGGGCGTTCGAACGTCGGCCCGCCGAAGGGGTCTCCGCCTTCCCACGCGAATGAGTGCCACCAAGCGACCGCAAATCGCAGATGGTCTTCCATACGTTTACCCAGGACAATCTCGTCCGGGTTGTAATGCCGGAAGGCCAGCGGGTTCGTGCTTTCCACACCTTCAAACCGGATCTGTTCGATCCCTTCAAAAAATCCACTTGGCATTTCTGCCCCCTACTCTGCTTTTTGTGCTGGCTGCTTGCCAAGAATGATCATCGACAAAAGATCGTCATCAGTGACGTCTGCGATATTGACCGTCCCAACCAGCTTCCCGTTCTTCATGACCGAGGCGCGGTCACACAGTTCCATTACGGCATGCACGTCGTGATCGATCAGGAAGATCCCGATGCCCTGCGCCTTAAGCTGGTGGATCAAATCCGCCACCATCTGCGTTTCATGCGGACCCAGCGCCGCTGTCGGCTCGTCCATAATCAGAATACGGGCGTTGAAGTAGACGGCCCGAGCAATCGCCACAGACTGTCTTTGCCCACCCGACAAGGCGGAGACCGGATCATTGAACTTCTGAAAGTTCGGGTTGAGCTGGGCCATGATCTTTCGGCACTCAGCCTCCATGGCCGCGTCGTTGACCAAACCAAAAGGCGTCGTCATCTCGCGCCCCAGGAACAGGTTCGATGTCGCGTCCAGATTGTCGGCCAAGGCGAGCGTCTGGTAGATGGTTTCGATATTGTTCGCCCGGGCGTCGCGGGGATTGCCGATCTCGACCGGCTTGCCATCGATAAGTATCTCGCCGTGATCCATCTGATAGGCCCCCGACAGCACCTTGATCAGAGTGGACTTCCCGGCCCCATTGTGGCCAAGCAGGCCAACGACTTCACCCGGATAGAGATCGACCGAGACATGGTCGACGGCCTTGATCCCGCCAAAGGAAATCGAGATGTCGCGCATCTCGACCAATGGCGGCGCGCCCGATCCGCGACCGGAGTTGGTGGGGGTTTTCTGAGTATCCTGAGCTTGCATCACTTGGCCCCCAATCGCTTGCGGTAGACGATGTCGATGTAGACAGCCAGCACAAGAACGCTGCCGACAACGATGTTCTGAAACGGCGCGTCCACGCCAACCATTGCCATACCCGATTGAAGCGCCTGCATGATCAATGCGCCAAGGATCGCGCCGTAAATGGTGCCGATGCCACCCGACAGCGCAGTTCCTCCGATAACTGCAGCGGCAATAACCCTCAGTTCATCCAGCGTGCCAATATCGTTCGAATGGTTCGCCAGACGCGCCGAGGCGACCACGGCGGACACGGCGCACAGGAACCCCATCAGTGCAAATATCTTCACGGTAAGCAGCCGTGTATTGATACCCGAAAGCTCTGCCGCATCCGGGTTACCGCCGGTGGCAAAGATGTATCGGCCGAACCGGGTTTTCCGCGCAACTATCGTCAGGGTAACCGCCACGATGATCAAAATGAGAACGGAAATCGGTATGCCGTATCCGACGACCAGCCCCTCGGGCATCGTCTCACCGCGCGCTTCGAACAAGCGTTGTAGCCGGCGCGTTGGAATGGCGTAGCTGTTTACGATGTAAACGTATCCAAGGATGGCGATTGCAATTATTCCGGCCAGAGTGGCCTCGGCCCAAACAGGTTTTACCGGAAAACCGTGTGACGCTTTTGCGCGGCGGCCACTCCACAAAGCCCAGATGGCGATCGCAGACGCGAACAGCCCAAAAAGCCAGCTTGTCGTTGTTCCCAAAGTTCCGTTGGTCCCGCCAAACATCAGGAACGTACTATCCAGAGGCCCAATCGTCTGGCCGCTGGTCAAATACCACGCCACGTTTCGCCAAACCAGAAACCCGCCAAGCGTGACGATGAAAGCCGGTATCGTCAGATAACCAACCATCCAGCCATGAAACGCACCAATCAGCGTGCCGACAAACAGCCCGAAGACAATGGTGATCGCCCAGGTTGCAGGATTGTTCAAACCCATCCCAAGGACTTGCGGCAAAAGCTCGGTTTGCGTCATTGCCATCACGGCCGAGGTTGTTGCAAGCAGCGCTCCAACCGACAGGTCGATGTGTCGCGTGACAATGATGAACACCATCCCGCACGCCATGATGGCGACCGAAACCGTCTGGATGGACAGGTTGAACAGGTTCCGAGGCGTCAGGAAACGCCCGTCAGTAAAGATGTTGAACCCGATGCAAAGGATGACAAACGCGCCGATCATTCCCAAAAGCCGCATATCCAGTTCCAGTTGCTGGAACAGGTTGGGTTTCGCTTTTTCAGGTACCGGCTGAGACGAAGTTTCGGTCATTTCCGATCTTTCATATTCAGCAATGGTCCCCGGCCCAGACAGGGCCAGGGACTTTGAAGTTTAGTTGCAGGGAGCAGGTCCGTTTTCAACGCCCTGGCACAGATCTTCCAATGGGATCCACCCAGCGTCCACGACAACGGACAGGTTGTCCTTGGTGATCGGAACGGGCGCGAGGAAGACCGAGTTCATCTCGGTGCCACCGGGCGATGTCCAGCTAACTGCGCCTTCGACATCAGCGGGGCTTGTCCCACCGCTCAGCGCGACGGCGATTTCGCCAGCGGCCTTTCCGAGTTCACGAGCGTCCTTCCAAACCGAAACGGTCTGCGTGCCCAGCGCGACGCGGTTCAACGCTGCGTGATCGCCGTCCTGGCCGGACACGGGAATGCCTTCCATGCCCTGCGCGGTCAGAGCTGCAACAACACCACCTGCAGTACCGTCATTCGATGCAACGACCGCATCGACGTTATTTTCATTTGCAGTCAGGATTTGCTCCATGTTCCGCTGCGCGTTCGCGGGCAGCCAACCATCCGTATAGGCTTCGCCAACGATTACGATGTCACCGCTGTCGACGGCTGCCCCGATAATCTCTTGCTGTCCACCGCGGAGGAAGTCCGCGTTCGGGTCAGTCGGAGAGCCCTTGATCATCACATAATTGCCCTTGGGCATGGCCTCAAAAACAGCGCGCGCCTGCATTCTACCGACTTCCACGTTGTCAAAGGTCAGATAAAATGCGCGATCGTCCTCAATCAGGCGATCATAAGCAATGACCGGAATACCTTCGTCTGCCGCAGCCTGAACAGCCGGCCCGATGGCCTGCGCGTCCTGCGCCAGGATGATAAGCGCGTCCACGCCTTGGGCGATCAGACTTTCAATGTCCGATAGCTGCTTTGCTGAGGACGATTGCGCGTCTGCCGAAATGTACTCGGCACCGCCTGCTTCAAGCGCCGATTTGATTGCCGCCTCATCCGTTTTCCAACGCTCTTCCTGAAAGTTCGACCAGCTTACGCCGACCACTGGCTCTGCGAATGCGGTCGAAGCCAACAAAGTGGCCGCAGCCGAAATGCTGAGAATTCTTTTCATGATTTCCTCCCATTTGCCGAGCCATCGCATTTCGATTCGCGGCTCTCACAAATTTGAATACCATATTTATTTCAGTCGGTAAAATATTTACTCTACAAGAGGCACTCAAATTCAAATAGATTGGGCCAACAGCAAGATTCGCGAGGACAAGATGCTGAAAAGCAAAGCCTCTCCGGTTTCTTTGGAACAAAGAAATACGACCCGCCTGCGGGTACTGGAGCACATCAGAGCAAAGGGATCCGTCTCGCGGATCGATATTGCTTCCGCCTTGCAAACCAGCCCTGCGACCGTCACCGCAGCCACGGCTGATCTCATCTCAGCCGGGCTGGTGAAGGAGACTGAAAGCCAGGCACAGTCCAAGTCGGGGAAAAGAGGCAGACCCAGAGTATTGCTGCAATTGGACGGCCAGATGCACCTTGTGGCCGGTCTAAAAGTGGCTCGGCAAGTGATCTCAGTTATCTTGGTCGACTTTGAAGGTAACGAAGTCGCATCCCATAAATATGCTCTGGATCACGCCAGAATGTCGCCGCAAGAATTTGTATCGGCGATCCGCGAAGCACTTGAAGAAACCTGCAATCAGATCGACCAATCCGTCGCTCATTTGGCAGGTGTATCCATCGGGGTGGCTGGACTGGTCGATGCAAACAGGAATTTTGTCCACTGGTCTTCTTCGATTACTGAGAGAAATATTGATTTCAGCCACTTGCTTTCAAATGAGCTGCCCTGCCCTGCATTCGTTGACAACGACGCCAATCTTGTCGCCAAGGCCGAACAGCTTTTTGGCTTGGGCAAGGGTTTAAAGAACTTCCTCGTCGTTACGATCGAACACGGTGTTGGCCTCGGTATCGTTCTGGATGGCAAACTTTACCGTGGAGAGCGAGGCTGCGGCGCTGAATTCGGGCACACCAAAGTTCAACTTGACGGGGCCCTTTGCCAATGCGGCCAACGCGGGTGTCTGGAAGCCTACGTAGGCGATTATGCCCTGATCCGTGAGATGACAGTCACAGGTCATACCAACGGCATGGACTCTGTTTCCGACATACATGACCGCGCCAACTCGGGTGATGACCGAGCATCGTCGGTGCTTGCCCGCGCAGGTCAGATGTTTGGCCTCGGGATTTCCAACCTGATCAATTTGTATGACCCAGAGTGCATTATCGTCTCGGGGGCACAAATGAGCTTTGAGCATTTGTGTTCCAGCGAAGTAATGACCCGCATTCGAAACGGCGTTGTGAATGTCGACGCACCTTTGCCCCAGATTAAAGTTCATCACTGGGGTGACATGATGTGGGCCAAGGGGGCTGCAGCCTATGGAATTGAACAAATCTCGATTCTTAAGGTCAAGGAGCTGACGGCAAATGCGTCCTGAGCTTGCGATACTTGTGGCATATGCCAATGTCGCGAATGCGGACACTGTTATTCCCCAGTTTACAAATGTGGATGTGCCAAAACATGTCTATGATGGCGGTTGGGAGCATTTTGTCGGCGGCGGAGTGGCAGTTTTCGATTGCAATGGGGACACCTTTCCAGAGCTGTTTTTGGCTGGCGGATCCAACCGATCTCAACTGTTCATAAACACCTCGAGAGATCAGATATCTTTTCGGATAGAAACGCCTGAGGATCTTTCGCTGACCGGTGTGACCGGCGCGTACCCACTTGACGTTGATAGTGATGGCATAATGGATCTGGCGATTTTGCGTGTTGGCCCAGACCTGCTTCTTCAGGGCCATCCCGGCTGCCAATTCAGCCCTTTCGATCAACTCGGTTTTCGATCAGGGGATCACTGGACCACAGGTTTCTCAGCAACATGGGAAAACGGGCAAACTTTACCAACGTTGGCGTTTGGCACCTATGTTGATCGCTTTGATCCCGAAGGCCCTTTTGAATCCTGCGGACCAACCCTTTTGTACCGCCCGGAAGATGGCTCGTACCATGAGCCGCTGCGCCTTGAACCCGGCTATTGCTCGCTTTCGATTTTGTTTTCGGACTGGGCTAGAACTGGCCGAGCTGATCTACGTGTCAGCAACGACCGGCACTACTATGTGCGCGGCGGCCACGAGCAGTTATGGGCTATGGAGCCTGAGCCGCGACAATACTCGGAAGACGAAGGCTGGCTGCCTTTTTCGATCTGGGGAATGGGGATCGCCTCTCGGGACCTTACAGGGGACGGATTTCCCGAAGTTTATCTGACCTCGATGGGTGATCAGAAACTCCAGATTTTTGATCCAGTACCGAACGGCCCAACATGGCGTGATGCAACTTACGAAAAGGGAACGACCGCTCATAGACCACATATCGGCGAAGACGGAAGGCCATCCACCGGGTGGCACGCACAATTTGGCGACGTCAATAACGACGGCAGGGACGACATATTCGTGGCCAAAGGCAATGTAGAGCAAATGCCCGATGCCGCTCTGAACGATCCCAACAACCTGCTATTGCAGAACTTCGATGGTCAGTTCTTTGAAGCTGCGGCAGATGCTGGCGTTGCGTCGATGGCGAAATCTCGCGGTGCGGCGCTCGCAGACCTAAACAACGACGGTCGGCTGGATCTTGTGGTCGTCAACCGAGGTTCAGATCTCGAAGTCAGCCAGAACACTTCGCTGAGTGGCAATTGGCTGCTGCTGGATATCAATCAAGGTCAAGCTAACCGTGCAGCCGTCGGTGGATTTGTTGAAATCAAAACCTCGCATGGTGTTCAGACACGAGAACTGACAATTGGCGGTGGACATGCCGGTGGGATCGCTGGCTTTCATCATTTTGGTCTTGGTAGCGATAACCAGGTTCAGGTTCGCGTGATCTGGCCGGATGGATCGGCCAGCGAGTGGCAGAAACACCTCTCTAAACAAATTGTTCGAATCCAACGCTGACTATTGATCCACCGGCAGTCCGCTAGGGACTTGATCCGGCACACCTAGCCGCTCTGCCGGGTCTTCAAGGCTTGCCAAAAAGCTGAGAAGAGTTTCGATTTCCTGATCCGTCAGGTTTACTTTCGACAAGCTGTTGCTTTGGGCAATTGCGTTTAAGTGCTGGCCGTCTGACATTGCCTTATGATCTTCGGAGCCCGGGAAGGCTGGCAATGCAGCCATCTCAATCGAGTAATTTCGCAAAGACATTACCGGGTCCAGATGATGCCGCACGATGTCCTCAAGTTCGACATAAGCTCCGTTGTGTCCGTACGGGGCTGTCAGCGTCACGTTGCGCAAAGATGGCGTGCGGAAAGCAAACGCACCTTCGTCGTAACCGGTCACGCGAAGACGCCCGTCGTCCCTGACATGGTTTTCAAACCGCGCCGCCTTTCCCGGACCGATTTGCGGCAGTGCGATCGAATGAAACTTGTGATCAGTTTGGAACCAGCCCGAGTGGCAGTTGCTGCAACCGGCCTTTCCATAGAACAAGCCCATACCTATCTCGGCCTCTTGCGACAACTTGGCCTCACCTCGCATTGCGCGATCGAACGGGCTGTTGTCCGCACGCCACTCGGAAGCGATAAAGTCCGCGATTACGTTAGCAATTGCCGTGAACGTAATCTCATCATCCGGCGCTATATCCTCAAACCTCTGCTCGTACTCCGGAATGGCCGCAACACGTTCTGCAATCAGATCCCACGCACCGCCTTGCTGCGTTAAAAATCCAAGACGGACCGCCTTGCTCACGTCATTCTCGGAGTAATGACCCGCCATTTCGTCCGCCGACAAAACCGGGAACATGGCTTGTGCGGCCAGCGCGGACTTGAAGCCGGACCGCATATGGGTACCCAAGGGGGTTCTGATTCCGTCAGGTTGCGTTGAGTCTGTTTCGAGTCGTCCATCATGGAAAAAAGTCGTGAACTCAGTGGCTCCGAGGTTCCAAAGCCCAGGCGAGTTTCGAGGAATACGTTGCTCCGGGGTGTTCTCTGGGTCCAGCGTTCGCTCTGGACCCAGCCCAATCCCCCCTTCCCCTATGCCAAGGGAAAGACCGTCTGACGTACCAAGCTTGGGATGATGGCAGGTGGCGCAACTGATATTTCTGTTGCCAGACAAAACCGGGTCATAGAACAGCAACCGCCCCAGCTCGACACTTGCCAAGTCGGGTTCGATGAACTCCGGCAAAGGGCCAAGCGATTGGGCACGCGCACCACCCACCGCTGAGATTGTTAAGCCGAAAACCAAGAATAGCGAACCTGCTCTCATGTCATTCCTCAGACACCTCTAAGGTAAGTTCCTGCCGATACGGGTTCTCCGGAGTAAAAATTATAGAGGGAAACGACGAGATATTCGGTGCGTTTGGATAACCCGATGGCTCAATGCACACACCACGCGAAGCGCAAAGCGGTTCCGTCCCCTTGTAGCCCGAATACACCTGCGCTCCGGGTTGGTCAGAGTAGACTGTCAACGCAAGCCCAGAAGGTGAAGTGAGTTCCGCCACCGGAACTTTTGGGCTGCGATCATGATCAAAGCAAAAATAGTGATCGATTCCTTCGGGAACACTTCCAATCGTTTTGGGCGTTGAAAAATCCAACCCGTTTTCGTCGGTCGCAAGCACCCTGCCCGACGGGATACCCTGATCGTCGATTTCCAGATACCGATTTGAAGCGAGTTTCAGATTGTGCCGGTCCACGCCATCGGCAGCACCCAAAGTGTAATAGTTATGTTGCGCAATGCTTATTGGCGTCGGCCGGCCGGGCTGTGCAGCCATTGAATAGACCAAGCGCGGACCCTGTATGCAGATCCTGACCTCGAACCTGATTTCCTCTGGAAAGCCGCTCTCCCCGTCGCGAGAAACGTAGCTCAACAAGACCTCATTCCGTGCAATCTGTTCGAGGTCCCAGAACTGGCTAGACAGGCCATCGTCGCCGCCATGTAATGTGTTTTTGCCCTCGTTGGCGGTCAGTTCAAAACTAACACCTTCCAAGCCAAACGTTGCGCCGCTGATCCGGTTGGCAACGCGCCCGACGATTGCGCCCAGGTAACGCGTATCGGTGAGATACTCACTTGGGTCCTTGAACCCAAGGATGAGCGGCACGTCCTTGTACCACCAACCCTGCGTGATCGCCCCATAGTTCAAAACCGAAACACGCATATCCCCATCGGTGAGAATAGCGGTTTCAATTCCAGAGGCTTTATCCTTTTCTGGATTCATCTTACTGCCAACGGCGCAAGCGCCTGATAGAATTGCTTGTATCTCCGGTATTCGTTTTCGTAGGCGTCAATCAGATCGCCGCGTGGTTCGATGCGTTCCTGAATTTCCGGCGGTGTCATGACTTGCGCTGGTTCAGCGCCGTTTGCAGCACATATCGCGAGTCGCGCAGCGCCCAAAGCGGCACCGAATTCGCTGCCTTTTGGCAAATCCAGTGGAACTTGCAAAACAGTAGCCAGGGTTTCCAGCCAGAACCGAGATCGTGCACCTCCCCCTACCGCCATAAGGCTATTTGGCTGGGTTCCTGTGCTCTTCAGTGCTTCCAGGCAATCTCTCATTCCAAAAGAAACACCCTCCATTACAGACTGGGTCAGCTCAGCTGGTTCCGACGAAACATCCACACCCAAAAACGCACCTCGGATATGGCTATCGTTATGCGGTGTCCGTTCTCCTGACAGATATGGCAGGAACGTGATCACAGAAGGTCCATTCAGTTTTTCGGGCATAGCTGAGGCGAGATTTTCCACGGGTTCACCCAGATTGCGAGCAAGCCAGTTCATGCTGTTCGTTGCTGAAAGCATGACGCCCATTTGTATCCACCGATCGGGGACTGCGTGGCAAAAACAGTGCACGGCAGTTTCCGGATCAGGAGCATAGGCTTCCCGCGCAACAAGCAACACGCCGGATGTTCCGAGTGAGACAAAACCGGTGCCGTCGTTGATGCTCCCGATCCCGCAAGCTGCGGCAGCATTGTCGCCAGCACCGCCAGCCACAACAACCGGATTCGACAGCCCCCACTCCCGCCTCAAACGGGCCTTCAACGCTCCACCCGGCTCACTGCCTTCGACCAAGCGCGGCATCTGGTCGACACGCATGTGACCCATGGCGAGCGCCTTTTCTGACCACTGCCGCGCATCAACGTCAAGCCAGGATGTACCTGCGCTGTCTGACATGTCTGAGACATATTCACCAGTCAGCCAAAACCGCAAATAGTCTTTCGGCAGCAACACCTTGTCTACCTTTGAAAACACATCCGGCTCATGCGTACGCACCCACTCCAGTTTCGGCGCAGTAAACCCCGGGAATACAATATTTCCCGATATGGTGCGCATCTCTGGTGTTTGATCCAGTCTCCTCGCCTCATCGGCTGACCGCGTATCGTTCCAAAGAATACAGGGCCTCAGCACTTCGCCACCGCGATCCAGAAGCGTCGCGCCGTGCATGTGTCCGCTTAGGCCAATGCCACGCAATCTTGAGACCGCTTGCGCGTTAATTTCGCGGAGCTTGCTGACAACCTCTTCGCAAGCGTTGATCCAATCCAAGGGGTTCTGCTCGGACCAACCGGGTTTGGGCGACGAGGTCGCAATGTTGACTTCGGCATCACCGACAACAAGACCGGCGTCATCCACCAGAATTCCTCTGAGACCCGACGTCCCCAAATCCAACCCAAGATACATTCGGCACGATCCCACGATTTATTTTAGCAGATAAAATTTATAGAAACAGAGATCTTGTCAAGGTGCTGTCAAAGGAATCCTCTCCCACCGCACTTTGGCCGCGAGGCTGATTTTCTCGCCTGCACTCCAAGTTTCCCGCAAGTCATGAGCGGTTTGCGATACTGTGTTAAACCGAGCTTGAAGCTCATTCAGCTCCATATCCGTATATATCATGTAGTTTATTGCCATAATAACCTTCCAACGTTGCTTTCGGACGCGCAATTATGGTGATTTTCATCCCATCGACGGGCCAATCCTCGAACTGCCTGCTAAGTGCTTCTTCATCGACATCTCTGTCTTGCAGGCCGATGGCGACATTGTTTGCCCAGCTTCGACTTTTTCTTTGCCGCATCCCAAATGTTTCGAACCCATTCGGTTTACGGCGCATAGTGATCATAGATTACATCATTGCTTAGGTTGCCTGGGTTCTTTTGGCCTGCGGTTGATGGGTTTTGAAAACGTCAAAACCAGTTTGGCGCAAAACTTCTGCGGGCTCATCGGATGGGCTCAAGTTAGAAACGCGCTATCGCAGCAAGAACACTCATTGGAAGCCGTTTGTGAAAGTCGGACCTTAAAACAGGAAATCCATTTTTTCACAGCTGCAACCTAGGGCATCCCAAAAGCCATGTTCTTGGTTCAGCTGACGTTTCCCTTAACTAGCAACACATTTTAATAAAATGTCTGTCCAACCTCACTTTGGTGCTTCGCCAAAGTAGCCTCCAAAAAAACCGATCATCGCCAACAACACACCAACCAGTATCGCAATCACTAGAAGAGCTCCGCTACCTCTGGCGAAAAATCCCAACGAGATTAGGCCAACGACGAAGATGCCAACTAAAAAGTACAGTATTGTATTGTCCATCTTATCCCCCGAAATAACCCGCCAGGCTACAGAACGTCCTGCTTCACAAATGCAACAATCGATCCAAGGGCCGTTTGAAAGGCGACGTCAAACGACCGCCGGTGATTGTCGAATGCCATGCACCGTGGCGAACAGGACCGGAACCAGTATCATTGTGAGCATCGTGCCCGCGGTCAATCCACCCATGATCGTGACGGCAAGACCCACCCAGAATACGTCTGGCAGCAGCGGTATTACGCCCAGAACAGTAGTTGCCGCTGCCAGCACGACGGGACGAAGCCTGGAAGCGCCGGCATTCAATACCGCGTCGTAACCCGGTTGACCTTCGGCCAGGTTGTCGTTGATCTGATCAATCAGAACGATCGCATTTTTGATCATCATACCCGTCAGGCTCATGCCTCCGAGCAATGCGACGAAGCCAAACGGGGTATTCGTGAGAAGCAGGCTTGGAACAATACCTATCAGCACAAACGCTACAGTTAGGAAAATGACCAACGGTCTGCGGTATGAGTTAAATAGTCCGACCACGATAAGTGCCATGATCGAAAACGCGGGTATCATCCCCGGAATCAAGGACGCTTGCGCAGACACAGTGTCCTCGTACTCTCCACCCCTTTCATGCTGTAGCCCGGCGGCAAGTCAGCCTCCAAAGCATCGAAATCAGCGAGAACTGCGACGCGATAGCTTGGCAGAGTTACACTATCGATTGGATTGGCTTGGACGGTCAGAACCCGGCGCCGGTCGCGGCGATTGATCGTGGGGTCTTCTGGCCGGACATTCACGCCGCGAACAACCCGTGCCAATGGGACAGGCTCAACAGAAAATGGTGACTGCAGTTGCAGCAGTTCAAAGTTGTCCACGGCAGCTACATCATCTGCTCCGGGCCGGACTATGATCAGCAGAAACTCGTCGCCTTCGCGGTAGAGGCCAACCGAACGCCCGTCGAAGGCACGCTTGGTAGTATTCCCAAGATCTTCGTAGGTAATACCCGTCCACCGCGCTCGGTCCTGATCATAGTCAGGAACGGTTACCAGGAGTCGGTTGCGCCAATCGGTACGCGCCACCTTCGTCCATTGATGTTGATCCAGTATCGCAACTGCTCTGTCGCCAATTTCGCGCAAAGTTTCGGGATCGGCATCCGCGGGGCCGATAATACGATTTTCAAAAGCCCAAGTATTGCTGGGGCCCACACCGAATTGACGCGTGAAGGATGTTGCTTCGGGCATATTCGCCGATATCCAAAGCGAGATCTCTTTGGTCATCTCAGGAATGTCGCGGTAATCCTCGACGTTCACAATGACTTGCGCGTAGGACGGGTTTGTTCCTTCGGGGTCGACAGGCAAGTAAAAACGCGGTGGTCCAGCCCCGATGAAGCTGGCGATACCCGTCACGCGATCATCCATCTCCACCCGCTCTTCGATCCGGGTGATCGTCTCGGATACGGCTTCGATCCGGGTTTCCTCAGGCGCGTAATAGTCGATCATGTACTTGGTCATCGACGAGGTCGGGAAGAACAACTGTGTGACGGAACCAAAGCCAACCTCGGCAATGACCAGAGCACCAGTGGCCACTCCGGTAGTCAGATAGCTAGCGCGGATCGCGGCGGCCAGAAAACGGCGGTAAACGGCAAAAAAACCGGTGTCGAATGTCTCACTGGCCCCGCCCTTTGGCTCCGGCAGCATGGCAACGCACTGCAATGGCGTGACCGTCATCGACAGCAGCCAACTGACCAGCAGTGCAATTCCGACAACTGAAAAGAGCGTCCGACAATATTCTCCTGCGCTCTCTACCGATGCAAAAATGGGGTAAAAGGCCATAATCGCGACGAATGTTGCCCCTAGCAGAGACATAGCAGGGCGCGTGGCGGCATCGATTGCGGCTTTCGCGCGATCCATTCCCTGCGACATCCGCACCATCGCGCCATCTGAGACAATGATCGAATTGTCGACCATCATGCCTAGCGCAATGATCAACGCGCCCAAAGACATCCGCTGAAGATCAATGCCCAGTGCCGCCAAAGGTATGAAAGTAGTTAGGATCGTCAGGATCAATCCGCTGCCGATGATGATCCCCATGCGAACACCCATCGCCAGAGTCAGAACGACCAGCACAATCGCTACAGCCTGTCCGAGGCTGATCAAGAAACTGCTGACGGCCAGATTCACGTCGTCAGATTGCCAATGGACCCGTTCAACCTCGATGCCCACGGGCAGGCCTGCAATCAGTTCATTTACTCTCGCGTCTACGGCTTCCCCAACGCTGAAAACGTTGACACCAGACTGGAAAGATATCGCCAACCCAATAGACGGGGGTCCGTTATAGCGCATCATGGTCGTTGGTGGATCGGCATAGCCCTCCTTGACCTCAACGATTTCTCCTAATCGCAGAAGCTCGGGCCCCCGAAGTTGCCCACTTTGAGCCTGATCTAGGCTACTAGGACGAACGACCAAATCTGCGATATCAGACGGGCTAGTAAATGTACCGCTTGGCGCAATGCGCATGCGGTCGTCACCGATATTCACTCGCCCCGCATCCACAATTGCATTCTGCGTCTGCAGGGTATTGAGGACGGTTTGAGCCGAAACACCCAATGCAGACAAGGTTTCTTCCCGTGTTTCCATATGGATGACCCTGTCGCGTGTGCCCCAAAGATCGACGCGGCCGACGCCATCGATCAACGAGAGCTCTCGTTTGAAGTCTTCTGCGAAATCATCGAGCTCCCGCGCCGAGAACCCATCAGACGTAATAGCCAGCAGCAGACCAAAGACATCTCCGAAATCATCGTTGATCGCGGGACGAACTGCACCTGGGGGCAGGTCGGTTTCCACGTCTCTGATTTTGGGACGGAGCGTGTCGCAGATTTGTGGCAGTTGGTCCGACCAATAGTTTGGGCGAATTTCGACTTTAATGGTCGACACACCCGCCCTGCTATCGCTCGAGATGTAGTCGATCTCCTTAATCTCCTGGAGTTTCAGCTCGATCCGTTCCGTGACCTCCTGCTCAACTTCCTCAGGGCTGGCACCAGGATATAGGGTGGTCACGACTGCAATCTTGATGGTGAACTCGGGGGCTTCCGGCTGCCCAAGGCTGAAGAACGCAGAAACTCCGCCCAATGTGAGCATGATAACCGTGAACCAAACGAATTTGGCATTGCGGATGGAGAATGCCGCTAGACCTATTACCCCGTACCCTCAGGAAGTAGCGAAACCTTCTGACCCTCTCGCAAAGAGTTCGCTCCTGCGGTGACGATCACTTCGCCAAATTTCAGACCATCGCTGACGGCCACCCCTTGGGACCGGGGTGTGCCAAGCGAAACTTTCCGCGCGGTTATGGTTTCTGTGCCGGTATCAAACACCCAGACATGAGGATCGGCTTCCCCTTCCGGCACGAAAACCGCGCTGGCAGGAACCGTGATCGCATCAAATGGCTCGTGTCCTTACTTTGGCTGGCCGCGGGCGCGTCCTGCCATACCCGGAAGAACAAGTGCGTCTTCCGGTTGTTCCATAATCAACGTGACAGGGAAGGTCCGGGTTGTTGCCGAAGCCTCTGATCCAATCTCACTGATTTCCGCCGATAGAACCACATCCCCCAAAGCGTCAAAAGTAACGGTTATATCCTCAATATGCGGGACCAGGGCGATGTATCGTTCGGGAATATCAATCACCACTTCGATATGCACGGCATCCAGAATGCGCAGCACCGGAGTCTGTGCTGCGACTTCTTCGAAATCTTCAATGTACTTCGCGACCACTCGGCCATCGAACGGTGCCGCCAAGCTTGTATAGGTCAAATCCAGAGTGGCCCGGTCCAGATCATCTTGGACAGAATTGATTGCCGCCTGAGCTGATGTTTCACCCGCGACAAATCGGTCGAGTGTCGCCTGAGCAGCAACATCTTTTCCAACCAAGGATCGCTGCCGATCTGTTTGCAATTTGGCGTTTTCGAACGTCGTCTGCGCGCTCTCAAGCTCGGCAATAAGCCGATCGACTTCAGCCTGGTACAGGGCCGGTTCCAGGGCCGCGATAACTGCACCTTTCGTTACAAGGTCACCAACCTGAACGTCCACACCAACAACATTGCCCGGCACGCGAAAGGCCAACGAAACTTCGCGCGGCTCTGGCAGTCCCGACAAAGTAACGGTCATACAAACTGGATAGGTCAGAAATCTCGGTCGCTCTGACGGGCCGAATAATAGTCTCGGTCGCTTCTTCTTCCTTCTCCCAGCAGCCCGTAAGCAACACGAAGGCCAAAATCTAAACAGATAATCTTATCATTTCCCCCTCCCGTGCGGCCCGCGATCATCTCGTCGTCTCTGTGAAGGTGGCCTGAATAGCAAATTTGACGCTAAAAGCTGTTTGAATTGTATGCGTTTATAAAACAAAGTCAGAAAACGGAATTTGTTATGGGGGCGCAGGTGAAAAGAGCCCTGACCTCACCTTGTCAAATCTCCATTGTTTTAGATTTACTAGACAACTTCGCAGGATGAGGGAACCTCGGGACCAGTGTTTTTTGGCAGGAATGCGCGCCGTCGTTTGAATTGGTGTTGCGGCGGCGGACTAGAAGCCCGCAGAACAGACTTGAGCTTAAGCGCAACTAAGGTCGTATTCCCGCCCGTTGCGCGAACCGGACATCTCTGGTTCCCTAGTGGGGCGTGTAGGTCAAGCTCGTTTTCCCTTATTGCAGGGGATCATTGTCGCTCATCCGGATCATGCTCTCTTCGCGGTCTGGGTGATACCGGATCGGCGATCGCTGCACGCATGCCCGGATTTGTTGTGGAAAACCTCGCAGTGAGATGCGCTTGGCGGCGCAGCGGGCACTTTCGGCTGCATTTACCGAACTTGCTGTCATCCGCCCATTTGCGGTGTAGCAAAACGGCCAGTTTGCGTGCAATGGCAGTGACCTCGCGGAGCTGGCCCTTGGTGCGCATCAACCGCGTCCCCAATGATATAGTCTGCGATCTGGCCATGGTTTTCATCACCAAAGCTTTGGCAGTAGCATAGTTTGTCGCCCTCACGTCTCGACCCTCGGTTTTAGACAGCCATAGCCCTTGAGCATTCTGTTGATAGCCGTAATACGAAGAGATGTTGGCTTCACTTTTTTCGATCACAACCTTTCTCGGCAGTCCATTTGCCTCCAACCATCTATTTTCCGTAGGCTTGTATCGACGCAGTGAAATTAAGGTTTAAGGGTCTCGCCGTATTTGGCGACGGCTCGATAACAGTAAACACTCAACATCTGGATCGGCTGGCAGCGCGGGGCACCTTGGTTGAGGGCAGTCTTATGGTGCATTTGACCAAGCGTCAGGGTTGATCATATGGATTGGTGCGCCCTCTGCATAAGCATTCACTTGATCAAAGATATCGGCGAATTGCAGGTCGAACTCGTCCTCGGTCACAAAACCAATGTGCGGGGTGGCGATCAGGTTCGGATGTGACAGCAACGGATCGTTCGGATCGGTCAGCGGCTCGGTGTCGAACACGTCAATCGCCGCCTTTCCGGGATAACCATTTTTGAGCGCATCGAGCAATGCCCCCGGCACGATAAGCCCTGCACGGGATGTGTTCACAAACAGTGCACCCGGCTGCATTCGTGCGAAATCAGACGCCGTGATGATTCCACGCGTGCCCGGCTTCAAACGCACATGAATCGAGACGACATCACTTTCGGCGAAGAACGCCTCGCGGCTGGGCGCAATCCGTTCGCCATCCGCGAGTGCTCGCTTCCGCCCCTCATCCGAGGCCCACCAAACCACATTCACCCCGAAAGCCTTGGCATAGTCTGCAACGGCGCGCGCGATGCGGCCGTAGCCATAAAGCCCCAGTTGACGACCTCGCAGAGTCTTGCCGACTCCAGCCTGCCACCGTCCTGCCTTGACCGATGCCATTTGCGACGGCAAATCGCGCATTCCGGCCATGATCAGTGCCCAAGTCAGCTCGGCTGCGGCATACGAGGGAGTTCCCCCGTGCATGTTCGAGCAGAGCAAAACGTTTTGATCCGTACAAGCCTGTACGTCGACGTGAGGATAAACGCTACGTTGGCTGATCAGTTTAAGATTGGGCAACTTCTCGAGCAACTCACGCGTTACTTTGGTGCGCTCACGAAACAGGACAACTGCCTTGGCATCCCGTAATCTCGAAGCCAACTCTTCGGTGTCTTCAATATGATCTGTCCAGACCGTCACGTCGTGTTCAGCAAGCTTGGCAAAGCAAGGTAAACCGCGCAACGTGTCGAACCAATCATCCAGGATGTGAACCTTCATCTGCTTTCAATACTCCGCCCGGCGGTGAGATTTCTTGGCGTTGGAATAAAACTTGGAGCTTCAAGTGCCGCCAACGCGTTGCGAACACGTTCGCTTTGATCAAGCAAGTGGTTGAACTGCTCGTCGCACCCAGCAATCGGTGTCGGGTATTCCCCCATATCTCGCCGCAGTGCCGCTTGCGCCAGCTTGAGTTCCTGTAGGGCAATGTCGAGGCATTCCGTGTAGTCATCCATGGCGAAAACTCCATTCAGTATACCATAGTATACCAATTTGAGTGCGCCCGATCAACTCCCATCCCACACGCTTTGGGGCACGAAAATATGGCCATCGGCCAGTTTGCGAGCCGTACGTACCAACCCAGCGGCGCCAAGTGAAAACCCATCTTCGTTCGAAAAATCAACCAATACACCGATTTTTCCTGAGGCGTGTTCGAGTATGACCTCTGCAGGACTGGCAGTCGCGCGCTCAAGCAGTCCGTCTGCCACAGTTCCCGGCGTCAGCGCGCACGACGCCATGCACTGCGCCCCCGTAACTGCCATCGTTGGATGCGTCTTCCACGGCATGAAGTACCGGACGGCAATGGTGCCACCATCTTTGGACGGGGCAAATAACCCAAATTTCGGCGTTACTGACTGCGATACATCCCCCATTCCCATCAATTGGCCGGCTTCGATCCGAATAGACTCCATCCGATCAAAGAACTTTCGATTTGCATCCAACTCTTCAGC
Organism: Ruegeria sp. BF12; assembly: GCF_056538705.1. Classification (NCBI taxonomy): domain Bacteria; kingdom Pseudomonadati; phylum Pseudomonadota; class Alphaproteobacteria; order Rhodobacterales; family Roseobacteraceae; genus Ruegeria; species Ruegeria sp. BF12. Next base: position 14,394 of record NZ_JBQFTP010000022.1, on the reverse strand, counting down.
AGTTTCATACCCCGTCAGGCCAAAATCTGTGGCGCGGGCAATGGCCATGGGCATTGCGACGTCCATGCAGGTCAACTCAATCCCCTGAACTGTGGTGCGCAGACTTCCCGTGGGCAGAAAGGCACCGGTAGAGGAGCCGACGACCCCCATGAAACTCAATTGCACCGGTGCTGAGTGTCCCGGAACACCGGCAATTTCAGCGTCACCGTCATAGGTCAGTTCACCGCCCGGGGTTTGCACTTTGGCGACCACTTGTGCCCCGGTGTTAACGGCACGAATACGGATCACGGTCTGATCATCTTTCGGCTTAATCATACCCATTTCGATTGCCGCAGGGCCGACGCCAGACAGGATGTTCCCGCAGGTCGGCTTGAAATCCACCAGCTTTTCCTCAACCGAGACCTGGGCAAAGAAATAGTCGATGTCTGCCCATTCATCGTCGCTGACCGACAGCATTGCCACCTTGGTTGTGACCGCCGCGCCGCCACCAATCCCGTCGATATTCAGCGCGTGACCGGCACCTACAGCAGCGATCAAGACCTCGGCCAGCGTATCCAGATCCTCAGGAAGGTCCGATCTTCGGAAATAGGGTCCACGCGAGGTGCCACCTCGCATAAAAAAATATGGGATTGCGGTTTGGCTCATCTCGCAGTCTCCTCGACAAGTTTTGTGAGAACTTCGGTGAACTCGCTGGTGCCCAGCGCACCGTGAAGATCGCGCGTTCGCGTTTCGGGCAATGCCAATGCTGTGCACACGGATGCGCGGATCAGATCGGCTGCAGCGATTTCCCCGAGATGTCGCAGCAGCATTTCAGTGGACAAAATCAGCGAGACCGGATTAGCCATGTCTTTCCCGGCGATGTCCGGGGCAGAGCCGTGCTGTGCTTGTGCCACTGCGTGGCGGACACCGAAATTCAAGGACCCGGCAAGCCCCAGACCCCCAGCCAGTTCCGAGGCGAGATCACTCAAAATATCGCCGAACATGTTGGTTGTGATCAGGACGTCGAACCGGGAAGGGTCGCGAACCAGATGAGCCGCCGCAGCATCTACGAGCATTTCGTCGTAGGTGACATCGGCGAATTCGTCGGCCATGACCCTGGTGCAATCGAGGAACAAGCCATCCGTCATGCGCATGACGTTCGCCTTGTGAATGACAGTCACATGCTTGGAGGGGCGCGACGCGGCCAGTTCAAACCCAGCTCGTGCGATATCCATGCTGGCCGAGCGCGTGACCTTCCTGAAAGCCAGCGCCACATCGGGTTCCGGCATGAACTCACCGCCACCGGCGAACATGTTGCGGTCGGCGTAGAACCCTTCGAGGTTTTCGCGCATCACGATCAAATCGAAGGCTTTGCGGGACGGTGCATCCAACCCCGGCCACGTTCTGGCCGGGCGATGATTGGCAAAAAGCTCCAGCTTCTTACGCAGAACGCCCGAGGGATTGCGCCCGCCCTGATCAACCGGCGGATAGCTGTTGTGGGAAACCGGCCCCAATATGACCCCGTCAACGGCCTTAGCGGCTTCGACGACAGCCTGCGGAATTGTCGACCCTTCGGCCTCCAACGCTGCAAAGCCAATCATCTTCCGCTCGATCCTGACCTCTCGATTCAGAGCTGGACTGGCGGCTTGCAGAACCGCCAGCGTTGCGGTCATGATTTCCGGCCCGATGCCATCCCCATCGAGGCACAGTAGGGTCAATGTATCGCTCATTTCAGCGGCCACGGCAGGCTGACCATGTCCTGAAGCAGACCCGGTGGGAAATCCCGGTTTAGAGCACCCGCCATGACGCACATGAAGCCGATACCGCAGGCTGTTAGGATCAGGGTCATCTGCCAGCTTGACCCGGCCCGAATGCGGAAGAAGGCGATCAGGAATCCGATCAGGGCGAGAATGAAGCCCACAACCCATGTGGCCGCGATCAAACCCGCAAACCACGCCAGCGTCGACCAAAGCCCATGCGGAGCGCTCGCATCTTCACCGGCAATTTCCTTGTCGGCAAAAATCGCATTCCCCTCAGGGCGTCGCATCATCTGGATCAACAGGATTACGCAGCAGAACAAAGACACACTGCCGATCACCAATGGGATGATCTTGTCGGTCATGTTGTAGTCGGGGATCATGTTGGCGTTGACCAATGCCACGATCAGGTAGGCCATGATCACCAGCAGGAAGACCAACGGCGCACGCTTGCTGCCGGATTGGACCTCACCCTCAGCCATGATCATCTTGGCCTGCCGAATGCCCAGAATGACCGAAACTACGGTGACCACGATCAGGACGATCACGATGGGGCTGAAGACATACTCCATCCCTTCGCCAAAGCTCTTGCGGAAACGGAAAGAGGCGATCTGAAACGCCTGGTTGGTAAACTTTTCAACCGGGTTGGACAGAACGAACCCAATCAGGAAGGCAGGGCGCGACCAGTCGAAACGGCGCAGGAAGATGCCAATCAGGCCAATGACGAACAGGGCCAGAAGGTCTTCGAAATTCTGACCAGACTGGAAGGCCGCAAAGCTGATCAGCATGAACAGGAACGGCGCCAGATAGGTGAAGCGGATCGTGGTCAGCTTGGCGATGCCGCCCGAGGCCGCGATACACAGGATGGTCCCCACGACGTTGGCAAGCGCCAGCAGCCAGACAATAGAATAAGTGATGTCGAGGTTGTCTTTGAGCATGCTTGGCCCGACCTCAATGTCGCCAGACCCCAACAGAGCCACAGCACCGATGAAAATCGCCATCGAGCCAGAGCCGGGGATGCCGAACAGCAGCGTTGGCACTAGTCCCCCACCCTCTTTGGCGTTGTTCGAGCTTTCCGGTCCGATAACCCCGCGCACTTCGCCCTTGCCAAAGTTGCTTTTGTCCTTGGTGGATTGAACCGAATGACCGTAGGCGATCCAGTCGACCACCGACCCTCCGAGACCAGGAATGACGCCAACAACCACGCCAATGATCGAACAACGGACCGACAGCCAGATATTAGCGAACCAGTCTTTGACTCCGTCCAGCCACCCGGCACCCAGCGAGGCGCCCTTGGCAATCGACCGGTCCTGCCGCAGCAGCGAGACGATTTCGGGCACCGCAAAGATGCCCAAGCCAACGATAACCAGCTTCAGGCCGTCCGTCAGATAGGGAATGTCATAGGTCGCCATACGCAGCGACCCGCCAGCGTCCGCCTCGCCAATCGTACCGACCATCAGGCCCAGCCCAGCGGCTGCAACGCCCTTCAGCGGGATGCGTCCGGCGAGGATGGCAACCATCGAAAGACCGAGGATGGTGATCATCAACATCTCGGGCAGGCCAAAGGCCAGAACGATCGGTCGCGCGGCAAGAATGAACATTGTCAGAAAGGTTGCTCCGACCAAACCGCCAAACAGGGATGACGCAAAGGCGGCCGACAACGCCCGCGCGGCTTCACCCTTTTTCGCCATCGGGAAGCCATCCAGCACGGTCGCCTGCGAGGCAGAGCTACCGGGGATCCCCATCAGCACCGAGGCGAAGGTGTCAGAGGTCGGAACAACGGCGACCATCCCGATCATCAGCGCCAGTCCAAGGATGGGGTCCATGCCAAACATGAAAGGCAGCAGAAGGGACAGCCCGGCGATGCCGCCAAGTCCCGGAAAGACACCAACGGCCAAACCCATGACGACGCCGAGAATAAGATATCCCAGAACGATGGGTTGCAGGATCAGACCCCACGCGTCACTGAGCGCAGGAACAGCTGTGGCGAAAACCTCCATAGCGGCCGCCTTTCATAAATTGTCTTGTGTGCAGAAAAGCGCGCGCCCTTCGTTGGGCGCGCGACAACGTGTCGGCTTAGTTCAGCTCGACGCCATAGGCTTCTTTCAGCCAGTTCAGGACATATTGTTTGGCATTGTCATCTACATTGGTCGCTGTTTGCAGCGCAGCTTTTGAGCCGTCGCCGACGAACACCGGATACTTGCCTACTCGTTTGGAAGAAATGTCTGCAAAGTCACCACGCTCTGTTACAGCTTGGAACGCTGCGGTGTAGGCATCGACGACCTCTTGTGGCGTGTCACCGGGCAGGAAGGCCAGCTTCTGAACCGGGAAACCTGCGACAAAGAACGCTTTCCAAGCATCCCAAGCCTCACCGCTGGTTTCACAACCGTCGGTGGCCTCACAGACCTCTTTGAAGGTTGGGATATCGGGGAAAGTTGGATCGCGCACGATGTTGCCATCTGCATCCAGAGCACCCCATGTCATCATCGGCACGGCCTGACCGGCCTCTACCAGCGGGGCCGACCCGCCCAAGTAACCCGAGGAGGTCTGATAATCGATGTTGGCCTCACCGCGCTCGAACATCAAACGACCGTCGCCACGACCTTTGATGCCAAAAACCGGCTCGACGTTCATGCCCAGCATCTGCCACGCCAGCAGCGGTACAAGGTCAAGACGCGTTGCACCCTGCGACCCGTAGATGAAGTTGGTGTCTTTCAGTGCATTTGCCGACCCATCAAACTTTGCTCCGTCCTCGGCGTTCAAATAGGCGACACCACCGGTTCCCGACGCCATGACCGGGATCCAGTCATTGTATTCATAGCGAACACGCGGATCGCTCAGCAGATACGGGAACTGGGTCGAACCTGATGTGCCGAACAGCAGCGTGCCATCATCATGGCTTTGCTCCTGGAACCAGTTGGCGCCTTTGGTCGAACCTGCGCCCGGCATGAATTTCACGACCACGGTCGGCTGACCCGGCAGTGCTTCGGACAGGAGTGGCGCAAAGAAATTGGCCCATTTGGCTGAGCCACCCGTTTCTGAGAACGGGATAACCCATTCGATGGTCTTGCCCGAGAAATCGACCTCAGCTGCGGCAGGTGCGGCGATACCGGCGGCGGCGATCAGCCCCACGACGGCGCGACGGGTGAAGTTGGAAATGGCCATTGGTTCCTCCCTGTTGACCAGACAACCACGTCAGCGCGTCTCACGCCACAGTGATTGCAAATAGAACTGTGGGGTTGATTCCCCCTCCCATCTGGCAATCATGGAGCGTCAACCTTGCGTGAAACTTGCAGGAGATCAGATGCGGATCGTCATCGTCGAGGATAATGAGCCCCTTGCCAACGCTATTGCCTATCGGCTGCGCGATCGGGGCCATGCCGCAGATGTGCTGACAGATGGCGACGCCGCCGATCTGTATCTTGAGCAGGAAGGCGCGGACCTGATCGTTCTGGATATCAACCTGCCTGGCCGATCAGGGCTCGAGATTTTGCGGTCGCTGCGCAACAGGGGGGACAGCGCACCCGTCATCCTGCTGACCGCGCGCAGTGAAACCAGTGATCGCGTGTCGGGTCTGGACATGGGTGCCGACGACTATCTGGTGAAGCCCTTCGAGATGGACGAGCTAGAGGCCCGCATCCGTGCCCTGTCGCGCCGCAAGCAACTGGATTATGGATCGCGCGAAACCATCGGCGACTTGGAATTTGACCGTACCGCCCGGCAAGTCAGCGCAAATGGACAGGTGCTTGACGTCCCGCGACGGGAGTTGGCGGTGCTGGAATGCCTGCTGGAACGGCGCGGCAGGATCGTCCCCAAAAGTCAGCTGACCGACTACGTCTACGGCGTGGGAGCCGATGTCGAGGATTCAGCCGTCGAACCTCATGTGTCACGACTGCGCAAGAGACTTCAGGATTTGGGCATCAGGATCAAAACAGCCCGGGGCCTTGGATATCTCCTTGAGGTGGACACGTGATCCACCTTAATTCGCTTCGGCTCAGGCTGTTTGTTCTGATCCTGACGCCACTCGTTTTTCTTGCGGTGCTACTTGGGCTGTGGCGTTTCACGGTAGCCCAGAAGACAGCGCAGGAGCTATTTGACGACAGCCTGTTGTCTGCGGGTCTCGCGATTTCCCGCGATGTCGCCATCTCGGGCGGTGATGCATTGTTACCGTCGACGCGAAATATGATCCGTGAGGCATCTGGGGGCGAAATCTTCTATCATGTCACCGGCCCTGGTGGCATTTATGTGACCGGATATGCCTATCCCCCAGCTCTGGCAGGCCTGGACCAACAAGACCCGTTTACGCCGCACTTCTTCCAAGCTGTTTATCGCAACGAGCAGGTTCGCGTGCTCAAGATGACGGAACGGGTGATCATCGAAAACCTTGAAGGGGACGCAACCGTCACAGTTTGGCAGCGCATGGCCGACCGTAATGCATTTGCTAACCAACTATCGATCCGCGCTGCCATCCTAATGGGCATCTTGCTGGCCACACTCGCAGTTGTCGTCTGGTTCGGGGTGGCACGCGGTCTGCGGCCGCTGCTGGATTTGCAGGATGCGATCGATCTCCGCTCTCCCGACGATCTGAGCGAAATCAGGCGGCCTGTACCTTCAGAGGCGCAAGGAATTGTCAAAACCCTTAATCGGCTATTCCGGCAAGTGGAACGCAGCATAAACGCGCACCAGACGTTTATATCCGAAGCTGCACATCAACTCCGCAATCCGGCTGCCGCCGTACAGTCTATGGCCGAAGCCCTTCGGGATGCAAAATCTGACGGTGACAGGGACAAACGCATTGCTGAATTGGTGATCGCGGCAAAGGGTTCTGCGGCCGTGGCGGAACAATTGCTCTCGCTTGAACGTCTACGCCATCCAACGCATCTGGACCAGATTGAAGAGTTCGACTTTCGTGAAGTCGTCGAGGAAGCCTGCACTGAAATTGGCGTTCACTTCCTTGCAAATGGTATCGAGTTTGAGGTCACGATGCCGAATGCGAAAGTTCCCGTTTCCGGGGACAAGCGTTTCCTAAGCGAGGCAATCAAAAACCTTCTCGACAATTCGCTGAAGCATGGTGGAAAAGAACTGAGCTGTGTTTCGGTTACAGTTTTGCCAAAGGATGCCAGCGTCACTTTGACGGTGACGGATGACGGTAAGGGGCTTTCCCCAGAGCACAGCGAAACAGCGTTCGGACGATTTTCTCAACTGGAACCGTCCGAAGGAAGTGGGTTGGGGTTGTCAATCGTCTCCGCTGTTGCACAACGCCACGGAGGTCACGTCTCAATCAACCAAGTCGAAAAAGGTGCGAGTCTTACGCTTGAGCTGCCAGTGATTCAGTAGGTCATGATTGCCCTGCGCAATACAGAATAACGACTTTGCCCTCAGAGCTTCTATGCAAGTGCAGCTAACGCACGCTTTCTACCTAAAGAAAAGTTGCTCTGGAGATACCAATTGTGGCGACCTCCGCCCCGGGCGCCCGTGATCAAAACTGCTTGGCAGTTTGTGGCCACCGTTTCAGCTGGTTGATTTGTGAAGTTCAGCTCATTTAACCTATTCTGGGAATTCAATGCCGTAAGGTATGTTGTTTCGAAACCAAACCGCGAACGTCACTGTGAAATCAAAGCTCGCTACCACGATAATAGCAGATATCTCGGATAGCACTCCATTCTATGCGGCAATGGGGGATGATCAGGCGCAAAAGCTCATACAGTTCGAGATTAACCGTCTCAGAAAAGCTGCAATTTCCCTTGGAGGTATTCCTGTAGGGCAAAAAGGCGACGACGTCTTATGCTATTTTCTTGATCAGGACTCTGCAGTTAAGGCGGCATTGGAGATGATAAACAAGCCGCACGGCACTTTGTTGTCCGTTCATGCAGGAGTGCATCATGGTCCAATCGTTTTCGCGGAGAACGGGATTTTCGGTGAAACTGTTAATCTGACTGCCAGACTGGCTGCGGCTGCAAATCCAAGCGAGGCTTGCGTCAGTGAGTGCGTCGCCCGTGACTTAAACCCAGACCTAAAGCAGCTGCTCACTCCGATTGGTCCGCTTCACCTGAAAGGTGTGAGCGATCCTGTAAAAGTTTACTCAATGCGACCACCCACGGACGGACTCAGTACAGTTGTGCATACACCGACACTGATTGATCGCAGTCTCAGTCAAGGAACCCAGAGCGGCAGCTTTGCACTTGTCCTCTATCATGACGACAGGTCATGGCGTTGCAGAGAAGGTGATGAAATTAGGATCGGAAGATCAAAACGATGCGACGTAGTTATGCCTCAGCCATGGGTTTCGCGGTTGCACGCAGTGCTGAACATGAAAAACGGCAAACTCATGCTGACAGATCGAAGCTCATCTGGGACATACGTAAAGTTTGAAAACGAAAGAGAAATTCAGCTAAAACGAGAAGCGGTCATGCTTGCAGGCGGGGGTTTGATATCGCTGTCTCTCCCTACTCAACACGCTGATGCCCGGCCTCTCGAATTTGAAGTCGTGCGTCGATAGCTGTTTCCAAAGTCAGACTTCTGAGTTCTGTGGCGAAAGTCTCAGAAAGATATTTGCATTTCGTGCTAGGATTATCCTGCAGTGCTGAATTCAAAAAGCTCAGGAGGGAAGCATGCAGTTTATTTATTTGAACCAATTGTGTCGCGCTGGTTTGATCCTTGGAGCAACCGCATTTCTGTTCGGTGTGGAAGCGATGGCACAATCAGATATGCCAAACGCCTGCCCGGTGGATGGATGCGAAGTCCGCATCGTGTCGGTCGAAAAAAATGGTGACGAACTTACGATCACCTACGAAGCGAACTTTGAACCAGACGTCTCCAAGAACCACCTGCACGCTTGGTGGGGGGAGAGCTACGCCGTAGAGCAAGTCGGCAGGAACGCTCAGAGTGAGTTTAATGTCGAGCAAGGCCGATGGCACCGACACGACGATTACCCCACCTATGAGACCAAGGAAGCTGCCTCAACCTCCGCACGAGAGGGGGCCACAACAATGTGCGTTACCGCGGCGGACAGAGATCACAATATTCTGGACGCGACCAAGTATCATTGCGTGGACGTGCAAGAGCATCTCTGAGGTAAGGGATGGGCCATGAGTTTCCCCGCTTTTATAGGCCGTTATGCCGTAGAAAGGGAAATTGCTAGCGGCGGCTTTGCGGCCGTCGTCTTGGCCAGGGATGAAGAACTGGAAGTCCCTGTTACGCTAAAAATTCTGCACGCAAATCTGGCCACCAATGACAAGGTCATTACCCACTTCCTGGAAGAAGCGCGTTTGCTGAGGCGTATTCGATCTCCGCGTGTCGTGTCCGTTCACGATGTAGGACGGCTGGAGGATGGGCGGCCCTACTTTGTCATGGACTATGCGGATCGGGGTACTTTGGCGGAACGTCTGAAGCGTTTGGAGCCAGCGCTGTTAGCTCAGCGTGATGGTGTGGGCATCCTGATAGACGCGCTTGCCGATGGATTGACGGCGGTTCATGAAGCAAACGTCGTGCATCGTGACGTCAAGCCGGCAAACGTGCTTTTGCAACGCATCAAGCGCCCGAAAGACAATGAAAACGCAAGCACTTTCACTGCGTTGGTCGAGCCGGATGAAAGAGTGTTTTTGGCCGACTTGGGAATCGCAAAAGACATGGCGATTGGCGTGACAGGCGCGACTATGATGGCCGGAACACCGCTGTATCAAGCGCCGGAACAGGTTGAAAACGGAGAACCTGTGTCTCCAATGACCGACATTTACTCAGCAACGGCCCTTATGTGGCACGTATTGACAGGCCGGGCCCCACCACCTTTTCACCGCATATCTGAGAACCTGACTGGGTTGCCAGAGATGTGGCGCGATTGCATCGAGCATGGAATGGCGCTGGACCCTGAGGCACGGTTTCAGGAAATGCTATCCTGGCGCAATGCGATGAATGATGCTCTGGACCGGGATCGACGAGAAGCCGCGTCCGAAGCTGTAACGCAAATTTCAGAGGGTCAGGTGGAATGTCCCTACAAAGGGTTGGCGGCTTTTCAGTCAGAAGACGCCAGTTATTTTTTTGGCAGGGAAGATCTGGTCGAAGAACTTGTAAACAGGCTTCAACAAAGCCGAATGCTGGTTTTGGGGGGCTCTTCCGGCAGCGGCAAGTCATCAGTCCTTCGCGCTGGTTTACTCCCATCAGTGGCTGCAAACGCAATACCGGGTAGCGAAAACTGGCGTGTTTGTGTTTTTACCCCCGGTCGGGATCCGATGACGGATTTGTATTTCCAACTCATCGGGGACAACTCACATCTTACTGCTCAGGTCTCACTGAATGATTTCATCGCATATCCCAGCGCAGCGCGCCGACTTGCGACAGCTAATGAAGGCGAACTGCTTATCTGCATAGACCAGTTCGAAGAACTTTTTACGCTGGTCACGCAAGAGCGCAGAAACAAGTTCATCGAAGCATTATCTGCAATGACCGACCCTGCAGATAGCCGAGTTCGAATTGTAATCACAATTCGTGCCGATTTTTACGCCTCCTGCGCGGAAATTCCCTGGCTTGCGGACAGGATATCTGAAAACCAATTGATGGTTGGGCCGATGACCCGCGCGGAACTTCGCCGCGCGATAAGTGAGCCGGCGCGCGCGGCCGGGCTGCATATGGACCGGTCTCTGATAGATGCAATTGTTGATGAGGCGGGCAAAGAGGCTGGCTCGTTACCTCTCGTGGCGCATTCGCTTTACGAAACCTATATCCGACGTAAGGGTGCAACCATGTCCCTGGACGGCTACCGAGAGGCAGGCGGTGTAACGGGTGCAATAAGCCAAACAGCAGAGACGCTTTTTTCCAACACTTTTGACGATGATCAGAAAAATGCCACGCAGAGATTGTTTTTGCGATTGGTAACCCCCGGAGAGGGAACGCCAGATACACGCAGGTTGCTTCCGATAGATGAGGTCGAACAAGATTCCGAACCAGAAACAACGCGGAAAGTTGTTGAAGCTCTGACAGACGCTCGCCTTTTGTCGGTGGATGAGAACACCGTGCAAATCGCGCATGAAGCCCTGTTGCGTACGTGGCCAAGATTGAACTCTTGGATCGAGGATAGCCGGGACGACCTGCGAATGCGTCAACGTATTCAGCATGATGCCGCCGAGTGGGAAAACGATGGTCGCGAACCTGACTTGTTATATCGGGGAACAAGGCTATTGGCCGCGGAGGAGTGGTCGCTTGAAAATGAAAATGAGTTAGGAAAGCTTGAACGAGAGTTCCTCGGGCAGGCGCGCGAAGCGCGCGAGGCAGCTCTGGCGGCATCTAATCGGCGCAAACGACTGCGACGCCTCTACTTTCAAATCGCTGCTGCTGCGCTGGCGGTTCTGACCATTGGGGCGACGGGTGCTTCCATAATGGCTATTCGTGCCTCTAACCTTGCTGAAAGCAACCGTAAAATTGCAGTGGAGGCCACTGCGGAAGCCAACGAGCGGTTTGCGCGTGCGTTAGGAGCGGCCGCAAATGGCCTATCTCATTCGGACCCGTTGCTTGCCCTTTCCCTCAGCACAGAGGCCATCGCACGCGCCAATTCAGCCGCCTCCACTTCGGAAGCACGTTCCGCAATGCTTATGGCGCGCCAGAAATTGAATGAACCAGGCCTCATTCCGCTGGGAAGTCCTCTGTCGGTCGGGGACGCCCAAACCATGGATCTTGATGCCGCAGGGCAACGCGTGGCCGTCGGATTGCGAGATGGCCGCATTGTGATCCACAGTACCAATTCGGATCAAGGTGTTTTGGCTGAGTTGGAAGGACACTCGGGGGGTATTCGAGACCTGGCATTCTCACCGAACGGAAACCTCCTTTTGTCGGCTGCAACTGACGGGGATGTCCGTTTGTGGGATGTTGGTCCTTCTCGAATTGGTCTGGTCACAACACTGTTCTCCGGTGACGACGTCGCGTTCGGCGTGGCGTTCGATTCAGTTAGCAGGCGTGCCGCTTCTGCCACCGGAGACGGCACTGTACGTCTTTGGGACGTTTCTAACGGGATGCAAATAGGTCCACCTCTGGCGGAACGGCAACTCGGCTTTAAACGGGTCGCTTTTTCCCCGGTTCTGGAAGGTTTGGTGGCTGGAAATGTCGACGGATCCATATACGGATGGGTAGACATTGATGCGCGTCCTGCCTTTCCCCCAATACCGGGTGGTCCGCTTGGTCCGGATCCTGACCACCTTTCTTTTAGCAGCGATGGCAGTCTCTTTGCAGTCTCCCATACGAATGGAAAGGTCACGACGATCGGATTTCCGTCAGGTGGCCCAGTCGTTGATCGCTTTACCCATGCTGAAGCTGTTGTAGCCGCAGCGTTTTCCGGTCCCAAAAACGTACTTGTAGGGGCCACGGCGAACGGAACGCTGATAATGGAAGATTCAAACATGTTTCCGATCGGCGACGAAGTTCAAGCGCATAGCCAGAGCATCGTGGACATCGAAACTGCCACGCACGCTCCCATCCTGGCGACACTTGGTCGGGACCAGCAAGTTCGTATTTGGCAGATCGTTTATGAAACAAGCCGCGACAGTACATTGATCTTTGAAGATGGAAATAAGGCTCTTGGCATTGCGTATAGCCCAGATGGAAACAAGATCGCGGTAGGCGATAGCGAAGGCAATGTGTGGATTTGGGATGTGGGATCGACAATGAAACCCATGTTGTTAAGGGGGCATCGAAATCAGGTTTGGGCGGTGGCGTTCTCGCAAGATGGTCGGCACCTTGTCACTGGTGATCGGGACGGCAACATCCGGATTTGGGACCCAATTTCCTTGCAGCTAACAGAAGAGTTCAATTTGGGGCAGACGCCGGTCTGGAACATTTCTCCAACCGCCACTTCGTTGTTTTTTGCGGCCACAGGGAACGGGGTTCATAGAATTGATGCAGTAGACACAAGTGTCGCAAAAACAATTGGATTGCCCGAAACGGCCATAAACCGAGTAACCATATCTCCGGACGAGTCCAGACTTGCCGCAGCTTCCTCCACGGGAAAGATCTATATTTGGAGTATCCTGCAAAATGAGTTGGAAAAAGTGATAGACGCTGACGACAACACGCTGTGGAGTGTTGCGTTTTCAACTGACAATTCAAAAGTTGCGTCAGCGTCAAGCGACGAGGTGGTAAAAGTCTGGGATCTGGAAAGCGGCGAAGAACTGGCGGCATACGGCGGGCACAAGGGTGGTGCGACGGATATTGCCTTTTTGGCGGATGAAGCGACATTGGTCGCAGTCGACAGATCAGGAGAGTTGCATTGGTGGGACGTGGCAGTCAACCGAAGGCTCATGCCTGTTCAGAAAGTGCACACAGCCCCAAGTTGGAGAATTGCACTATCACCCGATGGTCAATCCTTTGCCACCACAAGCGAAGAGGGCGTGACCCGAGTTTGGGACAGATTGAGTTTGGAGATCGCTTGCTCTTTGGGCAAGCCGACTTTCGACAGAGAGAGACGAATACAATACTTGGGTAGTCAAAAGCCGGCGACCAGTTGTGATACCGTCCATGAGTAGTCAGGATTGGCTAGTGCAGCAGCTTTTGAGCTTCGAAAACTGTATCGGGTCTTGTTTCCTTATTTGTGCGGAAGAAAACTGAGTTCTGCGACTACATTCCTTACTTCGACAAGCTGGTACATAGTCACTAAGAAGATCTTTATTCACTCCGCTTGTTATTCAAGTTGGCGTTAGAGGCTATGCCGGTCTGGGTATAATTGATTGTTTGCGCAACAAGAGGTGATCCCGCTGGGCCAAGTCTGGGGACGACTTAAATGCCCAATAGAGCTTCAGCGCATGGTATATTTGCGAATTCTGTTATCGCGCGCGCTCGTGTTTTTGAAGAGTGCTGTTTTCCACAGATATCACTATGATGGAAACATTGTCGGGTGCTCCCTGCGCCAGTGTAGCGTCGAGCAGTCGTCCAACGGCGATTTCGTTCGATTGAGACATAGCCCGCTCGATGTATGGAAGCGGAACTACGTCCGTCAGGCCGTCACTGCATATTAAGTATTTCGAGCCGATCTTCGCTTGCTCGATATCTGTATGGGGATCGATGTCATGGAAATTGGGTGTCCCGCCAAGGGATTGAGACAACGCAGGTTTCATCAGACCCGATAGGGATGTCTCTGAGACAAGGTCATCAACACTCAACTGGTGCAAAAAACCATTGCGAAAACGAAAGACTTTACTATCCCCCACATTGAACCAAATCAGCTTTTGAGAAAGGCAAACAACGCCAGCAACGGTCGTACCCATCCCCTCCAATAGTGAGTTTCCCACTGACACGTCGTACAAGGTTCGATTTGCACTTCTTAAGAATTCTGCAAGTTCGATTGAACTCTTTGGCGCCGATTTCATTGAAAGAAATGTATTTGCAACCGTTTCACTCGCATACTCTCCAGCACGATGGCCTCCCAAACCATCAGCAACCAAGACCGGTTGACCGGTAAGCTCAGAAAAATCAAACCGGTAGGGCACGGTCATTGATCGCTGCTCTTTCCAGGATCCCGCCAGGATGCAATCCTGATTTGAAAGGCGAGCGCTTCCGGTATTTGTAATGGCCGATCCTGAAATCTTCATACTTGTCTCAACCGAATTCAAATTACAGTTATGCGGCTTTTGAGAAATAGGACCATAATTAGAGGGCGATGGTAAACCCGATTGTATAT
>NZ_JBQFTP010000021.1:0-54869 GCF_056538705.1 Ruegeria sp. BF12 | reverse complement strand
CAGTCTCTCCTGAGCGTCTCAACCGTCTCTCCGGCCCGTCCCACCGTCTCCCCGGTGCGCCCCCAGCGCCTCAGCAGCGCCGGTGAAGGGGTATTTACGGATTAGGTCTGGGACCTGCAACCCCCATTTTGAAAAAACTTCACATTTCCCCGCAGAAACTTGCTGATGTTAATAAAAACAACAGGTTAGCTTTAGAATTCACGCGCCTGAACGACTTTCTCCCTGCATGATCTGGTAAAGAAGTTGGCGTTTCGGCGGAATCGTACCCAATGCTTGGTATACACTCGGGACTCGGTCCAAAGAAAACGCCGCCCGAGTCTCCCCGAGCGGCGCAATTACTGTAATGAACGCGGGATTACTTCAGATCGAAACGATCCGCATTCATCACCTTGTTCCAGGCCGATACAAAGTCACAGACGAATTTGCCTTCGGCGTCGGCCTGACCATAGACCTCGGCCAGCGCCCGCAGCTGCGAGTTCGAACCGAAGACCAGGTCGACACGGGTGCCGGTCCATTTGAGCTCACCACTGGAGCGGTCGCGGCCTTCGTAGATACCTTTGCCTGCAGGCTTCCACTCGGTGCTCATATCCAGAATGTTGGTGAAGAAGTCGTTGCTCAGCACACCAACCCGGTCCGTAAAGACGCCATGCCTGGTATCGCCAAAACTGGCGCCCAGTACCCGCAGGCCACCGACAAGGGCGGTCATCTCAGGTGCCGACAGGGTCAACAACTGCGCCCGGTCAACCAGCAACTCTTCGGGCGAGACGGTGTACTCGGCCTTCTGATAGTTGCGGAAACCATCTGCGATTGGTTCCAGAACCGCCATGCTGTCCACGTCCGTCTGATCCTGAGTCGCGTCGGTACGGCCCGGAGTGAACGGCACCTCGACATCAATACCCGCCGCCTTGGCAGCTTGTTCGACACCCGTTGCACCGGCCAGAACGATCACGTCAGCCAAAGATACTTGCTTGCCGCCAGACTGCGCATCGTTGAACGCCTTCTGAACGCCTTCCAGAGCATCTAAAGTTTTGGACAGTTTCAGAGGCTCGTTCACATCCCAGTCTTTCTGCGGCGCGAGACGGATACGGGCACCATTGGCACCGCCGCGCTTATCAGACCCACGGAAAGTCGAGGCCGAAGCCCATGCGGTCGAGACCAGTTCGGACACCGACAGGCCGGTTGCGGCGATCTTGGCCTTCAGGTCTGCGACA
The DNA here is from genome assembly GCF_056538705.1 of Ruegeria sp. BF12. Classification (NCBI taxonomy): domain Bacteria; kingdom Pseudomonadati; phylum Pseudomonadota; class Alphaproteobacteria; order Rhodobacterales; family Roseobacteraceae; genus Ruegeria; species Ruegeria sp. BF12. The sequence goes on along the minus strand of NZ_JBQFTP010000021.1, from coordinate 53,658 downwards.
TCGGCCTCATCGACCAGATCGTGATCCACTGCCGGAACATTGTCCTGCCAGATGAGCTCCTCAGTTGGGGCTTCCGGTCCGATATAGTTCGAACGCGGACCCATGTCGCGGTGAGTCAGTTTGAACCACGCGCGGGCGAAGGCGTCGGCGAACTCTTCCGGGTTCTCATGGAAGCGTTTCGAGATCGGGCCATAAATCGGGTCCATGCGCATCGCCATGTCGGCGGTTGTCATCATGGTCTTGACCTTTTTGGTCGGATCACCGGCCGCCGGAGCCATGTCTTCTTCTTCGACGCCGATCGGTTCCCAGATATATGCGCCTGCGGGGCTCTTGGTCAGGTTCCACTCATATTTGAACAGCAAGTCGAAATAGCCGTTGTCCCATTTGATCGGATTCGCAGTCCACGCGCCCTCGATGCCCGAGGTCGTGGTGTCGTCACCCACGCCCGAACCGAACTTGTTGATCCAGCCCAAGCCCATCTCTTCGATCGGAGCGGCTTCGGGTTCCGGACCGACCAGATCAGGGTCCCCGGCGCCGTGGGCTTTACCGAAGGTGTGGCCACCGGCAACCAGTGCGACGGTTTCCTCATCGTTCATGGCCATCCGGCCAAAGGTGTCCCGGATATCGCGACCCGAGGCCAAAACGTTGGGCTCACCATCCGGACCTTCCGGGTTCACGTAGATCAGGCCCATCTGAACGGCGGCCAGCGGGTTTTCCAGATCGCGTTCGCCTGAATAGCGGCTGTGCGGGTTGTCGGTGGGGGCCAGCCAGTCGGTTTCAGATCCCCAATAGATGTCTTCTTCGGGCGCCCAGATATCTTCGCGGCCGCCGGCAAAGCCAAAGGTCTTGCCGCCCATAGATTCGATAGCGCAGTTGCCGGCCAGGATCATCAGGTCGGCCCAAGAGATCTGGTTGCCATATTTCTGTTTGATCGGCCACAGCAGACGGCGCGCTTTATCGAGGTTGCCGTTATCCGGCCAGCTGTTCAGCGGCGCGAACCGCTGGTTGCCGGTTGAGGCGCCGCCTCGGCCATCTGCCGTCCGGTAGGTCCCGGCGCTGTGCCAGGCCATACGGATGAACAGACCGCCATAGTGGCCGTAATCGGCGGGCCACCAGTCCTGCGAATCCGTCATCAGCGCATAGAGATCTTCCTTCAGCGCTTTCATATCCAGCTTCTTGAACTCTTCCGCGTAGTCGAAATCCGGCCCCAGCGGGTTCGACGCAGGCGTTTTCTGGTGCAGAATCGACAAGTTGAGCTGGTTTGGCCACCAATCCCGGTTCGACCGGGTTCCTGCGCCATGCATTACCGGGCATCCGCCCGTTTTGGGGTTATCACTTCCGTCCATGTCGATCTCCAATCCTGGCTAAAATCCGGCTCAGTCGCGCGGTGAAAAACTCGGGCGATCAAGAACATATATAGATGACACTTTTACTTCTTTTAGATGCACGACCTGTATTGCGCGCATTCCACCAGAGGCATCGGCGACTCTTGTCTTGTCGCCGCCAGAACTAGCAGATTCAAACCATGCAAATAAGTTTTGTTTATAGATGGTTTCTATAATCAAAACTTATCAAAGAAAGCAAAGGGCAACTTACCCCGGGACAGTCCGGCCTTTAGTCGTCGACCATCAGGGACTTTAGCCCGACCCTGTAGTCTGGATAAAGCAGGTTTACGCCCAACTCATCCTTGATCCGATTATTCCTGACCCGCTTGTTTTCATTATAAAAGCTGCGCGCCATCGGGGTCATATCCGCCTCGTCAAATGACACCTCGGGCGGCAGCGGCAGGCCCTGCAACTCGGCCGCGTAGGCGATGACATCCTGTGGCGGGACTGGTTCGTCATCGCATACGTTGTAAATTGCACCCGGATTGGGCGCGGCCATCGACACCGAAAGAACCTGCGCGATGTCTGCCACATGGATGCGCGAAAAGACCTGACCGGGTTTGATGATCCGCCGCATGCCCACACGTTTCAACTTGGAGAACGGACCGCGTCCGGGGCCATAGATGCCAGCCAGACGGAAGATATGGGTCGGCAGGCCGGGAATGCCCCGCCATTGTTCTTCTGCCCGCACCCGCCATTTGCCGCGCTCGGCCGTTGGGGTCGCAGGTGTCGTTTCATCCACCCACGCGCCCTGATGATCTCCGTAGACGGCGGTGGTCGACAGATAGCCGACCCATTCAAACTGCTTCGCACGTTCCACGATTTCATCTCGCATCGCAGCCAGAACCGGATCCCCCTGCGCGTTTGGCGCCGTCGAGATTAGCAGGTGGGTCACCCCATCCAACTCGGGCGTATGTCCGGGCCAGATTACCGGTTCGGCCCCGGACGCCCTGATCGCTTGCGATTGGGCCGGGTCGCGCGTGGTGCCAAAGATGCGCCATCCATTGGGTTTCAATTGCCGGGACAAGGCCTGCGCCGAATACCCGTGCCCGAACGAAAAGAGAGTACCTGTCATGCGTTCCTAGATGATCCGCAAATTCACGGGATGCAAGCATCTGCACGCAGATACTTGATTCGAATCCCTCAATGCGCCTTTCTTTTGGGCATGAGTGAAAAAACACCAGATCTGCAGACAGCCTATGCGCTGGATTCGCCCGAAGGCCACAAACGTCTCTATGCGGAATGGGCCGGGGACTATGACGAAGATTTTGCCACGCGCGAAGACTATCAGTTGCACATCCACACCGCGCGTGCCTTTGTCAGCGCCGGCGGACAAGGGCCTGTGCTTGACGTCGGCGCGGGAACCGGCCTGTGCGGCGCCGTTCTGGCCGGTTTGGGCGTTGGCCCGATCGACGCCACGGACATCAGCGCCGAGATGCTGGATCAGGCCATGCGCAAGGATATCTACCGCGACGCGATCGAGGCGGATCTGAACGAAGGCATCCCGGTTCCGCGCGAAAGTTATTCTGGGATCGTATCTTCTGGCACGTTCACACATGGTCACCTTGGGCCAGAGGCTTTGACGGCACTTCTGCGCGTCGCCCGGCATGGTGCTCAGTTTGCCCTGTCGATCAACGCCAAACACTACGAGAAACTTGGTTTTGCCGAAGCCCTACACCGGCTGGCTCAAGACCAGATTCGCAATCTGGCCCTGCCCGAGGTGCCCATCTATGGCGACCTCGCCTCCGGCCCCAATAAAAATGACACCGCGCTGATCGCGCTGTTCGAGCGTGTGTAGACTGACTTAGCGCCCTTTCCACACAGGGTCGCGTTTTTCAGCAAAAGCACGCGCGCCTTCCAGATTGTCTTCCGATCCGTACAGAGTATCGACTGTTGGCAGTTGCCGCCCGGTGATACGGTTCATGGCATCCTGAAACTTAGAATCCTCGGCATCGCGCACGATCTCTTTGATCGCGGCATAAACCAATGGCGGGCCGCTGGCCAAAAGGCGCGCCAGTTCCCATGCGCGGTCCATCAGCTGATCACCCGGCACGATCTCGTTCACTAACCCCCAGTTCTTCGCTTCGTTCGGATCGAACCAGCGTCCGGTCAGCAGCAGTTCCATCGCCACGTGATACGGAATGCGTTTTGGCAGTTTGACACTGGCGGCATCGGCCACGGTGCCCGAGCGGATTTCTGGCAATGCAAAACTGGCGTGATCCGCAGCGATGATCATGTCCGCACTCAAGGCCAGCTCCAACCCGCCACCACAGGCGATCCCGTTGACCGCCGCGATGACCGGCTTGTTCATATCGCGCAGTTCCTGCAGACCGCCGAACCCGCCGACGCCATAATCGCCATCTACGGCGTCTCCGTCAGCGGCGGCCTTCAGGTCCCAGCCGGGGCAAAAGAACTTTTCCCCACCGCCCGTTATGATCGCAACGCGCAGGTCAGGGTCGTCCCGAAAATCGCGAAAAACCTCGCCCATGATGCGGCTGGTTGCCAGATCAATGGCATTGGCCTTGGGGCGGTCCAGGGTGACTTCGAGAATAGCGCCTTCGCGCTTGGTTTTGACCGGGTTCATGAACTTGCCTTTCGGATCAGAGCATCCACCGCCACCGCACCGTCCGGCGCACAGATCAGGGGATTGATTTCAACTTCGCTGACGTGGGCTGCATTGGCAATGACATAGGCCTGAACGGCCTCAACCGTGTTCAGGATCGCTTCCATGTCCGCCGCCGGTTTGCCGCGATACCCCGCCAAAAGCGGGGCGCAGTTCAACCCGCCCAACGCCTCTTGCACCGCGTCACGAGAGGACGGGATCAGCAAAGAAACAGAGTCGCGCAGGATTTCCGTCAACACACCGCCTGCGCCCAAGGTCAATACGAAACCATGAGCCGGGTCTCGTGTGACACCCACCAACAGTTCCACCACGCCACCGGTCGCCATTTCTTCGATCAGTACTTCTTCGGTACCGATATCCGCCGCGACATCGGCGACATCGGCGGCGTCAATACCAAGGCGAACCGCCGCATGCTCGGATTTGTGCGCCAGCCCAACCCCCTTGACGGCATATGGGCCCGTCAGATCAGCTATGGATCGAGGCGCCGCTTCGGCGGGCGCAACCGTGCTTCTGGGTACGCGGACTCCAAAACCCTCCAATGCGTGCTTGGCCTCAGCCTCGGTCAAAACCTGATCTGCAACTGAGGCAGAGGGCAGCAAGACCGGGTCCGTCTCTGCTACGACGGGACGTGCCGCAGCTTCGACGGCGGCCAATGCCTCGTGCAGCCCGGCGAATGGAACCACGCCTCCTTCCAACAGGCGTTGCGCGACGTCTTCGGGCATCAGTTCCGGCAGCGTTGCCGTCACTGCAAACCTGCGCCCCGTCCGTTCCACACAACTCAAAGCGGCCTGCGTGGCACATTCCCAATCTGTCGCATCCGTGTGCGGATAGTCGACGATCGCCATGGTCAGCGCCTGTTCCGGGCTCGTCATGGCAGACCAAGCCCGCGTCATCGCCGCAGTGTCGCGCCAAATGTAGGTGTGGTAGTCCAGCGGGTTCGCTAAGGCCACCATCGGCCCCAAAGCTGCGCGCAGATCATCCTTTTGCGTATCCGTCAGCGGTGGGAAATGCACCGCGCGACCTTCCGCCATATCCGCGGCTAGACTGGCCTCTCCACCGGAGCAGCTGATTGATCCAAGACCGTTATGATCAAGCCGACCAGTCACATGCAGTAGCTTGAGGCATTCTAGGAAGCTGGGAATATCTGCCAACCGCGCGATCCCAAGCCGATCCAGAAACGCCTGCGCGCCCGCATCTCCTCCGGCCAACGACGCCGTATGGGAAATCGCCGCCGCCTGCGCATGCGCAGAGCGACCCATTTTCAAGGCAATGATCGGCACGTTCCGATCCCGCGCCTTTTGGGCCAGAGCTTCCCATTTGCGCAGATCGCCGAACCCTTCGATGTGCAGACCAATCGCGGTGATCCGGTCATCATCCAACAAGGCCGAGGCGATGTCGGCCTGATGGGTCTGCGCCTGATTTCCGCTGGTCAGCATAAAGGCCAATGGCAAAGCGCGGCGTTGCATCGTCATATTAATAGCGATGTTCGAGCTTTGGGTCAGGATCGCCACACCGCAATCCACGGGTTGCATGCCATGCTGATCCGGCCAGACAGCGGCACGATCCAACCCGTTGATAAATCCGTAGCAGTTTGGCCCCAGAATCGGCATGTCGCCAGCCGCCCGAATCAACTGGTCCTGCAGATCAGCGCCCTGATCGTCTTCGGCGCGGGCCTCGGTAAAGCCCGAAGCAAAACACACCGCGCCCCCGGCACCCATCGTGGCCAGAACACCAACCGTTTCGATCGTCGCATGGCGGTTGATACCAATGAATGCAACGTCCGGCGCTTCGGGCAGCGCCTCGAGGCTGGCAAAGGCAGGTTCGCCCGCGATTTGGGCCGCCTTTGGATGGACGGGCCAGATATCGCCCTTAAAGCCAAACTTTCGGGCCTGTTCGATGACAGCGACGCACCAGGCACCGCCGCCAATCACAGCAATCGATGTGGGTTTCAGGACGCGTGACAGCGAAGACATCAGGCGGCCTCCCTCGTCACGCACCGAGCGCCCTCAGCAAATCGCGGCTGATAATGTGGCGCTGGATTTCGCTGGTGCCGTCCCAAATGCGCTCAACCCGCGCGTCACGCCAGAAACGCTCCAGCGGGTAGTCATCCATCAGGCCCATACCACCGTGGATCTGAATGGCAGCATCGGTGACACGCCCCAACATCTCGGAGGCATAAAGCTTTGCCGAGGCGATCTCGCGGTTGGCAGGCAGGCCTTTGTCCAGCCTGTCTGCTGCCGCAAGCGTCAACAGGTCTGCCGCGTCTATTTCTGTGATCATGTCCGCGATCTGGAAGGACACGCCCTGATACTTGCCGATCTTCTGGCCGAACTGTTCGCGCGTGGCAGAGTAATCCAGCGCATAGTCGAACGCGCGACGTGCGCGACCCACGGACATGGCAGCAACCGTGATGCGGGTTGCGTAGAGCCAGGTGTTCATCACATCGAAGCCGCCATCGACTTCACCCAGAACCTGGCTGTCCGGCAGGCGGCAGTCGTCGAAATCCAGCACCATGTTCTTATAGCCGCGATGGCTGACAGACTTATACCCGTCGCGGATGGTGAAACCCGGTGTTCCGCGATCAACCAGAAACGCCGTGATCCGCTTTTTCGGGCCTTTCGGCGTCTGATCCTCGCCGGTTGCGATGAAGACAATGATGAAATCCGCATGCTCTGCGCCCGAGATGAAATGCTTGGTGCCATTAACGACCCAGTCGCCTCGGTCGCGGACGGCCGCGCATTTCATGCCACGCACATCCGATCCGGCGCCGGGTTCCGTCATTGCCAACGCATCCATCTTTTCGCCACGCACGGCCGGCATCAGGTAGCGTTCGACCTGATCGCCCTCACACGCCATCAGAATATTCTGAGGACGCCCGAAGAAATGGTTCAGCGCCATGGACCCGCGGCCTAACTCACGTTCGACCAGTGCGAACTCCAGATGATTCAGCCCTGCGCATCCTACGATTTCGGGAAAGTTGCAGGCGTAAAAGCCCAGCTCAATCGTCTTGCGCTTGATCTCATCCGCGATCTCCTGCGGGACCTCGCCGGTGCGTTCGACCAGTTCCTCATGCGGGTAGATTTCGTTTTCGACAAAGCTGCGAACGGTTGAGACGATCATCTCCTGTTCGTCGGACAATCCATATTGCATCGGGCGTCTCCAAATCCGGTGTTGAGGCATATCCTGACGCGGCTTGATTTTTCGAACATGCGAAAATAGACGTTGATCATGCAAGATTGGACTAAATCGCCCTCTGCACCGCAGCAAATCGGGGTTCTTCTGTTCGACGGATTCTCGAACCATTGCCTGGCCAATACGGTCGAGCCTTTGCGTGCCGCAAACACGTTGGCAGGGCGCAAGTTGTATGACTGGCAGTTCCTTGCGCTGGACACCGGGCCAGTGACATCGTCATCCGGCCTGCAAGTTGCACCACACGGGACCCTGCAGACCGCCAGCGGCGACATGCTGATGGTGATGCCGTCCTATGGGTTTCGAGCGCATGGCGGTTGGCGCACCCTCTCGGGCCTGCGATCTGCGAACCGGCGCTTCAAGGTTCTTGCTGGTCTCGACACCGGTAGCTGGCTGTTGGCTTTGGCCGGGCTTTTGGACGGGCATCACGCCACTATCCACTGGGAGGAGTTGACCGGATTCACCGAAAGGTTCCCAGAGGTCGATGCCCGACGCGAACGCTATGTCATCGACCGAAACCGCATCACCTGTTCCGGCGCCATGGCGGCCTTTGATCTGGTCCTGCATCTGATCGGTCGAGATCAGGGGCAGGCGCTGGCCCTGGAGGTATCTCAACTTTTCATGACCCGTGATTCCGCGCGCTCCCATACCGGTGGCGCAGGCGCGACCAGCGGTTACGTTAACAAAGCGTTGGCCCTGATGCAGGAGAACCTCGAGTCGCCTTTGCCCGTCTCCGAGATCGCTCGCCGTGTCGGACGGTCGCAAAAAGCTTTATCCGTCAGGATGCAAACCGAGCTTGGGGCCGGGCCCGCGCAGGTCTATCGGCGTTTGCGGCTCAATCTGGCGCGCAAGCTGGTTTCCGAAACCGACATGAGCATTGGCGAAATTGCTCTGCGCGCGGGCTATGATGACCCCAGCGCCCTGACCCGCGCGTTCAAAGCTGAATTCGGTGCCACGCCACGCGCCTTGCGGACAGGCTAGGTGTACATCTGCTTCTTGTAGGCGCGTGTGCGTGTCGTCGCCTCGGCCGAGCCGTCATGATAGGTGCCAAACCACTTATCGAACGGGATTTCAGAAGTTCCGTAGTTGCACTCGAAATACCGGTGGTGGAGCTGGTGAAAGAAATCCCCGGCGCGCGCGGCCTCGGTGTCGCCCGCTTTCAGCTTTTCGAACCCGGAATGCGACAGCACGGGGCTGATCTGCTGGAAATATGCATGGAACAGCACGTGCATCGGGTGCGACGGCACGATCAGATGGATGAAGTAGGTCGAGAAATACAGCAGGTTCTCATACCAGTGGTTCGATATCCCCGACCATGGACCAGTGTTTACATTGCGATGATGCACGGCATGAACGTGTTTATAGAGCTTGGGATGATGCTCCAACCTGTGCACCCAATAGAAGTGTAGGCCTGACCACATGGGTATTAACGCCATCCAGACGACGCACCAGACCGGCGCACTGGCCCATGTGTCGGTTGGCACATATCCGTTGGCCATCGCCCAGTAGATGATCCACTGATACACGGTGGCCACAGACATCGCACTGCCCAGCGTCCACCAGATATTATCCAGAACCTGACTGCGGAACGTGAACGTACCGTTGTTGCGCGTCAGGTCTCGGCGGTCGAACTTTTTGTACATGCCCTGCCCTTTTCGCATGTACAGCCACCAGTGCAGCCCACCCGCGACCAGAATCTGAGGCACCATGTTCAGCAGCCAAATGCGGAACATCCACCCTGGCGCAAAACTCTGCATCGTGTCGAGCGAAGGGAAGAAGAACGCGTAGGCAATGACGGCTATTGCCAGGCACAGCGTTAGCGACGTGATCTGAAGCCATGCCCCGCCGTACCATTTCAGCACTGCGGTAGGGCGCGGGGGCCAATTGAACAACGGATTCAACTTCACCGGACCCTCGGGGTGATAGTTCCAGCGAGCGGCTTCGGGATCCTGGGCAGTGTCAGACATGGCGAATACCCTATCGAGGTGTCACGTTGAGTAGTCCGAACCCTCCGCATCCAGCAGAGCCTTGATCTCTCGCAGATGCGCTTCGGCCTGATCCGGATAATCTTCAAGTTCTTGCGCCGTCTTCTCGGCGATCTCGTCCGACAGGACGCGCAGGGGCTGGCCGGTTTGCAGCGCGCGAATGTAAGTTTCTGCCGCACGTTCGAAATAATAGAGCCTATTAAAGGCATCTGCTGGATCGCTGCCGATCACGAGCACACCGTGATTGCCCATGATCATGACCTTCTTTTTGGGGTCCGACAGCATGGATGCGCAACGTTCCCCTTCGCTTTCGAAGGCAAGGCCACCAAATTCCTGATCGATGACATACCGGTTGTAGAATGTGGCCGTGTTCTGATCGATCGGGGGCAGCGTGCTATCCGCTAGCGAGGCCAGAACCGTCGCAAAGATCGAATGCACATGCATCACGCAACGTGCATGCGGGCAGTGCCGGTGGATCGATCCGTGCAAGCCCCACGCCGTTGGATCGGGGGCTCCGGGCTGGTTCATGACTTCGGCATCATTGGCATCCAGAAACAGCAGATTTGATGCTTTGACCCGAGCAAAATGCATCTGGTTCGGGTTCATCAGAAACTGAGTGCCATCAGGGTTAACCGCAAGGCTAAAGTGGTTGGCCACGCCCTCATGCATGTTCAAACGTTCGACCCAACGAAACGTTGCGGCAAGATCCACGCGTTCGGCCCAGTGATCGATATTGGCGCGCAGGTTGGTGACACTCATTCCGGGCTCCTTTGCGGATAGCTGAGGACTTTGGGAAATCGTGCCTGCGGCGCGAAGGTTTGACCAACGAAAAAAACGCAACTATCCCATAAGCCGAACTAATGGCAAGGTTATGCACATGCAGAAGACGCTTCCTCCGCTGGGTTGGCTGCGCACGTTCGAGGCTGCGGCCCGCCACCTGTCCTTTACCGGTGCCGCCCGGGACTTGAACATGACTCAAAGTGCGGTCAGTCAGCAGATCAAGTCGCTGGAAGGATACCTTGGCCAGCCGCTGTTTCTGCGGCGCCCGCGGGCGCTGGAACTGACTGAGGCAGGCATCACCTACCTGCCTGTTGTACGCGAGGCATTTCGGACGCTGGTGCGCGGAACGCAGGCCGTTACCGGAGCCCAGCAGAACGCGGTACAGGTTCAAAGCAACATTACCTTCGCGGTTAATTGGCTGGCTCCCAGGCTGCCGGATTTTCGCGCTCAGCATCCGGAAGTGCAACTGAACATATTCACCGAACTTTGGGAGCCTCAGGAAATGGCGGACGGGGCGGCGGTGGAAATCCGCTATTCGCTGCGGCCGTCGGATACGGTCCGGACCGAGTTGCTTAGAACCGAATACTATTATCCAGTCTGCGCGCCGGAATTCGAGGTGACGCTGGGGACTTTGCAAACGCAGCCGCTTTTTGATTGCTCGAACCTGCTGTCAAATTGGCAGGGCTGGGTCGAAGATCAGGGTCTAAATTGGGAAAATCCCGCAATTACCTACTCCACCACATATCTGGTCAGTCTGTCCGTGGCGATGGTAGGAGGTGGTTTGTGTCTGGCCCATGACACCATCGCGCGCAGCCTGATCGAACAAGGTCGGCTGGTCGCTCCTTTCCCTCACCGCTCACCCATGCCCGAAGCATATTACCTGCTGTTGTCACCTCGCGCGGAAGAAAGCCCCGGTGCTGTTGCCTTTGTCGATTGGGTTCGTCGAGAAATGGCCGCTGACTTGCCATTATAGACGGGGATGCTCCCGCCCATCATCCATGCCCGTTCAGGGCATCTCTTCTGGTTGGGCCGGGCGGCGCTGACGCGCTGCGTGACGGTTTGATGATACCTGTTCGCAAGGGGTTGAACCTTTTCGCGCATTCGGGAAAGTTGGGCCATGGAACACACACCCTTCCCAAGTTGGCCCGATGTCGCCCCTCGTCTGATTGCTGTAGCCGCCGGGCGTGAACCTGCGGATATGGTGATCCGCGGCGGTATCTGGGTAAACGTACACAGCCGCGAATGCCTGCCAGATCATGACATTGCCATAGCGAATGGGCGTGTAGCCTTTGTCGGCCCCGATGCGTCGCATTGCGTGGGCCCCGAGACGCAGATCATCGAAGCCGCCGGCCGTTACATGGTCCCCGGTCTGTGCGACGCACATATGCATATCGAATCAGGGATGCTGACACCCGCTGAGTTTGCGCGTGCCGTTATTCCCCATGGCACGACCAGCATGTTCACGGACCCGCATGAAATCGCCAATGTGCTGGGCCTTGATGGCGTGCGCATGATGCATGACGAAGCAATGATGCAGCCGGTGAATATCTTCACCCAGATGCCATCCTGTGCGCCGTCGGCACCAGGGCTGGAAACGACCGGGTACGAAATCACTCCCGAAGACGTGGCCGAAGCCATGAACTGGCCCGGAATCATCGGACTGGGTGAGATGATGAATTTCCCGGGTGTTATCCACGGCGACCCCAAGATGCTGGCCGAGATCGCCGCCACACAACGCGCGGGCAAAACCGTTGGCGGTCACTACGCTTCCCCTGATTTAGGGCCTGATTTTGCGGCCTATGTGGCCGGGGGTCCGGCGGACGACCATGAAGGCACTTGCGAGGCTGACGCCATCGCGCGCGTTCGTCAGGGCATGCGGTCGATGATGCGGCTGGGCTCGGCCTGGTTTGATGTGGAAAGCCAGATCACGGCGGTCACCGAGAAAGGCCTGGACCCGCGCAACTTTATCCTGTGCACTGATGACTGCCACTCGGGCACGTTGGTCAATGACGGGCACATGAACCGTGTGGTCCGCCACGCCATTGCCTGTGGCTGCGATCCGTTGGTCGCGCTGCAGATGGCAACGATCAACACGGCGACCCATTTCGGGTTGGAGCGTGAGATCGGCTCGATCACACCGGGGCGGCGCGCGGATGTCATCCTCAGCTCGGACCTGAAGGAACTGCCCATCGAAACCGTGATCGCGCGCGGTAAGGTCGTGGCCGAGCATGGTGAGATCACCGTGGACTGCCCACACTTCAACTGGCCGGATTCGGCCCGCAATACCGTTCACTTGGGGCACGCGCTGACCGCGACCGATTTCGAAATCGAGGCGCCAACAGGTGCCAACCGGGTGCAGGCCAATGTGATCGGAGTGGTGGAAAACCAGGCCCCGACCAAAGCTCTGAAAGCCGAACTGCCGATCATCGAAGGGTTGGTCGAGGGCGAAGGCGAAGTCTGCCAGATCGCATTGGTCGAACGGCATCGGGCTACGGGCGGCGTGACCAATGCCTTTGTCTCGGGATTCGGGTATCAAGGCAAAATGGCCATGGCCTCGACCGTGGCGCATGACAGCCATCACATGATCGTCGTCGGCACCGATCGCGAACAGATGGCACTGGCCGCCAACCGCTTGGCCGAAATAGGTGGCGGCATCACTATCTTCCGCGATGGGCAAGAACTGGCTCTGGTTGAACTGCCAATCGCGGGCCTGATGTCTGACAGCCCTGCCGCTCAGGTGGCTGCTAAGGCCGAGGCCATGGTTGCGGCGATGGAAGCCTGCGGTTGCACCCTCAACAACGCTTATATGCAGCACTCACTGCTGGCGCTGGTCGTTATTCCGGAATTACGAATCTCAGACCTGGGCCTGGTGGACGTGCGCACCTTTGAGAAAATCGATCTTCTGGAACCACTTGCATGACAATAATAAAAACACCCAACGCACCAAAACCCGAGCAGTTCACCGATCCCAAGGCCGCCGTGGCCCGTTTGGAAGAACTGTACGAACAAGCGACGCGCTTTCTGTGCGACAGCTTTGCCGACGCGATGAAGCAAGGCGCACCAACAGCACGGTACAGAGCCTATTACCCGGAGATTCGCATAAGGACGTCGTCCTATGCCCATGTCGACAGCCGTTTGAGCTTCGGCCATGTCTCGGAACCGGGCATTCACGCAACGACGGTCACCCGGCCGGACTTGTTTCGATCCTACCTGACCCAGCAGATCGCGTTGCTGATCAAGAACCACGATCAGCCGGTGACGATTGGTGCGTCGGAGACACCGATTCCGGTTCATTTCGCGGTGGCCAACAACCCCGACCTGCACGTCCCGCAACAGGGCGCAGCCGGGTTCACGTTGCGCGACGTTTTTGATGTGCCCGACCTGACCACCACCAATGATGACATTGTGAACGGCGTCTATGATTCCGAGGCCGAAGTCGGCCCGCTGGCCCTGTTCACAGCGCAGCGTGTGGACTACTCACTGGCGCGACTGGCGCATTATACAGCGACGGACCCCAGCCATTTCCAGAACCACGTCCTGTTCACGAACTACCAGTTCTACGTATCCGAGTTCGAAAACTACGCCCGTGAACAATTGGCCGACCCGGAAAGCGGCTACACCAGCTTTGTGTCTACCGGCAATGTCGAGATCACCGACCCCAAGGCCGAGCTCGCCCAACCGCTGAAGCTGCCGCAGATGCCGACATATCACCTGAAACGCGCGGATGGGTCGGGGATTACGCTGGTCAATATCGGCGTCGGTCCGTCAAACGCCAAAACGGCAACCGATCACATCGCGGTATTGCGCCCCCATGCCTGGTTGATGGTCGGTCACTGCGCTGGCCTGCGAAACACGCAGGCGCTAGGCGATTTCGTGCTGGCGCATGCTTATCTGCGCGAAGACAAGGTGCTGGATGACGACCTGCCGGTTTGGGTTCCGATCCCGCCATTGGCCGAGGTTCAGGTCGCGCTGGAACGTGCGGTTGCCGAAGTTACCGAACTGGAAGGATATGAGCTTAAGCGGATCATGCGCACGGGGACCGTCGCCTCGGTCGATAACCGCAACTGGGAACTGCGCGACCAATCCGGGCCGGTGCAGAGGCTCAGCCAGTCGCGCGCGATTGCGCTGGATATGGAAAGCGCGACCATCGCTGCAAACGGCTATCGCTTCCGCGTTCCCTACGGCACCTTGCTGTGCGTTTCGGACAAACCCTTGCACGGCGAATTAAAGTTGCCCGGCATGGCGTCTGCCTTTTATACAACTCAGGTAAGTCGCCATCTGGCCATTGGAATTCGGGCGATGGAACATCTGCGCGGCATGCCTTTGGAGCGGTTACACAGCCGGAAATTGCGTTCTTTCGACGAAACGGCCTTTCTCTGACGCAAAAAAGCAACGTTTTCCCCATATTTTTAGGGTTTTTCGCGCTACTATTCGTTGTGTTCGCCCACAATATCCCGTTACAGTTACGCGGTGAGGCCCTATGTATCGGGCACGTTAAGGAGACCAAGAAATGGCAAAGCCTATGACAAAGACTCAGCTGGTTGCTGCTCTCGCTGAGGAAATGGGAACCGACAAGAAAGCTGCAAACGCAGCGTTGGAGGCCATGACCGGCCTGATCACCCGCGAAGTTTCGGCCGGCGGCGCAGTGACCCTGCCCGGCGTTGGCAAAATCTACTGCCGCGAGCGCCCCGAGCGCATGGTACGCAACCCCGCCACCGGCGAGCAGTTCAAGAAAGAAGCCGACAAAGTGGTCAAGATGACCATTGCGAAAGCTCTGAAGGACAGCGTGAACGGCTGATCTCAGCTTTCACTGCGACATGATTGAGGGCCGCCAGTTGGGGGCCCTTTTTCATTTCCACAACCTGAAACCGGTCTTTCGTTTTTCCCTGCTTTAAGCTCTTTGTTCTTCCCGAGAACCCCAAGTCACTGCTCAGGCGTGTATGCCGGATTGTAGATCGAATACACTCTGACATAGGTGAACTTGTTGTTAGGGCTTACATCGTAAAACGCACACATCATAAGGCGGAATTTTGTACCTGCTTTGTATGAAACACCGTTCCAATCAACGTCCTCCCTGCACAAGAAGTCTATCGGTGCTTCTGACGCCACTGTAGTCGCGTTTGCCAGGTAGTGCGTGTGGGCAAGAATAACCTCTTGCATCTTGTCACCAACCCCGCCCCAAAAACTCAGAACTTCTTCTCTGCCGATGTTTTTTCGCGCCTGCGGCACATACTCAAAGGTGGCGTCTTGTTCGTAGTACTTGTCGAAAAAGTCTGACAGAGACATCCCGCCGACAAAAGTTGAGTTAAAGTCACTTATGTATTCTTGGTATCTGGCTTCGCTGAACATGTTCCAACCTCGTCACAAAATACGCTGGTGATAACTGCCGCACTGCCCTCAAAAGCGCGTCGGTTACTGTTAGTGTAGTCCTACGACCACTGAAAATGCACGCCCCACCGTTTTAGTTCTGCCTGCGGGCCAGTTGTACGAAAGTCCCTGCGGTACCATTCTTTCTCGACCGACGGAAAACTGGCGCTACGAACCCGGCCGCAGATAGAAGTCGCGAATACAAAAAAACGGGCGCTAAAGGCGCCCGTTTCTAGTTCTTATCTATGACTGATCAGTGAACCGTCTCGACCTTGTGGAAGTCCAGATCACGATCTTCGGGCATTGAATCGATGCTCAACACCTCTTTGCGCTTGGTGATCAGGATGTAGACCACGCAAGCCAGATAGAGGCCGACGACAACCGCGCCGATCCACTGGATCTGCAGCCACTGGCTCTGGAACAGCAGGGTCAGGATGAACAGCAGTGCGACGTTGCCACCCACATAGATCGCCTTGCCAAAGCGCTCGACCGTCAGGTTCAGGTTGTCGGTGTACAGGCGGATCAGCGAGTCCAGCGAGTTGATCACGAAGGTCACGCCCACGATCACCATCGCGATGTTGGTGATGCCTGCGGTGCTGATGCCGTTCAGGTGATAGTAGTAAAGAACGGTGAACCAGATCCCCAGCGGAATCGACGGGAAGATCAGCAAAGCTGCCAGCAATTGCCATGTTGTCAGACCACCGACAAAGCGCGAGGTGAACTGGCCGATCATGATCGACCACGCGAACCACCAGAACAAATAGAAGGCGTGATAGTCGGTCAACGGCAGGACGAACTTGTGGATATTGGCGAAATAGGCACCGATATTACTGCTGGTTTCTGCGAAACCGGTCATTCCCATACCTGCCGCGGCCCACATGCCGATGATCAGCGCCAGGAACAGGAAGGTCGAGCCCACCGACAGGATACGTACGTATTTCAGGTCGGTAGACGAATAAGCCGCCGCCAGAATGACCACGAACACGATGATATAGAAGGTGGTAACCACGGATTCGCCGTCTCCGACCTCGGGCAGGTAACCCGGCAGGTAGATCAGGAACAGGCTGGCGGTGAAGGCGCAGGTGCCGATGATCACCACGTTGTTGATCAGCTTGACCAGTGGGATCTCAAAGAACTTCACACGCGGTTCGATGACGCAGAAGTAGAACGCTGTCAGGAAGTAGAAGGCCCAGATCAGAAAGCCCCAGAACCCGAACTCGATGGCCAGCGGGTTTGCAAAGGCGTAGGCCGGTTCCTCGGCATAGCCGCCGAATTCGGTCAGCGGGAACATGATAAGCCCCACGTCCAATCCGGAAGTGAACAGGATCGCGATGAACGTGAACAGATGCACGGGCGTCACGCCCACACAGCGCAGATTCCACCACTTCACGACGAAGAAAGCGACCAGGCCCAATGCCAGTAGGACGCCAAAAGACAGAATGTACTCCAGAAACACCAACATACCTCCCTTGGTTAGTCAGAGTGCGGATCGCATAGCGTTAATTGACTAATCAATCAACAATCATGACGCCGTTGAGCCCGACAGGCGCATCCTGTGATGTTTTTGACGCGTGGCGCTTGCACGGCGCAGGAAATTCGGAAACAGTCGCGGCGTTCGGGAAGGGGTCGCCATGGATCTGCGCGCCATAGCCATGGGGCTGACATTTGCCTTTATCTGGTCATCAGCCTTTACTTCGGCGCGGATCATCGTGGCCGATGCGTCACCCCTGTTTTCGCTGGCATTGCGGTTTCTGATCTCGGGGCTTCTGGGGGTCGCGATTGCCCGCGCCATGGGTCAAAGCTGGCGGCTGACCCGCACGCAGTGGTATGCGACCATTCTGTTCGGAATTTGCCAAAATGCCCTTTATTTGGGTCTGAATTTCTACGCGATGCAAACGGTCGAAGCGTCCGTAGCGGCCATTATTGCATCAACAATGCCATTGATCGTCGCGCTTGCCAGCTGGGCGCTGTTTCAGGAGAAGCTGCGGCCTTTGGGTGTATTCGGATTGCTAGCCGGATTTGCCGGCGTGGCACTGATCATGAGCAGCCGGATCAGTGCCGGTGCGGACCTGTTCGGCGTCATGTTGTGCGGCCTAGGGGCACTGGCGCTCAGCTTTGCGACGCTGGCTGTGCGCGGAGCAACTTCAGGCGGCAATTTCATGATGGTGGTCGGACTTCAGATGCTCGTGGGCGCCGCCGTACTATTTGTCGCCGCCCCCGTCTTCGAGACCATTTACATCCACCCCAACATACCGTGGATGCTGGCATTCGCTTACACGACGCTGTTCCCGGGCCTGCTTGCGACGTTGATCTGGTTCTTATTGCTGAATCGAATTGGTGCGATCCGCGCTGCGACCTTTCATTTTTTGAACCCGGTTTTCGGAGTCGCAATAGCAGCGCTGCTGTTGGGCGAAAAACTCAGCCCCATCGACGCGGTAGGTGTGGGCGTTACAACGCTGGGCATTCTGGCGGTGCAGCTATCCCGGCAAACCGATCAACGCAGCAAAGCTTCAACCTGACGCAAGAGCTTGGGCGAATCCGGTTTGACGTTGGACCCATAGGTTGCAACGACCTCGCCCGTTGGATCAATCAGGATTTTATTGAAGTTCCACTTGGGCACAAAACCCGTTTGCTGGGCCACCGCCCGATAAAACGGATGCGCACCGGCACCTTTGACCGAGGTGATGTCGGTCATGGGCAGGGTCAGGCCATAGTTCATCTCACAGAACTGCTTTACCTCTTGGGCCGAGCCCAGTTCCTGATTGAACGAATCCGAGGGGACGGCCAAAACGACCAATCCCCGATCCGCATAGGTATCATAAACCTTCTGCAGACCTGCGTACTGCCCTGTAAACCCACATTGGGACGCCGTATTGACCACTAAAACCGGCTGGCCTCGCCAATCTTCGATGGACAATGTGCCCCCATCGATCGAGTCAAACTCTCCGGTCAAAGGCGCAGCTTGCACTGCTCGGGCGACCAACAGCAGGGAAAATAAAAGAAGCAGTCTAAACACGGCGGCACCTCCTTTATTGAGAATTACGTGTTCTTACGGCATTCGGATCACACGCACGAGCGCGCGAGGTGGCTGAAATATGATTTTGATTTCTGCTTTGTTATGACCAAATAGTAGCCCAAGTCTCATCAAAACCGGAGGAGCCATGACCCGCTACACCAAAGACCCCGAGGCCATCGCCGCTCTGTCTCCCGAAGAATACCATGTTACACAGCGCAGCGGTACCGAGCGGCCCGGAACAGGCAAATTGCTGGGTAACAAGGAACCGGGGATTTATGTGGATATCGTTTCGGGCGAGCCTCTATTCGCCTCGACCCACAAATACGAATCCGGGTGCGGCTGGCCCAGTTTCACAAAGCCGATCGTGCATGAACACGTCGAAGAGTTTCGCGACGCGTCTCTGGGTATGATCCGCACCGAGGTTCGCTCGAAACATGGGGACAGCCATCTGGGTCATGTGTTTCCAGACGGCCCGCGTGAACATGGCGGGCTGCGCTATTGCATCAACTCTGCCGCCTTGCGGTTCATCCATCGCGATGAGATGGAGGCCGAAGGCTATGGCGAATACCTGATCCATGTGGAGGACATCCAATGACCGAACAACGCGCCGTTCTTGCCGGAGGCTGCTTTTGGGGCATGCAGGACCTGATCCGCAAACTGCCCGGCGTTTCCCGCACTCGTGTCGGCTATACCGGAGGCGACGTGCCGAACGCGACCTATCGGAACCACGGCACCCATGCCGAAGGGATCGAGATCTGGTTCGACCCGGCACAGATCACCTATCGCGATCTGCTCGAGTTTTTCTTTCAGATCCACGACCCCACGACAGTCAATCGTCAGGGCAATGATCGCGGGATGAGCTATCGCTCGGCCATCTACTATGTGGACGACGACCAGAAACAGGTTGCCGAGGACACGATTGCCGATGTGGATGCCAGCGGCATCTGGCCCGGCAAAGTTGTGACCGAGATCGAACCCGTCAGCGATTTCTGGGAAGCCGAGCCCGAGCATCAGGATTACCTGGAGCGTATCCCCAACGGCTATACCTGCCACTTCCCGCGCCCC
This sequence comes from Ruegeria sp. BF12, assembly GCF_056538705.1. Taxonomy (NCBI): domain Bacteria; kingdom Pseudomonadati; phylum Pseudomonadota; class Alphaproteobacteria; order Rhodobacterales; family Roseobacteraceae; genus Ruegeria; species Ruegeria sp. BF12. The sequence continues at coordinate 34,248 of NZ_JBQFTP010000021.1, read as the reverse complement.
GATTGGGTTCTGCCGAAACGATCCAGCGCGGCCGAGTGAAACAAAAGGTGGCCCCTTACGGGGCTACCCAACCGCAACCCGGGGCCGTCCGCTGGCCTCAACCGTGACCAGCGCCTCGACAAACACGTCCTGCGCTTCGACGCGTGCGGTGCGGATGTCGCGGTCGACGACCACACGGATGTCTGCCGCCCCCGCCTGTCGAACTGCGCCTTCGGCCTGATCTCGCAGCACGGATTCCAACAGCGCCAACGCTTTGTCCGATTCAGTGAAATCCTGTGGACCGTCTTCCAGATGCACCCTAAAGCGCCCCTCGGACGGGGAAGTCACGGTCCCGGACTTGCGCAAGGTCAGCCGTCCGACCACTGCCCCAATGGCGTTCGCCACACCGGCATGTTCGGGCAGGATCATCTGGCAATGCAACCGATCCCCAACCGAGGGATAATAGCTGGGGGCTGATGCCCCAAGGCCCACGACATCCACGTTAAGCGATGCATCGAGCGCCAACAGACCGCGATGTTTCGCCAGCCCTCTTTGTGTCAGAACATGCCGGGCCAAATCGGCGGACGGGATTCCAAAACCATCAGTCTCTTCCGCAAATGCAGTCTCTAATAATGTCAAAGAGGTTTGCTCGGTCAATTGATCCACGATCACCTGCGCCAGTTGCTCAGGTGTGGCCGCCAGCCTGTCACCGGTTCCCACCCGCTTTCGCGCTACCAGTTCCAGCGCTTTGTGGGCCGCATCGGCATCCCACGTATCCAACCGGCCCAGAACATGGCTGGCATCCGATGGCGTCACGCCCGAAACCTGAACGACGCCCCGGTCCACCAACCGAGACAGGGCACCGCTCTCCATGCGAGTGCGCAAGAAATCACTCAGGGGCAGGACATTCTCGCCCAACCGCTCCAACAGGGACTCTTCGCGTGATCCCAGTCCTTCAGCGTTGATACCCGGAACACGGCGGGCGAACCGTGTGTCATGTTCGCCAACGGTTGTTGCGCGCAATTGCTTATCCAGAACAGCGTGAACGATGTCTGGCGCCTCGGCGGCGATCAGAGAGACCGGCAGCACCCGCCGTGGGCCGAGGAACACACCGCCGCCCAGCCCTTCGGTGACCACATGGACCTGACTGTCGCCGCCCAAACCATGGGTTCGCATGGCCACAGCTTCGACCATGGTGCGGAACCCGCCAACCTGAGCGCCGGCAGGATCAATCGCAGGCTTTCCATTCCGGATCAGCGCGACATCGGTTGTTGTGCCGCCAATATCTGACACCAGAGCATTCTCTACCCCTGTCAGCCAGCTTGCCCCGACGATCGAGGCCGCCGGCCCGCTGAGGATGGTTTCAATCGGGCGCTCACGCGCCTGTTCCGCGCTCATCAACGCGCCATCGCCACGCACAACCATCATCGGCGCGGTAATACCAAGGGCAATCAGCTGATCCTGCGCGCGCCCGATCAGACGGTCGATCATCCCGATCAAGCGTGCATTCAAAACGGCCGTTACCGCGCGCTTTGGGCCGTTCAACTTTGCCGAAAGCTGGTGTGAACACGTTACCGGAGAACCGGTTTTCTCTCCGATGATACGAGCAGCTTCCAGCTCATGCGCTGGGTTCCTTGTGGCGAATTGCGCGGCAACCGCAAAGCCGGAAACGTCTTTATGAGAAACCAGGAAAGCTTCGAGCGCTGCGGTGTCCAGTGGTGCAGCCTCGCCCCCGGCATGGCTATGCCCGCCGCCAATCACAAGCGCCGGGTCGCCTTTCAGCGCATCCCGCAGCCCGTGTTTCTCCAGATCGCTGTCCTTGAAACCGATGTACACCAGAGCAACACGGCCACCCTGCCCTTCGACCAGCGCATTGGTCGCCAGTGTGGTCGACAAAGACGCCATCGAGATCTGATCCGGCCGTACCTGTGCCTGATCCAACACCGCCGAGATAGCCTTGCCGACACCAATTGCCAGATCGGCCCGCGTGGTCAGGGACTTGGCCGAGGCGATCACCTCTTTCTCGTCCCGGATCAGCACCGCATCCGTGTAGGTTCCACCCGTATCCACCCCCAAAGCCAACGCCATCGGGATCTCCTTCCTGTTCGCTAAGCACGGGTGTAGCGGTTTGGACCGACACGTCCAGCCTGTTTGCGGCACTTATGGCAGTCGTTTCACCGCCCAGCGCGCCGCATCCGCCACTGTCGGGTCGGGATCATTGGCCAACGACTGCGCTATGGGCTTCAGATCAGGCCGCTGCGCGTTGCCGATGGCATACAGCACATTCCGCGCGAAACGGTCCCGGCCAATTCGCTTAATCGGAGAGCCCGAGAATTTTGCCCTGAACGCAGCGTCGTCCAGAACGGCCAACTCGGCCAAAGGTGGTGCTTTCAGATCATCGCGGGCGGCATACCGTATATCGCTCGCAGCGACGGCAAACTTGTTCCACGGACACGCGGCCAAACAATCGTCACATCCATAGATCCGGTTTCCCAGCTTCGGGCGCAGCTCTTCGTCTACGGGGCCTTTGTGTTCGATCGTCAGATAGGAAATGCAGCGCCGAGCGTCCAACTGGTACGGCGCAGGAAACGCATCTGTCGGACACGCATCCAGGCAGGCCCGGCACTTCCCGCAGTGATCCGTTTCCGCCATATCGGCGGGCAGATCCAAAGTGGTGAATATAGACCCTATAAAAGCCCAATTACCCCAATCCCGACTGACCAGGTTGGTGTGTTTCCCTTGCCACCCCAAACCCGCAGCGTGACCCAATGCCTTTTCCGGAACGGGCGCAGTATCGACAAATACCTTCACTTCTCCACCCGCTTCGGCAATCAACCAGCGGGCCAGCCGTTTCAGCCGCTTCTTGACCAGATCGTGGTAATCTTTGTTCTGCGCATAGACGGATATCGCCGCCTTATCCGGGTGTTGCAGAACTTCGGTCGGATCATGTTCGGGCGTATAGCTTTCGGCCAGCATGATGACAGACCGGGCCTCGGGCCATAGCGCGGCCGGATCGCCACGCCAATGGGTTCGTTCGGCCATCCACCCCATTTGCCCGTGGTGTCCGGCCTCCAGAAACGCCTCTAACCGAGGTGGTACGTCGGGCACGTCCCAAGGGCGACACACCCGGCAGGAAACAAATCCTTCGCCAAGCGCTTGTGCCACCAGTTTTTCTTTCATACCCGATCCGTTCGTCATCTGGTCCAAAATACCTTCGGGGGTGAATTGACCCAGGGGGCCATAAGGGGGAGACAGCCCCCTCAACACCCTATCAGAAATCCAGATCAGCGTAATGGGGCGGCGGCCGGAACCCTGGCACCTGATCCGCCAAAATTGACCGGAACGCAGGCCGCGACTTGATCTTTGCGTACCAGTCCTTGACCGCCTGAGAGCGGTTCCAATCCACGTCCGAGATATAATCCAAAGCCGACAAATGCGCGGCAGCTGCAAAATCCGCGAGCGACATCTGATCCCCGGCCAGCCAGCGACGTTGATCCAGCAACCACGCCATGTAGTCCAGGTGATACTTGATCGCCTTTGCCCCGGCTTTGACGTTCTTGCTGTCCGGATAGCCCTGCCCGGTCACTTTCTTGTTCACCCGCTCATACAGAAGTTTCGAGGTTACCTCGTGATGGAACTTGTCATCGAACCACCCTACCAGACGCCGCACCTCGTACCGCGCTTCGGGGGATTTAGGCATCAGCGGAGGCTCGGGCCGTGTTTCCTCGATGTACTCACAAATGGCCGCACTTTCCGCCATGACCTGCCCATCCAGCCGCAGAACCGGTACTTTTCCGGCTGGGTTACGGCGCAGGAAATCGGGGTCTTGTTCCCAGTATCGTTCCTCGACCAGCTCAACTTCGATCTTTTTTTCCGCCAGCGACAGGCGCACCTTGCGGCAATACGGGGACAGGGGAACGTGAAACAGACGCGCCATGGGCTTCCAATCGAACCAGTGAATACCCCCCAGCTTTAGCCTTGAGGGGCGTAGGGTTTCAATCCTCGAAACAATCCGCGCGACCATCTGCGCGGATGGTGGCCGCTCCGTCCAGAATGGCCGCTGCTCGTCTTCGGGTGCGCACAGAGGGGTCCGTGACCGATCTGTTACGCGGAGACGGCAGGATTGCCGCCAGCCGCGCCGCCTGGACCGGAGACATATTGGCCGCGCTGACGCCGTAATAGCGTTGTGCCGCAGCCTCGACCCCGAACACCCCCTGACCGGTTTCGGCAACGTTCAGATAGACCTCAAGAATTCGCTGCTTGCTCCAGAAGATTTCGACAACGGGCGTGATCGATGTCTCGAGCGCTTTTCGTACCCAACTACGCCCCTGCCACAGGAAAACGTTCTTCACCACTTGCTGGGTAATGGTCGAAGCGCCTCGGCTACCGCCATCTTCCAGTGCATCCCGGATGGCTTCGACATCGAAGCCCCAGTGCAGACAGAAATTGGCATCCTCAGCCGCCACAACGGATCGCGCCATGATCGGAGAAATTTCTTCGAACGGCATCCAATCCCGCTCGACCTTGCCCAGACGGCGCCACTCGGACCAGATCGTATGGGTCACCGGCGGATTGATCACCGAATAAAGAAGGACCAAGCCGACGACAAAGACCACTGCGCCCAAAGCGACGCGAGTCGCCCAGAGACGCAGCCGCGGGACAATTGATTTCCTAGTTTTTGACGCCTTGCTTTTTTTACTGCTCGACTTGCGCGCTGCTTTTTTTGCCATGCTGTTGCTATACGACGCGGCGACGGGGTTTGGAACGGTTTATATCGCGATGGCCCGCGCCTCGCGCGGGCGCACAACCGGCCGGGCGGTTTCCGGCAAAGTGGGGCGACGGCGACCCAGTTCCGGAAACAGGCGCAGAACTTCGGCCTGAACGTCCTTGTCCGCCTGCGAAATCGCGTGACCCGGATAATAGCTTTCGCTTTTCGCCCCATTGGCCGTAACGATCTCATGCTGCGAGAGCAGCAGATGAATATACTCGACCTGACCGCCTTCCACGCGGGTGACGGTGTCGCCGTTGACAAGGCAATGGGCTGCGATCAACACCTCGGAATGGCCAAACAGGAAAGGAGCGCGCCAGTCTTCAACCAACATCCGGTGCTGCGGCGAAACCGTCAGAGGGTGTTTCAGCCCCAATACCCCAGCCGCGAACCGAACCGGGGCCAACTTGCCTGTGGCTTCAACCGTGGTTTTGCCAATCCAAAGCAAAGGTTGGGGGCCATTGTCGGCGGTCGAAACCAGATCTCCGGGCTTTAAATCCTCAACAAGTCGCGCACCATCAGGCGTATCAATCAACGTTCCGGGTGTGAAGCAGGGCGGGCCAAGATCGCCACCGCCAATATCGACCGAACCAAATCCATTTGGGTCACCAAAGTCATCGCTGACATCCGTGAAAGACGAGCTGACGAACGTTCCATTCTGCAGCACCTGGTTTCCATTGGGCGTAAAGACCCTGCGCCCATCGGCCAGATAGAAAGTGACCCCTGTATAGGTCACCTGAGTCCCATTACTCAGTTCGATCGTCACCATGTCGTTGAAAAAAGTCGATGTGATGTCAGACCCATCGACCGAGTCGCCGTTCAACCGGTTGACCAGGCCGTTGTCATTCTGATCCACGATATCCAAAGACTGTACCGTCAGCGGCGTCCCGACAACTGTGCCGTTGTTACCGGGGTTCGCCGGATCCAGCTCAAAGAACTGATCTGTATAGGTCGTGGGCATGCGCCTGCTCCTGCCTGCTCATCACGCTGGGACGCAGTTTGGCTGCAAATCCCGAATAATTTATGGCATTAGCTAGGCGCGAACTGCAAAAAAACGCAATAAACACACAGAATTCGTTGAAAATAGATAAAACCCGCGTGTTTCAGGTAACACGCGGGTTTCTTTGATCAGAGGGTGCCGGGCCGCTTATTCCGCCGGGACAGCGGCTGCCTCGGTGGTCAGAGGATGGCTGAGCTTGTTCAGCATCTCTTTCGGGCAGACCTGCAGGAAGTTGGCTTTTTCGACATCCCAATGCTGCAGAATGTCGGCGGCTTTGCGGCTATAAGTTTCAGCCTGATGCGTTTCGATCAGCGATTTCAGCTGCTCTTCCCAGTGGTCAACGGTCACCGGGCAGGTCACCAGTGTTTCCATGTTCATCAGCGCTTTGGCCTTGCCTTCGGGGTCGTACAGATAGGCCATGCCGCCCGTCATGCCCGCGCCAAAGTTGGCACCGATATCACCCAGGATTACTGCAACCCCGCCGGTCATGTATTCACACCCGTTCGAGCCGCAGCCTTCGATCACTACGGTTGCGCCCGAGTTACGCACTGCGAACCGCTCACCGGCCCGGCCGGCGGCGAACAGGTGGCCGTCGGTGGCGCCGTAAAGGACGGTGTTGCCGATGATGGTGTTCTCGTCTGCCTTCAGCGGGCTGACCTGCGGCGGACGCACGACGATCATGCCGCCCGAAAGACCCTTGCCCACATAGTCGTTCGCATCACCTGACACTTCCAGCTTCAGACCGGGCGCCGCAAAGGCCCCAAGCGACTGACCGGCCGAGCCTTGCAGCTTCACATGCAGGTGGTCGGGTTGGAACGTGTTCCGCATACCAAAGTTCTGCACGATATGGCTGGAGACACGGGTGCCCACGGTCCGGTGTGTGTTCTGGATCGCGTAAGACAGCTGCATTTTCTCACCGTCTTTCAAGAACCGGGCCGCGTCGCGGACGATCTCGGCATCCAGAGTATCCGGCACCGCGTTCCGATCCTTGTCGCGGTTGTAGACGATGTCATGTGCACCATCGACGGTGATCAGCAGCGGGTTGAGGTCCAGATCGTCCAGATGCGCCGAGCCACGGCTGACCTGCGCCAACAGATCGGCGCGGCCGATGATTTCATCAATCGAGCGCGCACCGAGGCTGGCCAGAAGCTCGCGCACTTCCTGCGCGTAGAAGGTGATCAGGTTCACCACCTTATCCGCATTGCCGGTGAACTTGGCCCGCAGGGATTCGTCCTGCGTACATACACCGACCGGGCAAGTGTTGGACTGACACTGACGCACCATGATACAGCCCATCGCGATCAGGGCAGCGGTGCCGATACCGTATTCCTCGGCGCCCATCATCGCGGCCATGACGATATCACGGCCTGTGCGCAGTCCACCATCGGTCCGCAGAGTGATGCGATCCCGCAGGTTATTCATTGCCAGAACCTGATGCGCTTCGGTCAGGCCCATTTCCCATGGCAGACCAGCGTATTTGATGCTGGTCGCGGGAGACGCGCCTGTGCCGCCGTTGTGGCCCGAGATCAGGATCACATCCGCCTTGGCCTTTGCAACGCCAGCGGCAATCGTGCCAACGCCCGACGAGGCCACCAGTTTCACCGTCACCTTGCAGCGCGGGTTGATCTGCTTGAGGTCATAGATCAGCTGCGCCAGATCCTCGATCGAGTAGATGTCATGGTGCGGCGGCGGCGAGATCAGCGTTACGCCCTTGGTCGAGTGACGCAGACGCGCGATCAGGTCGGTGACCTTCATGCCCGGCAGCTGACCACCCTCACCAGGTTTCGCACCCTGGGCGACTTTGATCTCCAGTTCTTCACACTGGTTCAAGTATTCGGCGGTCACGCCGAACCGGCCCGAGGCCACCTGCTTGATCTTGGCCGACGGGTTGTCGCCATTTGGCTCCGGAACGAAGTGTGCCGGATCTTCACCACCCTCACCTGAGTCGGATTTGGCGCCGATCCGGTTCATTGCCACGTTCAGCGTCTTGTGCGCCTCGGGCGACAGTGCGCCCAGCGACATCCCCGGCGTGACAAAGCGTTTGCGGATCGAAGTGATCGACTCAACTTCTTCAATTGGCACTGGCTTGCCCAGCGGTTTGAAATCCATCAGGTCGCGCAGATGGATCGGCGGGTTCGACTGCATCTTGGCCGAATACTGCTTCCACAGCTCATACGAGGCACGGTTGCAGGCCATCTGCATCATATGCATCGAGGTCGCTTCCCACGCGTGGGTCTCACCCGATTTCCGCGCTTTGTAGAAACCACCAATGGGCAGCACGTCCAAACCGCTATCCCAGCCTTTGGCGTGGATTTCTTCAAGCTTGGTCTGAATACCGGTCACACCGATACCCGAAATCCGGCTGGTCATGCCCGGGAAGTATTCCGCCACCATGGCGCGGCTGAGGCCGACGGCTTCAAAGTTCAGACCACCGCGATAGGACGAGATCACCGAGATACCCATCTTGGCCATGATCTTCAGCAGGCCCTGGTCAATCGCCTCGCGATAGCGCGCGACGTTTTCGGTCAGCGTGCCGTCCAGCAGGCCGCGATCAATGCGGTCAGCCAGCGAGTCTTCGGCCAAATAGGCGTTCACCACGGTCGCACCGCAGCCGATCAACACAGCAAAGTAATGCGGGTCGACACATTCCGCCGACCGCACGTTCAGCGAGCAGAAGGTCCGCAAACCCTGGCGGGTCAGGTGTGAGTGCACAGCGCTGGTCGCCAGGATCATCGGCATCGCAACCCGGCCTTCGCCCGAGTGCATGTCCGTCAGCACCAGATGCCCTGCGCCCGAGCGCACAGCTTCTTCTGCTTCAGCTCTAACACGAGCCAATGCAGCGCTCAGCGCGCCTTGACCGGGCTCGAAACTGCAGTCGATTTCAGCCAGCGGCGCATCGAAGGTTTCGACAAGCTTGTCCCATTGCGCGTTGCCGACGAAGGGGCTTTCCAGAACGACGATCTCGGTCTGGCTGCTGTCTTCATCCAACACGTTCTTGAGGTTGGCGAACCGCGTTTTCAGCGACATCACGCGGTACTCGCGCAACGAATCGATCGGCGGATTTGTTACCTGGCTGAAGTTCTGCCGGAAGAAATGGCTGAGTGGCCGGTACTGCTTGGACAGAACCGCCGAGGGCGTGTCGTCGCCCATCGAGGCCAGAGCCTCTTTGCCGTCTTCCGCCATCGGGGCGAGGATCTGCTCCAGTTCTTCGACCGAATAACCCGCCGCGATCTGTCGCTTGCGCAGCTCTGCACCTGCAAAGATCGGGGCTTCGGTCACACCAGCCAGTGTGTCATCCAGATCGTTGATCTTGCCGACCCACTCACCGAACGGCAGCGCAGCGGCCAGTTTGTTCTTGATCTGGGTGTCGCGAAACAGCTTGCCCTTCTTCATGTCGACGGCCAGCATCTGGCCCGGCCCAAGCGCGCCTTTCTCGGTCACGGTGGCCTCATCGATCGGCACCATTCCGGCCTCGGACCCAGCGATCACAAGGCCGTCGCCGGTCACCACATAGCGCATCGGGCGCAGACCGTTCCGGTCCAGACCTGCGCAAACCCAACGACCATCGGTCATCGCCAGGGCTGCAGGGCCGTCCCACGGCTCCATCACCGAGTTGCAGTAGGAGTACATGTCACGCCATGCCTGTGGCAACTCGACCGCCTGCTTGGACCAGCTTTCCGGGACCAGCATGGTTTTCGCCATGGGCGCTGAGCGTCCGGCGCGTACCAGAACTTCGAAAACCGAGTCTAATGCGGCCGAATCCGATGATCCGCCTGCGATGATCGGCTTGATGTCTTCGGCGTAGTCGCCAAAGGTCCCGCTGGCCATGCGGATCTCATGGCTTTTCATCCAGTTGATGTTGCCCTTCAGCGTGTTGATCTCGCCGTTATGGGCCAGCATGCGGAACGGCTGAGCCAGCCACCACTGCGGGAAGGTGTTGGTCGAATAGCGCTGGTGATAGATCGCAAAGGCCGATTCAAAGCGTTCGTCCATCAGGTCGGGGTAAAACACGGCGACCTGCTCGGCCAGCATCATGCCTTTGTAGATGATCGAGCGGCAGGACAGCGACGCCAGATACAGACCCGAAATTCCCGCAGCTGTGGCAGCCTTTTCGATGCGGCGACGGATGACATACAGTTCACGCTCAAACGTCTCTTCGTCCACGCCCTTGGAGTTCGAGATCAGAATCTGCTCGATCTCGGGGCGGGTAGCGTTTGCCTTTTCGCCCAGGCAAGTCACATCGACCGGCACATGGCGCCAACCATAGATGTAGTAGCCCATGCGCAGAACTTCGGTTTCCACGATGGTCCGGCACCGCTCCTGCGCGCCGAAATCGGTGCGGGGCAGAAAGACCTGACCAACGGCGATGAGTTCATCCAGATTGGGCTCGTGACCTGTGCGACGGATCTGATCATAGAAGAAGGGCACCGGGATCTGTACATGAATGCCCGCGCCGTCGCCGGTCTTGCCGTCAGCGTCCACAGCACCACGGTGCCAGATCGCCTTGAGCGCATCGATGCCTGCATCGACAACCTTGCGGCTTTTCTTTCCGTCAATGGAAACAACAAGTCCTACACCACAGGAGGAATGCTCTTCTTCCTCGGAATAGAGACCGTTTTCTGCCATCCATTGGCGTTTGGCTTCTTCGGCCCGCACCCAATCGGCATCATATTTAGTCATTGGCTGTCTCCTTTTTCGGACGGGGCATACATGGCTTCGACCTCGGCTTTGGTCATCTGGTTCCGTTCGCCTTCGAACGCGTAGCCCCCGGGCTTTTTGTCGATATAGAGTTCAAGTTTCAGGTCGTTTCCGGCTGCGTTTTCAAACAGGCCGGCCGCCATTTGTGTCTGGCCGTGCATTTCGCCCGGCAGGGTGATCCGGTACCAAAGGGCCGAACCGCAAACCTCGCAAAAGGCGCGTTCGGCCCAGTCGGACGAGGTAAAAGTCTTCACCGGCCCCAGGGCGGCATAGCCGGGCTGCGCCGGAAATGTCACCAGCATCGAACTGGTCCAGCGGCGGCATTGGTCGCAATGGCACGCCCCCAGCGCATCCCGCGCGGGGGTTGCGGTCACCGTCACCGCGCCGCACATGCATTGGCCTTGCAATTCGGTCATTTCTGACGCTCCTGTCGCTGGGCTGATGGTTACTCGGCGGCCACGGCGGCCCTGCTGTTGAAACGGTCGATGATCGCATCGGCGCAATCACGTCCGTCGCGGATTGCCCAGACCACCAGTGACGCACCACGCACGATGTCACCAATGGCGTAAACACCGTCCATCTCGGTCTCGCCGGTCTGGAACGCGGCCTTTACGGTGCCCCAGCGGGTCACGGGCAAATCGGGTTGGCCGAATAGCATCGGCAGGTCCTCGGGCTCGAAACCCAGTGCCTTGATGACCAGATCGGCCTCTTCGACGTAATCCGCGCCTTCAATCACTTCCGGTGCCTGACGGCCTGTCGCGTCGGGCTGACCCAAACGCATCTTCTGAACCATCACGCCAGATACGGTGTCGTCTCCGGTAAAGCCCTTGGGCGCGCTCAGCCATTCGAAGATTACGCCTTCTTCCTCGGCGTTCTGCGTTTCGCGCTGCGAACCCGGCATGTTCGCACGATCGCGCCGATACAGGCATTTGACCGAGGTCGCGCCCTGACGGATCGACGTTCGCACGCAGTCCATTGCGGTATCGCCACCACCAATAACGACAACTTTCTTGCCTTCTGCATTCAGACGACCGTTGTCGAAATCCTCAACGTCGTCGCCAAAGCTCTTGCGGTTCGAGGCGGTCAGGAAATCGATCGCTTTTTCAATCCCGTTCAGACCGCTTCCGGGCATGGTCAAGTCGCGAGACTTGTAGACACCGGTTGCGATGATCACGGCGTCATGCTTGGCACGGATTTCGTCGAACTTGGCGGCGTCGACATCGCAATTCAGCACGAACTCGACTCCGCCATCGGCCAACAGGTCGTTGCGGCGCTGAACGATGTCCTTTTCCAGCTTGAAGCCCGGAATGCCATACATCAGCAGGCCGCCAGCACGGTCATAACGGTCATAGACGGTGACTTGAATACCGGCACGGCGCAGCATGTCGGCGGCAGCCAGACCGCCGGGACCACCGCCGATGATGCCGACGCTTTCACCGCGCTCTGCACCCGGTGCCGTTGGCTTGACCCAGCCTTTGTCCCACGCGGTGTCGGTGATGTACTTTTCGATTGTCCCGATTGTGACCGTGCCGTGGCCCGATTGCTCAATCACACAGTTGCCTTCACACAGACGGTCCTGTGGGCAGATACGGCCACAGATTTCGGGGAACGTGTTGGTGGCCTGGCTGGTCTGATAGGCCTCTTCCAAGCGCCCGGTCGCCGTCAGACGCAACCAATCCGGGATGTTGTTGTGCAATGGGCAATGAGACTGACAATAAGGAACACCACACTGGCTGCACCGACTGGCCTGCTCCTTGGCCTTCTCGGCTGCGAATTCGGCGTAGATTTCATCAAAATCTTCTTTGCGATCTTCTGCAGCACGCTTTTCGGGCATGACACGGTCGATCTGCACAAATTTCAGCATCGGTTGCTTGGCCACGGGTCAAACTCCATGAATTGGCTTGGTCGGGTCTCTTTACGAGATGGGAAATCAGATGAAAAGTCAACTGTACTGACCTAATTTGGAAAAAATCCGCGAAATTCTGAACCGAGTTGGAATTTATTGCGTTTTTTAGTTCCGATTCGGACCTATATGCGCGCTTTTCTTTTCGACGGCACACTTATACCCATTGAACCCAAACAAGACGTAACGATTACGCGGCAGGGCAGATGAGTCTTTTTCAATTGATTCTCGCGGCAATTATTCAGGGTATCACCGAATTTTTGCCGATCTCTTCGTCTGGGCATCTTATCCTTTTGCCCAGCCTGACCGGGCTGGACGATCAGGGGCTGGCCATCGACGTGGCCGTGCATGTGGGCACTTTGGGTGCCGTAATCCTTTATTTCTGGTCCGACGTGAAACAGGCCATTGCCGGCTTGCCCCGAGCACTGACGGGCCGTGTCGACACTCCGCAGGCGCAGCTGGCCATGGGGTTGATCATCGCCACGATCCCAACTGTCATCGCCGGGGCCATTTTATACAAAACCGGCCTGATCGAGTCATTCCGTTCGATGGCCGTTATCGGTTGGACGATGCTGGGGTTTGGTCTTGTGCTGTATTGGATGGATCAGAAAGGCCCCCAAACCAAAGAAGCCGGCGACTGGGGCCTGCGCGACGCGCTGATCATGGGTTTGTGGCAGGTTTTGGCGCTGATACCGGGGACGTCCCGGTCAGGCATCACGATCACGGGCGCCCGGCAATTGGGCTACACGCGTGAGGATGGCGCACGGATTGCAATGCTGATGTCGATCCCGACCATTCTGGCCTCTGGCGTTCTGCTGTCGGTCGACGTGATCCGCGAAGCAGACGCCCAATTGGCCCGAGACGGAGCTATCGCGGCGCTCTTTGCCTTTATCTCGGCTCTGCTGGCATTGACCCTGATGATGCGCCTTCTGCGCAGCGTCAGCTTCACGCCCTATGTCATTTATCGCGTGATCCTTGGTGCCGTCTTGCTGGTGATTGCCTACAGCTGATCAGGTCCGCAGGTTGTTGGCCGAGTTCTGGATGTCATCATACTGACCCGACGGGCGGAATTTCCAAAGGTAATCCGGCAGCACGGATTCCAGCGTCGCAGGTTCGATCCCGAGATCAGCAAACCCTTTGGCCCCATCGGACACCACATTATCGCGACGCAGGTTCTTCAGCTGATCGCGTGTCAGAATGTGGTTCGGGAACAGTTGGAAACTGACGAATTTCAGCATGTCCAGCACGCCCGCCATGATCCGGGCTGCGAAGAAGGGGATTCCGACGATAACACGGCGGCGGTGAATCACGTCCAGCATCTGCTGCATCAACGCGCGGAAGGTTTTCACCTCGGGCCCGCCAAGTTCATACACACCGGGCTCAGCGTGGCCCAGAACGCCCTGAACCGCGGCCTTCGCCACATCGTCCACATAAACGGGCTGGAACTTTGTCTCGGCTCCGACCAAAGGCAGGAACGGGCCCATACGGGTCATCCCGGCAAAACGGTTAAAGAACTGATCCTCGGTTCCGAAAATGACCGACGGTCGCATGATGATTGCGCCCGGCATATTGGCCAGTACACCGGCCTCTCCATGCGCTTTGGTCCGTGAATACATGCTGTTGGATTCAGCGTCCGCGCCAATGGCTGAAATATGCACCATCCGGGAAATGCCCTGCTCGGCAGCTGTGCGCGCGATCCGCTCGGCCCCGTCAGCCTGAACTGCATCGAATGCGTTTTTGCCCAGTTCGTTCAACACGCCCACGCAGTTTACAACCGCGTCGGCCCCGTGCATCGCCACAGCCACCGAGGCATCGTCGCGAATGTTGCACAGGATTGGCTCGACCTGGCCGACAACTCCGTAGGTTTTGACGAACATTGCCTCATTGGGTCGCCGCACCGCGACTCTGACGCGCCATCCCTCGCTCGCCAAGCGCCGAGCAATATATCTGCCGACAAATCCGGATCCGCCAAAAATCGTGACCATTTTGGACATGAGTGGGCTCCTGCTGATAGGTCCTGATCCGATCTACCGCTCTGCGGCTTGTCAAACAAGGCGCAATAACGCCGCGCGCCGGCGAAAAAACCCGTCAATTCAAGCAGAATCCAGATGGGTCAAAAAAACTTTCAAAAAACTTCCCGAATCTGGTTGACCCTCCCCGCCAGTAGGCTTAAACGCCCCTCCACGACACCTGCCCAGGTGGCGGAATTGGTAGACGCGCTAGCTTCAGGTGCTAGTGTCCGTATGGACGTGGAGGTTCGAGTCCTCTCCTGGGCACCAAATCCCTCAAACTCGAATAACTGTACTTGGTGACCGCAATAATTGCGTTCATGTTGACCGGTATTAGTGGGATTCGGGCCGGGCAAGGCCAGCCCGGCCATTGCGTTCAGGTGACCGATTGTTCGGAAACAACTTCGCCGAACCGGGTGAAGAACTTGCCCGACAGCTTTTTGGCAGTGCCAGCGATCAACCGGCTGCCCAATTGGGCGATCTTCCCACCGACGTCGACCTTGGCGGTATAAGCCAGCACGGTTTCATCACCGTCTTCGGTCAGCGTCACGTCTGCGCCGCCCTTGGCGAACCCGGCAGCACCCCCTTTGCCTTCGCCCGTCAGCGAAAACCCGTCGGGCGCATTGGAGTTGTCCAATGTTACTGCACCTGCAAAACGTGCTTTGACCGGCCCGATTTTCAGAACCACCTTGGCCTCTAGTTCTTCGGGCGAGTTTTGGATCAGCTCTTCACAACCCGGAATGCACTCCTGCAGGATATCTGGGTTGTTCAGCGCCTGATACACCACGTCCCGCGGGGCAGCGATGCGAACTTCGTCACTCAGTTCCATTCATATTTCCTTTGTTCAACAACATCTTGGGTAAACCAGAAGCGCGGTTTCCGTCGCCTCTTGCGGAGTTTGTTCGGGACGCGCGGGCCATAGCGACCGCAAGCGCTTAAGCACGTTTCTCATCATGGGACTCCTTTTTGGATTTGTCACTGTTTCGCCAAAGCACAACTTCGGCGAGGATCGACACGGCGATTTCATGCGGGTCGATCGCATGGATATCCAACCCTGCTGGCGATTTGAGCTGCGCAGCCCGCACCGGGTCCAGGCCTTGCGTGATCAGTTTTGCAGTCAGCGTATCCGCTTTGCGGCGACTGGCGACCATCGACACACGGGCAGCGTCCGTTTGAAGAGCAGCAGCCAAAGCAGCGGCATCCCCTTGCCCCTGCGAGGCGACAACGACGAAATCCCGCGCCTCGATCCCCAGGTCACCTATGGTTTCTGGTGTGAACAGTTGGAGATTCTCGTCTGTCTCTGCACCTTCGCTCACACAGACACGGAACCCGGCCAGCGCCGCGTGCGCCGCCAAAGCCGTTGCGATCGGTGATTCTCCAAAAATCACCAGACGCGGGGCGTGCTGATAGGGTTCCACAAGCAGATCGACCGTGCCACCGGACGGGCATCCGCTTTTGAACGTCTGAACGCCGTCAGAGTCGGTCATGTTCACTACCTTTTCCGAAGGTTTGACCCGGATCATCTGCGGTTCGCCACTGGCCAGCGCCTGCTGTGCCGAGGATCGAACCGCGCGTTGAACGCAGCCCCCGCCCAGATGCCCCAGGATTTGTCCGTTTTTTGTAATCGCAGCTTTACCCCCAGCCTTGGCCGAGGTTGCATCTGCTGTGCGCAACACTGTGGCCACGCAGAAGGCTTCGTCGGTTTTGCGCAGCTGTTCAATTGTGTCGAATATGTCGAAACTGGCCATGAGAGTTCCTTTCACAGCTTTCGAAATTGCGGCTCAAGCGCTGCCAACGCTTCAAGCGTGTTGGCGGGCAGGTGCGCATCCAAATGCGGTTCTGCGGCCTGCATTGCGGCGGCGATGGGTTGGTAGTCGCGCCAGCCTTTCAGCGGATTTAACCACACGATCCGTCGCGCCTTACGACGAACGCGCGCCAAAACGTCGCCCAGCGCCTGCGGATCGGAACTGCAATAGCCATCGGACAGAATCAGAACGACGGTCCGCCCGTTCAGAGCACGCGCTCCATATCCACTCAGAAATTGCTCAAGACTGCCCGAAATGTCAGTGCCACCACCAAACCCCTCGGCCATCAGCGATAACCGCCCTGCCGCGCGTAACGAGTCGTGGTCGCGCAGCGCATCCGTGACGCGCATCAGGCGGGTATGAAAAAGATAAGCGTCCGCCTCTGTTCCACTGCCAATCAGGCCTTTGAGGAAGGCCAGAAAAACCCGCGAATAGACCGTCATCGATCCACTGACATCGCATAACACCACAATACGCATCGGGCGCGGCGGACGGGCGCGACGGTACAGGTCCATTGGTTCTCCGCCCCGCGCAAGGCTGGCCCGCTGTATGCGGCGCATATCCAAAGCAGGCCCTCGCAGCGCCTGTTTGCGCCTTCGCGAACGCCGGTCGCGAATAGCGCGCGCGATGGCGGTTGCGGCTTGCTCGGTCTGCCTCAGCGCGTCTTCATCCATCAACTCGCGCAAATCCCGACGCGACAGGTTGGCCGTACGGGTTGCGATAAGCTTCCCGTCTCTCCCCACGGCCTCCCCGTCGCCGGTATCAGGTGCGGCGGTCTGATCCGTTGCGGTATCGGCTTCCTGAACATCCTGGCTTTCCTGCTGCCAGATCATCGGCTTGGCGGATTGAACCCGTACATGAGCCGTTTGGGCGGTTCCCGTACGTTGCTTGCCGGTGTTGAACCAATAGGCTTCGAACAGGTCATCGAACCGCCGCCAATCGTCGGCGTCGCTGGCCAGCAACACGCAAAGCGCCTGCTGGGCCTGTCTGACATCCGTCGCCTCAATCCCCGCCAAAGCAACCAATGCATCCCCGGTTTCAGCCGGCCCGACGCGCATTCCGTTCATACGCAAATGCGCGATGAAGCCGGACATGCGATCCGCCAAACCAGACGCGCGAGAGGGGAATCGGGTGACCTGCATCACGCCACCTTTCCAATCAGGCGATCCATCACTTCGGGCGGGGCAGCGTCATAGTCGGCTGCGGTTTTCAGAAGGCAGACAAGGGTCGCTTGAACCTCTTCACGGGATTGCGCCATGTCGTTGACACCCAACCCCGAAAGGGCCGCCGCCCAATCCAACATCTCGGCGATGCCGGGGGTCTTTTCCAAATCCTCTTTGCGCAATGCCTGCACGACGCCAATAATCTGACGCGCCAGCAACCCTTCAACTTCGGGCATACGGGCTTTCAGGATCGCCATTTCCGTTTCACGTGACGGGTAATCGAGGAAACTGTACAGGCACCGACGCCGCAACGCGTCGGACAGATCTCGTGTCCCATTCGCCGTCAGGATAACGGTGGGGCGCGAACGTGCCTTTAGCGTTCCAAGCTCCGGTATCGTAATTTGAAAGTCCGAAAGAATTTCCAGCAGATACGCCTCAAACTCCTCATCCGACCGGTCGATTTCATCAATCAGCAGAACCGGCGGGGCATCCTGCGAAATAGCCTCTAACAAAGGTCGTTTCATAAGGTACGCGTCCGAAAACAGTTGTGCTTCGGTCGTTCCACCCTGCGCTTCACTCGCTCTGATCGCTAGTAGTTGACGCTGATAGTTCCATTCGTAAATGGCGTGGCTGGCATCCAGTCCTTCATAGCACTGCAACCGGATCAGCCGGGCGTCCTGCCACCCCGCCAAAGCCTTGGCCACTTCGGTTTTTCCCACTCCAGCGGGACCTTCCAGCAGCAATGGTCGCCCGAGATGCTGCGCCAAATGTAACGCCATAGCCAACCGATCATCGGCGACATATCCTTGCGCGGCCAACCCGCACTGTACATCAGTAAAAGTCAATCCAGGATCCAATCTTCATCTGGCCCAAAATATCCCGGGGGTTCGAGGGGGCAGAGCCCCCTCGCTTCGATCGGACCGGTGTCACCGGTTCGAACCTTATCACCCATGCATTCCCAAACCGTTGGCGATCTTCCAGATACGCCAATGGTCATGCGGCATGTGACTCTGAACAAGACCAAACGGGCGGAATGCATCATGTACCGCGTTCGAGAACGCGGGCACGCCACCGACATTCGGGCTTTCACCCACGCCCTTGGCACCGATCGGATGGTGCGGAGATGGCGTCACCGTATGATCGGTCGTAAAGTTCGGCGTCTCCCATGCGGTCGGCAGGAAAAAGTCCATCAACGTACCGGTCTTAACATTGCCCATCTCATCATAGGCAATTTCCTGGCCCATCGCGATAGCCAGCGCTTCGGTCACACCACCATGAACCTGCCCCTCGATGATCATCGGGTTGATCCGGGTGCCGCAATCATCCAGCGCATAGAACTGCCGAACGTCCCATTCGCCGGTATCCACGTCGATCTCCATGACGCAGATATAAGCCCCGAACGGATAGGTCATGTTTGGCGGGTCATAGTAGCTGACAGCCTCCAGACCGGGTTCCAGGCCTGGGATTGCCTGATTGTAGGCAGCGAAGGCGATTTCCTTCATGGTCTTGAACCGCTCTGGCGCGCCTTTGACTGAGAACCGGTCCACGTCCCATTCAACGTCGTCGTCATGCACCTCCAGCAAGTAGGCTGCGATCATCTGCGCCTTGGCGCGGATTTTGCGGGCGGCCATCGCCGTTGCCGCACCGGCCACAGGTGTCGACCGAGACCCATAGGTCCCAAGCCCATAAGGCGCGGTGTCGGTGTCACCTTCCTCCAGCGTGATATCGTCGGCAGGCAAGCCGATCTCACTGGCGATGATCTGGGCAAAGGTCGTGGCATGGCCCTGACCCTGAGAGATCGTCCCCAGCCGCGCGATGGCGGAGCCGGTCGGGTGGATGCGGATTTCGCAGGAGTCGAACATACCCAGACCGAGGATATCGCAGTTCTTGACCGGTCCGGCCCCGACAATTTCGGTGAAATGCGTCAAGCCGATGCCCAGCAGTTTGCGGGTCTTTCCGGCTTTGAAGTCCTCGATCCGCTGCGCCTGTTCCGCCCGCAGACCTTCATAATCCACGGCCTTCAACGCCTTATCCCACGCAGTGTGATAATCACCCGAGTCATACTCCCAACCCAGCGCGGACTGGTACGGGAACTGATCGGCCTTGATGAAGTTAATACGACGCAACTCGGCCGCGTCCATGTTCAGCTTGATGGCCAGAACCTCGATCATCCGTTCGATGAAATAGGCAGCTTCGGTTACCCGGAACGAGCAACGATAGGCCACACCGCCCGGTGCCTTGTTGGTGTAGACACCATCCACAGCAAGATAAGCAGTCGGGATGTCATAGGACCCGGTGCAGATGTTCATGAACCCGGCCGGGAATTTGGTCGGGTCGGCGCAGGCGTCAAATCCACCATGATCCGCTGTCGTATGACACCAAAGACCGGTTATCTTCCCATCTTTGGTCGCGGCGATCTTGCCCTGCATCCAGTAGTCACGCGCAAAGGCGGTGGACATCAGGTTTTCCATCCGGTTCTCGACCCATTTCACCGGCTGGCCGGTGACAATCGAGGCGACGACCGAGCAGACATAGCCGGCATAGGCACCAACCTTGTTACCGAAGCCACCGCCGATATCAGGGCTGATCACCCGGATATTGTGCTCGGCAAGGCCAGAGATCAGGGACACAACGGTCCGGATCGCGTGCGGGGCCTGGAAGGTGCCATAGAGCGTCAGCTTGCCGGTCACCTTATCCATTGAAGCGACACAGCCGCATGTCTCCAACGGGCATGGGTGGGTCCGATGGTAATAAACCATCTCTTCGGCCACGACATCGGCTTCACCCAGAACCGCTTCGGTCGCATCTTTGTCGCCCTGTTCCCAGGTGAAAATGTGGTTGTGATGCTTGCGCGGCCCGTGGGCGCCTTCGGTCTGACCCGCAAGGTCTTCACGCAGGACAACGTCCGATTTCAGAGCCTCGAAAGGGTCGGTCAGAACGGGCAGTTCTTCGTAATCAACTTCGACCAGTTCAGCCGCATCCGCCGCGATGTACCTATTTTCAGCAACGACATAGGCGACTTCCTGGCCCTGAAACAGAACCTTGCCATCGGCCAGCACCATTTGCTTGTCACCCGCGAGCGTCGGCATCCAATGCAGACCCAGCGGCGCCAGATCCTCGGCTGTCAACACGGCAACAACACCTGGCACGGCCAGCGCGGCCTCTTTCTTCACACCGACAACGCGAGCGTGCGCATAGGGCGAGCGGACGAAAGCGCCGAACAGCATGCCATCCAGCTTGATGTCATCGACATAGTTACCCTTGCCTTGGGTAAAGCGCACATCCTCAACGCGTTTGCGCGAGCTGCCCATCCCTTTGAGGTTGGCGGCGCGTTCTTCGGGGGTCATGGTTTGATCGTTCATTCCGCGGCCTCCTTCTGAGCCTTCAGCATGTCAGCCGAGGCCGAGATCGCCTTGACGATGTTTTGATACCCGGTGCAGCGGCACAGGTTGCCGGCCATACCAAAGCGGATTTCTTCCTCGGTCGGGTTTGGGTTTTCCTGCAGTAAGCGGTGCGCGCGGGTGATCATCCCCGGTGTGCAGAAACCGCACTGCAGCCCATGATGTTCGCGGAACATTTCCTGCAGAACGCCAAGGCTGCCATCGTCATTGGTCAGCCCTTCGACAGTGGTGATATCGGCACCGTTCACCTGCGCTACGAAGGTGGTGCAGGATTTGACGGATTTACCGTCAATGTCCACCGTGCAAGCCCCGCAATGGCTGGTTTCGCAGCCGATATGCGGGCCGGTGATTTTCAGATCTTCCCGCAGGAAATGGATCAACAGTGTGCGCGGCTCAGCCAGTCCTTCGACCTGTTTGCCATTCACGGTGAGTTTTACGTGCATTTTCGACATTGTTTCCTCCCCTCAACCCGCGCGGCTTTGCGCACGGTCGATGGCGCGGCGCAGCATCACGGCGGCCACGTGTTTCTTGAACTCGACAGGCCCGCGATTGTCGGCGACTGGGTCGATGGCGCTCAGCATCGCGGTGACGCAGCCGCTGATGTCCCCGTCAGCCAGCGCGTTGCTTGCGCTTTCGGACCAGATCGGCGTATCCGCCAGATTGGTCATCGCAACCGAAGCCCGACCGTTGCCAACCATCACAGCCGCCGCCGCGGTCGCGTAGTCGCCGATCTTGCGTTTCTGCTTTTCATAGGCCTGACCCACGCCCGCGCCCGGCACGGGGATCGAAATCCGGGTCAGGATTTCCTCATCCTCACGCGCGGTGAAATACGCGGCCTCATAGAAGTCCCGTGCGTCGACACTGCGGGCGCCATCAGGACCAGACAGTTCAAACGTGGCGTTAAGGCATTGCATCAAGCCCGGCATGTCATTGCCCGGGTCGCCATTGGCTACGTTGCCGCCAACAGTACCCATATAACGTACCTGCGGGTCCGCGATCTGCAGCGCAGCTTCACGAATCAACGGTATGGCCTCTGCCAAACCGTAATGCGTGATCAGCTCGTGCTGTGTCACCATCGCGCCAAGTGTCACGGTGTCCGCGCCGACCTCAATGCCCTTGAGTTCTTCGATGGCCTGCAGATCAACCAGATGGCCCATCTCAGCCATGCGCAGTTTCATCATGGGGATCAGGCTGTGCCCGCCCGCGATCACGCGCGCTTCATCTCCGTGCTCTTGTAGAATGCCGATGGCCGAGGCGATGTCGCCTGGCCGGTGATACTCAAAACCGGCTGGTATCATGTTTTTCCTCCCTGGGTCCGAGCGGTATGCCTTGGGGGACCTATGGGTAAGGAAAGAACGCTGAAGTCAGCCATTCCAGTCAGCGGAAACGGGGGGCGCGGCTTGTTTCACGAAATGCGAATGAGCTGCACGAGCTGCGATTACAAGCCCAGCGCCTCGCGAATGTCCGTCAGACGGGATCGGCTGACCGGAACCTTGGTCAACGCGTCGACCCCGTCAAAATAGCAGGTGCCGTTGTCCTTGTGGCGCTCAAAACTCGAGACATGTTTTGGGTTCACCAGATAGCTGCGATGCGCCCGTAAGAACCCATCAGGTTGGAGCCTTGTTTCGGCCTCAGTGATAGACCATGGGCAAAACAGCTTCTCGGCACCCATGTACAGAACAGTGTAATGCCCTTCTGCCCGGATCGCGGCAATCCGCGCGGGCTCGGCAAAGAACGTCTGACCTTCCCGCTCGAACGGAACGCCTGCGCGAAGCGCAGTGGGCTCAGGCGCAGGGCTGGGTTCAGCCGTGGTTGGAGCTGCCGGCGACGGCGCGGGTTCGATGAAGGTGATGCCGGTCAAAAGGAATGCACCGCAGATCAGAAATACGGCCACCGTCACGCCCATCGCCAGCACCTGATTGTTCAACGCGGGCCCAGCTCGGCCCGCAGCGTCGCTTGCGACAAAGTCGGTCAGACCGGTGGCGACGAAATGCATGGTGAAAACCGCCAGCCCGAAACACACCGTCCCCAGCAAAATGTTGCGTTGCGTACGATTGTCATAGGCCACCCAGATCGCCAGCACCGACAGAATAACCGACGCCAGCGTCGAAATCGCCACGTCCCATGCCGTGTACACGGGGCGACACAACTCCATCCCGGCCATGCCGACATAATGCATAACAACGATGCCGAGACCCACGATCACCCCAGCGACAAAAATTGTCCCCATCGTGCGCGGGCGAAAATGCAGGATCAGCAGCGCCAGACCGACCATCAGGATCGCAACCAACGCAGAAATCAGGGTGATCAGCGCATCGTAGTAAAACAAGATCGGCAGTTGCAGCCCAAGCATGGCCACAAAATGCATTGACCAGATTCCGCCGCCCAGAATGATCGCGGCCAGCGCGACGACTAGTTTGCGCTTCTGATCGTCCAGCTTGGACGCCCCATGCGTCAGGTAAAGCCCGGTGAATCCAGCCATCATCGCCACGGCCAGCGACGCCGCAACAAGCAAGGCGTTATGCGAATAGTCCAGCATTTGGGTTTGCGCGCCCTCCCCGACGCGAAAGCGACGTTAGCAAACGGAATTGATTGGGACAATTGTATGTTGGACAGGAAAACCGATTGCCGCCAGAATGACGGGCCTTGTCTGATCTGTGCCTTGTACTTCCGCAGCCGCCATCAGAACGGCTTTACTGAATGACCGCATCTTCCCAGGCGGACAGGAACTTTGTTCTTTTCAAACCGTCCAGAAACGTCAGCAACGCGGGATCGAGGCTAATCGTTTCTCGCCCATTTGCTCCGGTACTTGGCTGCAAGAGGGGAAGAGGGCTGCTCCCTTCGGCCACGGCAGGTCGTTCGGCCACAAGATAACGCAACAACATTTCCGCCGCGCGTGGTTCAGCCGTCGCTTTCGAGACCATGGCCGTACGCATCATAACGGTTTGAAAATCTGACGGCAGCACGACCTCAAGGGCATCCTTTCCTTCGGCGCGCACAGCCGCGTAACTCCCAAGAACATTGTAGGCAACAAGTATGGTTCCGTCCGCAAGGTCATTGATCATTTCGCCCGAACAGCAATAAAGGCGCACGTCCAAGCCCCCCATGACCTCCATCAGCCGCCAATAGGTCTCGGACGCGCGCGCGTCTTGCGTTGCAAACAGATATCCCAGACCGGACTGGCGGACATCGTAAGTGCCGACCTTGCCCCGAAACTCCTCGGGTCGTTCTCGCAAAGCTTCAATCAGTCCCTGCCGGGTTTGTGGTATCGGCTGCCCCTCAAAAGCGGCGCGGTTGATCACAATGGTTGCCGGTTCCGAGGTGAAGGCAAACAAGCTGTGGTGCCACTGCGCCCAGCTTGGCGCCGGGACGTCCTCGATCGGCAGGGCAAACCCGTCATTTGCCAATTTCAACTGCAAGTCCATGGCGCTGGAGATGATCACATCGAACGCCTCGGGCGTGGCCCGAACCCGCCGGTTGATGTCCGCGGTGCCAGAGACGAGATATTCGATACTGATTAGGGGGTTTTCGGCCACGAACCCTTCGATCACGGGGGCAAACAAAACCGTATCGGTGCTGGAGATGACACGTAGGCGCGGACCCTCGGCGCCTTCGTTAAAGATCAGGCGATCTTCCCAATCATCGGCCCACCCGGCAAAGGGAAGAAGTAATACGACTAGAGCGATAAGATAACGCATGCGCCCCCCTTCGAGCGGTTCTTGAGGATCAATGACCCTCCGTGCGCGGTCGCCACGTCCTGCGCGATCGTCAGCCCCAGACCGGACCCGATGGTCCCTGCCGCGTTCTGACCACGTTCGAACCGGCGCGTCAGCGTGTCGATTTCGTCAGGCGGAAAGCCGGGACCTGCATCGCGCACCTGAATCTGCGGGTCCGGATGCGCGATGATCGTGATTTCGACAGTGCTGTCGGACGGCGCATATTTCATCGCGTTATCGATCATGTTCCGCACGGCATTCTGGATCAGGATCGGGTCGCCCGAATAGGGAACCGACGGCTCACCGGTCAGGGACAGTGTCAACTCTTTCATTTCGGCAATCGGGTTCAGGCGTTGAACCAGTTCACGGATCAGGATGACCAGATCGATCTCCTCGCGCTCCAGATGGTCCGCCCGGAAGGTAATCATGGCATGATCCAGCAACTGCCCCGCCGCGCGCGAGCTTTCGTCGATGGCCCGCACCATGGCCTTCAGCGCCTCGCGGTTGTCTTCGCGTTCGACGCGGTGAAGGGTGGCCTCGGCATAAGATCTGACAGTCGCCAGCGGTGTCCGCACCCGGTGCGCGGCCTCGGCAATAAAGTCCTCGGACTGGCTCAGCGACTGATCGAGGCGACCCATCAGCGAATTCAGCGACATTACCAGCGGCGCCATCTCTTTCGGCACGGGTTTCCTAAATGGACTCAGATCCTGCGGACCTCTGCGCGTGACCGAGGTCGTCAGTTTGTTCAACTGACCGATCGTTGTGGACGTCACCCAGAACGACAAGGCCGCAGTCAGCAGAAAGAAACCGATCCCAAGATAGGCTGCGTTGCGTGAAATCTGATCCAGAGTATCCGACAGCGCGTCCTGAGTTTGCCCCAACGCAACCTCAATCTCGGTTTGGCGTCCCAACCCGACCAACGTCCGGCTGGCGCTGACTTGCCGGATACGTTCGCCGCGCACCTCGCCGGTCCGGAATGTCCATCGGTCCTCGACGGGACCTTCCGCAAGGCTCAGGTCTTCGTATCCGGACAGGAACTCGCCGTCCTGAAAAATGGCATAGAACACCCGATCGTCCGACGGAGTGGTCAGCATGGAAAACGCGGCATAGGGAATGTCCACCTCAAGCTGGCCGTCCCTGAGCGCGGCGGCATCAAGGATGGACGTCACCGAGGCCCCCAATATGTCATCCTGACCCTGCTGAGCCACCTTTGCGGCATAGCTGCGCACCGTAAAGAACAGAAGAATGGCCAGAATCGCCGCCCCTCCGATCAGGGTCAAAACCAGGCGATTTCGCAGCGATCCGGAAACGGTTGGGCTAGTCGTCATGATCCAACCTGTAACCCAACCCGCGCAGAGTGGTGATTTTCATACCTGACTTCTCAAGATGTTTGCGCAGTCGACCGACATAGACCTCAATCGCGTTGTCCGAGACATTGTCGTCATATGAAAACAACCTGTCCGCCAGTTTCTGCTTTGAAAACACCTGCCCCGGCGCGTTGATGAACAGTTCGATCATTCTCAGTTCGCGATTGCGGAGAGATACGGTATCGCCATCAACCGTCAAATGGCCCGCCACCGGATCAAAAACAATTCCGCCAATCTCGATCGTCGACTTCGCGCTTCCGGACCTGCGACGCAAAACGGCGCGGCAGCGCGCCTCAAGCTCGGCATGATCGAAAGGTTTCGTCACGTAGTCATCCGCCCCCAGATCAAGCGAGCCGATTCGATCCGAAACCTGACTGCGCGCCGTCAGAACGATCACCGGCGTGTCCAAACGGCTTGCGCGGTGCTGTCTGAGGAACTCGCGCCCATCCCCATCGGGCAGCATGATGTCCAACAGAATCAGATCGTATTCCTCGATCGAAACGAAGGCGCGCGCATCTTCTAAATTCGCTGCATGATCAATGACATGACCGTCCAGTCGCATACGAGAACTGATCGCATTCGCGAGGTCGAGATTGTCTTCGACAAGCAGAAATTTCATGGGCGGCTAACAGTTTCTTTTCACATGACAGGTTGATGTCAGGTTGGCGTGTTTAGGTGCAGGATAATCTGTGCCGCTGAGCGGCCGGTTGTCAAATGGGAGGACATAATGACAACATTTAACCTGGGCCGTCGGGCCCTGATCGCAGCTGTTGCCGCAATTGGTCTCGTTGGACCTGCTGCATCCGAGGAAGTCGTCGACAGCATCCACTTTCTGATCCCCGGCGGCGCCGGCGGTGGCTGGGACGGAACCGCACGCGGAACCGGTGAGGCGCTGACCAATGCCGGCCTTGTTGGGACGGCGTCATACGAGAACATGTCGGGCGGTGGTGGCGGCAAGGCCATCGGCTATCTGATCGAAAACGCCGACAGCAACCACGGCACGCTGATGGTCAACTCGACCCCTATCGTGATCCGCTCGCTGACCGGCGTGTTCCCGCATAACTTCCGCGACCTGACGCTGGTATCGGGCACAATCGGCGACTACGCGGCGATTGTTGTGGGCAAGGACAGCCCGATCAACTCGATGGCCGATCTGCTGGCCGCCTACGACGCTGATCCCGGTGCAACCGCAATCGGCGGCGGTTCGGTTCCGGGCGGCATGGACCATCTGGTTGCAGCGATGGTTATGGAAGCCGCCGGCAAGGATGCGTTGGGCGTAAAGTACATACCCTATGACGCGGGTGGCAAAGCTATGGCGGCCCTGCTGTCGGGTGAAATCGCGGCGCTGTCGACCGGTTTCTCGGAAGCTGTCGATCTGGCTAACGCGGGTGAGGTCAAAATCATCGGTGTCACCTCCGAAGAACGCGTGGACGCTGCGCCTGACGCCCAAACCATGAAGGAACAAGGTATCGACACCACCTTCGTGAACTGGCGCGGGTTCTTTGCGGCCCCCGGCCTGCCCGAAGACAAGTTGGCCGCCTATCAGCAAGCCATCGCCAAGATGTACGACACGCCCGAGTGGGAAGAAGTTCGCGCCCGTAACGGTTGGGTCAACATCCACAACTCGGGTGACGACTTCGAAGCGTTTCTGGAAAGTCAGGAACAGCAGATCAGCGATCTGATGAAGAAGCTGGGCTTCCTCTAAAGCAATCTGCGGCAGAGCGTTTGGTCGCTCTGCCGTCCCCAATAAACAAAAAAAGGGAGGGGACGCTATGGCGCTGGATCGCTGGATCGCGCTTGTTTTACTGGGTGTTTGCCTGACATACGGGTACGCCGCCTGGTTCACGATGGATGGAAGTCTTCCTCCTTTCATGCAGAGAAACCCCATCTGGCCCAGCACGTTTCCCAAAGTGCTGTCGGTTCTGGGCGTGGTTGCCTGTGTGATCATCCTGCTTGGCCTTGAGAAAAGCGAAGTCAAAGAGGCCGACATCGATTACCGCCGGTTGGGTGAGTACCACCTTGGTCAGGCAATCTCGCTGTTGGTGCTGATGGTTGTCTACGCCCTGTGCTTGCGCCCTGTCGGCTTCTTGATCTCAACCTCTGCTTTCCTGATCCTCGGATCCTTCATCTTGGGCGAACGCAAGTGGCACATCATGCTGCCTGTCGCGTTCATTGCAACCGGATCGGTCTGGTATCTGGTTCAGGGAGTTCTTGGAATTTACATGCGTCCCCTGCCGGGCGTGTTCGGAGGCTGACATGCTAGAAGGACTTCTGATCGGCCTGCAAACGGCATTCTCAATTCAAAACCTGCTGATGGTCATCGCGGGCTGTCTGATCGGCACGTTCATCGGCATGCTTCCGGGTTTGGGCCCGATGTCTATCATCGCGATCATGATCCCGGTCGCGATTTCGATGGGCGATCCATCTGCCGCGTTGATCCTTTTGGCCGGTGTTTACTATGGGGCGATCTTTGGCGGATCGACCTCCTCCATTCTGCTCAACGCGCCGGGGGTCGCGGGTACCGTGGCCTCGAGCTTTGACGGCTATCCGATGGCCCGGCAAGGCAAGGCAGGCAAGGCGCTGACCATCGCCGCGATCGCCAGTTTCGCAGGCGGTACGCTGGGCGCGGTATTGCTGATGGTCTTTGCACCGGCTTTGTCATCCGTCGCGCTGTTGTTCCACTCCGCCGAATACTTCGCACTGATGGTGGTCGGTCTTTCGGCCATTGCCGCTTTTGCCGGTTCGGGACAGGTGGCCAAGGCCATCATCATGACGACCTTGGGTCTGATCATGGCCACCGTCGGTGAAGGCGCACTGTTCAACCTGCCGCGTTTCACGATGGGGATCATGGACCTGCAATCCGGGTTTGGCTTCATCACACTGGCCATGGCGATGTTCGCCCTGCCCGAGGCGTTGTTCCTGGTACTCAAACCGAAGGATTTGAAAGGCGACGACGGCGAAATCAAGGATCTGCGCATAACCAAAGACGAGGCCAGGGCAATCGCTCCGGTCATCGGTCGCCAATCCGTACAGGGCTTCTTTATTGGCGTCCTGCCCGGCGCAGGTGCGACCATCGCAAGCTTCCTTGGCTACGCGGTCGAACGGAACATCGCCCCCAAGGAAGAGCAGGAAGAGTTCGGCAAGGGCTCGATCAAGGGTCTGGCCGCACCCGAGTCGGCAAACAACGCAGCCTGTACCGGATCGTTTGTTCCCTTGCTGACGCTGGGTATTCCCGGATCGGGTACAACCGCGATCCTGTTGGGCGCCCTGATTGCATTAAACGTGACACCCGGTCCCCGGCTTATGGTGGACGAACCTCAGATCTTCTGGGCGGTGATCATGTCGATGTTCATCGGCAACCTCGTTCTGTTGATCCTGAACCTGCCGCTGATCCCTTACATCGCCAAAGTGCTGGCCGTTCCGCGCAACTACCTGATCCCGTTCATTTTGTTCTTCACACTGATGGGCGCCTATATCGGGCAGAACAACGCGACGGAATTGCTGATCCTGGTGGGTTTCGGGGTATGCGCAACGGCGTTGAAGTTCGCTGACTACCCATTAGCCCCCCTGCTGATCGGGTTCATCCTTGGCGGCATGATGGAAGATAACTTTGCGCGGTCGATGCAGCTTTATGACGGCATCGCCTTTATCTGGGAACGTCCGATGACCCTGGGGCTGCTGGTGATCGCTGCCTTGCTTGTGCTGCTGCCCAGCTACCGTGCACGTCGTGCACGGGCCCGGGCCGCAGGTGTGGCGGATGGCGACTGAACCGCTCTGGGGTGTTCGGGTCCTTGATCTGACAAACGTGCTTGCGGGCCCGTATTGTTGTTACCAACTGGCCCTGATGGGGGCCGAGGTGATCAAGGTCGAACGCCCCGGCAGCGGTGATCTGGCCCGCGTTTTGGGGGCTGATCCCGACCGGAACAAGGCCGGTATGGGCGTCAGCTTTCTGGCGCAAAACGCACAGAAGAAATCGGTCACGCTGGATATGAAATCCAGCCGGGGAAAAGCTCTGCTCAAACAACTAGTGAAGACGGCCGATGTGCTGGTCGAAAACTTCCGGCCCGGCGTCATGGACCGGCTGGGTCTGGGGTATGAGGTTCTGCGCGCTGAAAACCCCGCATTAATCTACTGCGCAATCAGCGGGTTTGGACAAAACGGACCACGCCGGGATGACCCGGCCTATGACCAGATTGTGCAAGGGATCAGTGGTGTCATGTCGATCACCGGCGCACCGGATACAGCGCCTTATCGTGTCGGCTATCCGCTGGCCGACACAGTTGGTGGGCTCACAGCCGCCTTCGCGGTGAGTGCCGCGTTGAACGCAAAACCCCGCGGCGCCTTTCTGGATATCGCCATGTCCGAGGCCGTCATTTCGACTATGGGTTGGGTCGTGTCCAACTACCTTGTAGGCGGCGTGACGCCCGGCGCACATGGCAACGAGAACACGACCTCAGCCCCCTCCGGCACGTTCGCCACATTCGACAGCCCGATCAACATCGCCGCCAATCGGGATGAGCAATGGCAGGCCCTTGCCCGGCACCTTGGACGAGAGGACTTGCTGGATAACCCGGATTACGCAACGCGTGAGGATCGCAAACGAAACCGTCATGCGCTGAGGCGCGAGTTGGAGAAATCCTTGAAACTACGCCCGTCAAGCGAGTGGGTCGCCGAACTGAACGGCCTAGGTGTGCCAACCGGGCAGGTCCAGACAGTCCCCGAGGCTTTGGCGGACGAACAACTGGCCGGGCGCGGGTTGATTGGTACGTTGCAGGTACATGGCGAGGACATGCAGCTGGCCGGCAGCCCTGTGGTCATGGACGGACAACGAAACATGCCGCAGACCGCGCCGCCCAAACTGGGGGCGGATAACGCTGCAATCTGGTCGGAACTTGGCCTATCCGCGCCCGAGATCGCGGAGTTGGCAAAGGAAGGCGTGATATGAGCGACGTTTCCGACTGGTGGCGAACATCCATCATCGACATGGAACCCGGCCGCATCGCTTTACGCGGCGAACCGATCGAGGACCTGATCGGCAAACTGAGCTTTGCCGAAATGATCTGGTTTCTGGTTCGCGGCGACCACCCTTCATCTGCGCAAGGAAGACTGTTCGAAGCGGCACTCGTTGCAGCCGTGGACCATGGGCCGCAAGCGCCCTCAATCGCGACAGCGCGAATGGCGGTGACCTGCGGGCTTCCTCTGAACAACGCAATGGCCAGCGCGGTGAACATGCTGGGCGACATCCACGGTGGTGCGGGTGAGCAGGCGGTTGAACTGTATCATTTCGTCGGCACCCACGCGGGCGGTTTGGGCACAGCACTGGACGACTGGATCGCCGAACGCGGAAAGATCCTGCCAGGCTTTGGCCATCGGTTTCACACGCCAACCGATCCACGCGCGCCAAGGTTGATGGCGCTAGTGTCCGAGGCTGTTGAGAACGGTGCGTGCGATGGGCGCTTCAGGCAAATCGCGTTGGATATCGAAGCCGAACTTGCGCGGCGCAAGGGCAAGCCCGTCCCGATGAATATCGACGGGGCCACTGCCGTGATATACGCAGAGCTTGGGTTCGAACCGCCCCTTGCGCGTGGTCTTTTCTGCCTGTCCCGGTCAGTTGGAATACTGGCACATGCGTGGGAGCAAACGCAGCAAGGCGGACGCAACAAAGGGCCTACTCCGCCCAAATACCGCTGGACCTACGTCAAGACCACGTCCCAGGAGTAAGATTTGGCCGCGCCCGACCTCTGTCGCAATCACCTAGGTATTCGCGACAGTCGGGTCGGCCGGGAATAAACGGTTCAGGCCTGTTTTTCGACCGCAGGCTCGACATCGGGCCGGACGGGTTCAACCTCGGCTTCGATGACCTCAGAATCATCTGCCTCTTCGACCTCGGCCGCTTCCGGCTCGGCTTCAGGTTCAGCCTTATCTTCCAACGCGCCAACAATCAGAGGCAGCATGTGGACACCCGTTGCGGTGGCAATCTCGGGCGTTTGCGGCGTTTGCCAGCTGAGCGTGTCAAAGCTGCCGCAGTTCTGACAAACCGGAGCCCACTCGGGCTGAATGTCATGACAATTGTCGCAGACCCATTGCGGCCCACGTGGTGCGTTCAGTGCCTTGGCCAACCAACCCTGAACCACGGCATCCGAGGCCCCTTCGCCCCGTTCGATGGCCGCCATAAGAGTGTAACCACGCGCATCCGCCTGCTTTTCGACCACATCGCCCAGCGCGCGGCGCGCTTCGGGAAAATCTTCGGCCACGATGTTCAGTTCGGCCAGAATCAGGCGTGTTTCCATGTTTTCCGGGTGAATACGCGTCAGCGCGGTAAAACGTTTGATCCGCTCATGGGGTGTTTCATCCGGCACAATCTCGGCAAAAACATGTGCCAGATCGGGATGCGGCTGCACCTCCCACGCTTTTTTCAAGATCTTGGTGGCGTAGCGCGGTTTGCCCTTTTCGATGTAAGCACGCGCGGCCATTGCGGCCGCCGGCACCAGGTCAGGGGACAGGCGGTTCGCCTCAATCGCGCGTTCGCGTTGTTCGATTGTGGCATCTTCATCCAGAATGCCCTTGGCTTCTGACAGCGCCAGCACAGCATCACGGCGCTTGAACACGTCGCGCGGAAGATGACCGGATTTCAGCTTGGCGGTCAGGGTCGAGCGTGCCCCTGCCCAATCATGCGCTTTGGTCTGAAGGCCCAGCAAAATATCCTGTGTTTCCTCATGGCGCGGTTTCATCGCCAGCGCTTTCTCGGCCAGTTTGCGCGCTGTCTCGTCGTCACCTTCAGCCAGCTTCTGTTTCATGATGCCACGCACCCCGACAAAGCGGGTCGCGTTGTTTGTCACCAGCTTCTTGTAGGTGTCCGCCGCCTTTTTGGTGTCGCCGTTCATTTCGGCGGCCTGCGCGACGAGCAGGTTGGTCAATTCGGGCTTGTTCAGCAGTCTTTCAGCTTTGGTCGCTTTGTTCATAGCAACGCGCCCTTCGCCCGATGCCAGCGCCATCAACCCATCGGCCAGCGCCTGATACCCGCGCTTTTCGCGGCTGCGGTCGAAATAGCGTGACAGTGCGGTTTCGTCACCGTTGAGGAAATGAAGCGTGGCAATTAGCAGCGTGAGCAGTTTGAAAAATACCCAGATGGCAAACACCAGAATGCCCAGCGCGATGACCGACTGCAAAGGCCCAAGCGTATATTCAGTGCCACCGGCCGTGATCTGCACACCACCGCTGGTTTCCATAAGTAGCCCGGCGCCGATGGCCAGAAGGCCAATAATCGCAACAAAAACAAGAATCTTAAGCAGTGACCACAGCATGGCAGGTCCTTTAGTTCGAGTTCACGCTAGGCTGAAGCGCATTGGCAGCATCTACCGCGGAAACCCGCGTCTGTGCTGCCTGCTCCCAATCAGCCATGGCCGCCTGCGCCGCTTCGGGCAGGGATTTAAGTTCGGTCAGAGCGGTTGCAACATCGCCACTGGACAGGG
This sequence comes from Ruegeria sp. BF12, assembly GCF_056538705.1. Taxonomy (NCBI): domain Bacteria; kingdom Pseudomonadati; phylum Pseudomonadota; class Alphaproteobacteria; order Rhodobacterales; family Roseobacteraceae; genus Ruegeria; species Ruegeria sp. BF12. The sequence continues at coordinate 967 of NZ_JBQFTP010000021.1, read as the reverse complement.
CGGCCTCAGCGCGCGACAGGATCGCATCCGTGTCATCACCTTCCTGTGGCGTAACCGACCGCGCCCCGGTCTGGCGTTGCAGGAAAGCGACCAATCCTGTGGTTTTGGTTGCGTCCCGCGCATCGGCCAGCGCCGCCCGTGCGGCAGGCGAGAATGATGCCCGTAGAGCTGACAGCGTCGCAACGCCTTCACTCGCCGGGGCGGACAGCGCTTGTGGCACATCAACACCACCGGCCGTCAGTTCCGCAACCAGATCAGCATAGGGCTGACCGGCGTCCAACTGACCGTGCAATTGCGACAGGATCGAAGCATTATGCGCAGCCAACGCCTCGGCCGAGGCTTTTGCTTCGAGCGCTTGTGCATCCGACACCATCTTTTCCACTTCGGCCCGCTGCGCCGCCAGTGAATCCTGCAGTTTCTTCAGTTCGGCCTCAAAGGCTGCCGACACCTCTGGGGACGCGCCCTGCGTTAGCGCGCCGCTTTCAAGATCGCTCAGACGGTTCGCCAGCGGGTCAATCTTGCTTGCCAGACCATCAAGACTGGATTTCAAATTAGTTAGCTCGGCGCCCAGCGGAGTGACCTGATCGGTTAGCGCAGCGATTTTGCTGTCCACATCAGACGTGTCGGACAGGGATTTCGTCAGCGCTTCGATCTGGCTGGATTGGTCATTGAGTTTGGCTTCAAGCGTGGCAAGTGCGTCCGTATCGCTCGACCCGAACAGGCCTGCGCTGCCAGCAGCAAACCCAATCCCCGCTGCAAGTACACCGCCAAGCAGGGCCGGTACGAACCCACTGCGCTTTTCTTCCTTTGGCAACTCATCGCGATGCGCGTCTTCTTCGCGCGCAACCGATTCTTCCTGGGCTGACTCCATCGCCGCGGCTTCGGCTTCGGCTTCGGCTTCGGCTTCGGCTTCGGCTTCGGCTTCGGCTTCGGCTTCGGCTTCGGCTTCGGCTTCGGCTTCGGCTTC
>NZ_JBQFTP010000020.1:0-59321 GCF_056538705.1 Ruegeria sp. BF12 | reverse complement strand
AGTCAGCCAGAAAAGGTCGCTCATATCACCGCTCCGGTTTTCGAGCCGTGAATCACGCAGCGCTTTGAAAATCAATGCACCCTGACCCTAAGACAGTTCGGTCAGCTCGTAACTTTGCAACAGATCCGATCTGTCATTTAGCGCGGGGGTGTTGTCACGTTAAGCACCCCGCTTCCTTTGTGCATCCCTGATAAGGGCAGCGAGCCTGTAAAACCCATGCGCCATTTTGGTATAGGGCATCAGCAGGAAGAATGTCAGGACCGAACCAAGGTGGATAGCAAGTAGCGCGGGCATCAAAGCCGTTGAGCCGAGGGCATAGAGCACCAACCCGCTGAGCCCCACAAACCCAAGCAACAGGATGAAGCCGGTATCACCACCCCATGCCGACGGATCGCCAAGATCGCGGTCTGACTTTTGCTTGAGCAAAGCCATAGCGCCGCATCCCAACGTCAGCAGGATTCCACCGGAAATCCCGAACAGTTTGGGTAAAGACCACAACCCATAAGGCGCGTGCATTCCGAAAACATAGTGCATCACCGTCGCCACTGAGGTCGATGCAAAGCAAAGCAGGAATCCATACATGATGGCATGGTGAATGTGACGCCGCCCCTGGCTGAACCGGTCTTCGTCCTCGAAATTACAACCCTCACCGTGGCCTGCGGCCAGATCCTGCATCTTGCCGGCGCGCTTGAACGCAGCTGTCAGATCAGACATCTGGATGGGTTTTCCGCCGACCTCAGCCCAATAGCGCTTCATGCTGACGGCTATGCTGAACAGGGGCAGCAGGAATGCGGGCGCAAAGATCGCGACCATCGCGTTATGCGACAGAGCAGCGTAGAACCCCTCACCTCCGCTTGATCCAATGGCGCGAATGGCCCAAAATAACAGGGCAAATCCGATCACAAGCGCCAAAGCTATGGCTCCGCCATGGGTGTGGAACCGGCGCGCCAGCGGCTGCGGCCACGCCAAGCTCTCCCAACTGTCCCGCCTTACTTCGGCCAGAGCTTTGGGCAGGTTCAGGTCAAACTCGTGAGGCGCTGTGTACTGGCAGGCGTAGTAGCAGCCTCGGCAGTTGTGGCAGAGGTTGGCAAGTTGCGTAACATCCCCATCTGAAAACGCGCGTTCGGCATGCAGTGACGGGAAGACCGAGCAGTAGCCCTCGCAATACCGGCAGGCGTTGCAGATCTCGGCCTGACGACGGGCTTCTTGAATAAGATCAGTTTGCATAGGCTGCAGCCTCACGTCCTGCGATGCGTCCAAAAACGGTTCCGATGGTCATGCCGAAGCCGGCCAGATAGCCTTGTCCAAGGATCGACCCGGCCATGGTCTCGCCAGCCGCCCAAAGGTTCTTGATCTTGCCGTTGGGGGTCGAGCACTGCGCTGTGTCGTCAACCATGAGGCCCAGATAGGTGAAGGTCACACCCGTTCTCAGCGAGTAGCCATAGAATGGCGGTTGGGTGATTGGTCGGGCCCAATTGGTCTTGGGCGGCGTCAAGCCCGAGGTCGCGACCCCATCCAGCTCGGTTGGGTGAAATCGGCTGGTATCTCCGCAAGCGGCGTTGAATTCAGCGACAGTCGCGGTCAGCTTGTCCGCTGGCAGGTCCATCATCCCGGCCAGTTCCTCCAAGGTATCCGCCTTCAGCGGCGGGAAAACGGAAGGCATGAACAGGTTCAGCGACTTTGCATCAATGATAACGTAACCCACTTGATCTGGTTGGGCCGCTACCAACCGCCCCCAGATTGCGTAGCGCTTTGGCCAAACGTCCTCGCCCTCGTCATAGAACCGCTCAGCATCCTTGTTCACGACGATGGAAAACGGCACGCAGTCCAGACGGGTGACAATGCCGCCGTCGAATTTCGGCGCGCGGCCATCAATGGCGACAGCGTGGCATTGGGTTGGATCGCCAACGCTTTCGATGCCTTGATCCAGAAGGTCGGCCAGCACCACACCTCGGTTGTAGGGCGTGCCCCGGATCAGGAAGTTCTTTGCGGGCTCACCCCAAGCGCGTGTGAGCCAATCCGTGTCGGCCTGAAATCCGCCCGAAGCAACGATCACTGCCTTAGGAGAAATCCGGTGAGATTGACCCTCATATGTGTAGTCTACCCATTCGACTCTATCGCCGCTCAGCTCCAAATGCGTCACGGCAGCTTCATACAGCACGTCAACGCCCAGACCTTCCGCTGTTCTGAAATAGGCATTCACCAGAGACTTACCGCCTCCCATAAAGAAGGCATTTGTCCGGGCCAGTGAGAGTGTCCCGGACAGTGAGGGTTGAAAGCGAACGCCGTGTTCCTCCATCCACGGCAGGCATTCCTCCGAGGTTCGGATCGCCAGTCGGGCCAAATGCTCGTCGGTTTTTCCATCGGTGACTTTCAGCAGGTCAGATAGATATTCATCCTCGCTGTACTCTTCGATCAACGGTCCCAATGGAGATTTATGCATGCAACGAAAGTTGCGCGTGTGACGTGAGTTTCCGCCACGATAGGGTTTTGGCGCCGTCTCTAAGATTAAAACGCGCGCGCCTGCCTCGGCGGCGGTCATCGCGGCGCAAAGGGCAGCGTTCCCGCCACCGATCACAACGATATCGTAAGCTTCCTTTTGGGTGGCCATATCCTGTCTACCTACTGATTTTCGTCGATTGAGCGGTCGCTGTCCTGCAATGCACGGATGCGCACCCGTTGTGCGGCCTGAATATGCGCACGCATCTCTGTTTCGGCCGCCGCACCATCGCGTGCCTTCAAAGCGGCCATGATACAACGGTGCTCGGCTCCGGCCGATCCGGCCCGATCACTGTCCAACAATTGTGAAGGTCCAAGGATCAGTAGCGCTTTCTGAAGGGATAACATGGACTTGGCAAGAAAACGGTTCTTGGCAGCGTCCAGAAGAGTGGCGTGAAAAACCCGATTGATCCGAGCCGCATCCGGGCCGGTGCCAGCCTCGGCCAACCGATCATTCAGCATGTCCAGCTCGTCCAATTCGACATCCGACGCCGCACGCGCCGCCAGTCTGGCCGCGGTCCCCTCAAGCACGGCGCGCATCTCATAGAGCTCCATGACCTCGGCGTAATCTAAACTGTGCACCATAACGCCCTGTCGAGGAACATGGGTGACCAGCCCGTCAGCCTCCAACTGCCGGATCGCCTCGCGTACCGGGGTGCGGCTGACGCCCAACCGTTCAGAAAGCTCACTCTCGCGTAGGCGTGCGCCGGACGGAAGTGAGCCTTCGCGAATCTCTTTTGACAGGCGTTGATACGCAGAATTGCCTTGCGGGCCTGGCTGTAAGGGGTCGCCCTGAATGGTCATCGCGCGCATGCCTTTCTCAATGCGTCCATATGTATACATTTGGATACATATGGAGTCAACATCGTTGAAACCTCAACTGATCGCACAGACCAACACACCTTCACATCTGACAAAATAGGGCGCGACACCCATCTGCGCGCAGCCAATAGTTGTTTTAGTCTCGCATGCCACGAGATGGCTGAAAAACACCTGCCAACGCTTGGGTTGAAGTGTGTTCCATGCTGGGCATTAACCTTTGCGGGTCAGGCCGTTGGCAAGTCAGCCTTTCCCGGAACCGGCTTCAGGCCGCAGAAACCCCTGAATGCGGTCGACATTCTGAAACTGCACGAAAGGGCTGTCACCGCCCGGCCCGCCTTGAAGAAGATCGCCGTGGTCTGTCATGAATTTCGTAAAGACCGGACCGTGTAAATGGCCGATTAAAGCCTGTTCGTCCCTGTAGATTTCCACAAAGACGATAGTATCGTCGCTACATGGCGAAGTTGAACCCGCAGCACCGGAGTGTATGAGGTATCCCCACGTGCCCGGTTCCTTTGCCTCGATATCGATGGCCAACTGCTTGAGCGCTGCAATTCCCTCGGACCGGCTTTCGAGTTTCAGACACCAGGTAACGATCTTGCTAAACATTTCGACACTTCTTTCGAGCGTCATGCCGGAATGGTAATTCCGAGCCCAGCGAATCTACTGCCAAATCACCGCAGCAGTTTCATGAATGAAAAATTTTGTGCTTGAAATCATACACGTATGTTCCTGCAAACATCCGCGTCGGTTGAACCAGAGCCGTCGCTGACCTTTTGTCTGGTTGCGCAGTCTCACAGCTTGATCTGTCTGCAACGGCCGGACATCACCTTATTATTTTCTATAGGCGCAACACCCTTGGAAATCGAACTTTGATTTTGTATTTTGGATACAAGAATACACCGACTGAGACCACTCACATGCCCAGAACCCGCGCGATTGCACGTCAAAGCCTTCCAGATGTTATAACGAACGATCTGCGCGAGCGTATTTTGAGCGGCGAGATGGCCGAAGGCGAAACCATTCGGCAAGAGGCGCTAGCCGAGGATTACGACGTCTCGCGAATGCCCATTCGCGAAGCCCTGAAGCGGCTTGACGCCGAGGGCCTCGTCCAGTTGACAAACAACCGTGGCGCGTCGGTCACCTCGCACTCGCTTTCCGAAATCGGAGAGATTTTCGATCTGCGCGTCCTGCTGGAAGTCGATCTATTCAAACGTGCCATACCTTTGATGACAGAAGCTGATTTCACCGCTTGCGAACAATTGCTCGACGATATGGAGAGGTCTTACGAAGCTTACGATGTTGGTCGTTGGGGTAGCCTGAACTATGAATATCACAAGGCCCTCTATGCGGCAGCTGACCGGGGATTGACCACTGAAATTCTACAAAGGGTCAACCTGCAATCGGATCGCTATGTCCGCATGCATCTGAGCGTTATGGAACAGCGCGAACCAGCCAAGAAAGACCACAGGCAGCTGTTATCGCTGGCGCGAATGGGCCAGGTCGAGGCCGCTTGCGACCTGCTGACTCAGCACATTCAACGAACCAAGGATCAACTGCTGGCGATGGTCATCACCACGCGTAAAACCGAGGCGCGCTGACGTTCGCTCGTGTTATTCCAACGGATGCAGGCACGCCACCTTGTGCGTGGTCCCGCTTAGCTCTGGCGGAGCCGCCCGGCATTCTTCGGTCGCAAGCCAGCAGCGTTGTGCAAATGCACACCCTTTCGGGATATTCATGGGGGACGGAAGCTCACCTTCCAGCTTGATGCGATCTTTCCGCGCGTCGGGGTCCGCCCGAGGCGTCGTCGACAACAACGCCTTGGAATACGGGTGCCGCGGTGCTGCAAACAACTGTTCCTTCGGGGCCTTCTCAACCGCGCGACCCAGATACATGACGATCACGTCGTCGGCAAAATGCTTCACGACCGACAAGTCATGCGAGATGAACAGATAGGCTAGATTCAGCCTTTCCTGCAGCTCGACCAGAAGGTTCAGAATTTGTGACTGGATCGAAACGTCCAGCGCCGACACGGGCTCGTCCAATACCAGAACCTTTGGATTGAGCATCAGGGCGCGGGCGATGGCAATGCGCTGACGCTGACCGCCCGAGAACATGTGCGGATAGCGGTCATAGTGCTCAGGGCGCAAACCCACGAGGTCGATCATTTCGCGCGCACGGGCTTCACGGTCAGCGGCCGACATATCAGGACGGTTGATAATCAGCGGTTCCTGAAGGATTTGTCCGATCCGCTGACGCGGATTGAGTGAACCATAAGGGTCCTGAAACACGATCTGCACCGTTTCGCGCATCTCAGCCCATTTCGATGGGGTAATGTCGACACCGTCGATGGTCAAAGTGCCCGAGGTTGGTTCCTCGATCATTGTCACAACTCGTGCCAGTGTCGATTTCCCACAACCGGATTCACCCACGATCGCCAGCGTTTTTCCCGGCTTCAAATCAAAATCCACGCCGGATAGCGCCTTCACCGTGGCCGATTTCGACAACAACCCGCCTTTGACGATATAGTGCCGGACCAGCGCATTGGCCTGTACGATAGGTGCGGTCATACCAGTTCTCCGGCGGTTATCTTCTCGACATAGTGGCAGCGGGCTTTCCCGAACTCAGCGCTGTGTGGTTTTGGCGGCGTACTCCGACACAGCTCGTCCGCATACTTGCATCTTGGGCTGAACAGACATCCTTTGGGACGGTCGAACTGACCCGGAACCACGCCAGGAATAGTCGGCAACATCTTAGACGTTGCGCGTTCGGGCAGCGCGCTCAGCAGTGCAGATGTATAGGGGTGGCGCGGCGTTCGGAACAGATCACGGACAGGCTGCTCTTCAACCTTTTGGCCGGCATATTGCACCTGCACGCGTTCGGCCGTCTCAGCAACGACACCCATGTCATGCGTAATCAGGACAAGTCCCATGCCCTGTTCGTCACGCAGTCGAACAAGGAGGTCCAGAATCTGTGCCTGAATGGTCACATCCAGTGCGGTCGTAGGTTCATCCGCAATCAGCAGCTTGGGTTTGCAGGCAATCGCCATCGCAATCATCACACGCTGGTTCATGCCGCCTGACATCTGGTGCGGAAAGGTGTTTAGCCGGCTTTCAGGCGCAGGGATGCCAACCTGATCAAACAGTTCGATCGCGCGCTGGTGCCGCTCTTTCCGGTTCAGACCCAGATGAATGCGCAGCGCTTCCTTGATCTGGAAACCAACCGTGAAACAGGGGTTCAGCGAGGACATCGGCTCCTGAAAGATCATAGCAATGTCCTTGCCGATGATGTTACGCCGATCCCGTGCCGAGATTTTGGTCAGGTCGATACCTTCAAAGCGCAACTCGTCGGCGGTAATCGTAGCAGTCCACGGCAGCAAGCCCATAAGGGCCAGCATTGACACGGATTTACCTGATCCACTTTCGCCGACAATGGCCATCAACTCGCCCTTGTCGACCGAGAGGTCGACGCCATCCACGGCGCGGAACTTACCCGAAGCGGTGGCGAACTCGACGGTGAGGTTTCGGATATCCAAAAGGCTCATATCGTCAGCTCCGCTTCAGTTTCGGGTCCAGCGCATCGCGCAGACCGTCGCCCATCAGGTTGATGGCGAGCACTGTGATCAGGATGGCGAGGCCGGGGAATGTCACCACCCACCAGGCACGCAGTATGAACTCGCGCGCTTCGGCCAGCATGGTGCCCCATTCGGGCGTGGGAGGTTGCGCCCCCATGCCCAGAAAGCCAAGGGCGGCGGCGTCCAGAATGGCGGTCGAAAACGACAGCGCGGCCTGTACGATGATCGGAGCCAGACAGTTTGGAAGCACGGTCTTGAACATCAGCCGCGCTTTGCCCGCTCCCGCCACGCGGGCCGAAGTCACATAATCTTTCTGACGTTCCGACAACACTGACGCCCTGGTCAGGCGCACGTAATGCGGTTGGAACACGATGGCGATGGCGATCATCGCATTGGTCAGCGACGGGCCGAGGATTGCGACCAGAACCAGTGCCAGCAACAGCGAGGGAAAAGACAGGATGATGTCCATAATCCGCATGATCAGAGTGTCGACCCATTTGGGCGCAAATCCGGACAACAAACCGATGATCACTCCGCCGGTTACTGCGACACATACCACGACGATCCCGACAAAGAATGAGTAACGTGATCCCATGATCAGGCGCGACAGCATATCCCGCCCCAACGGATCGGTGCCCAGAGGGAAAGCCCAGCTACCGCCCTCTTGCCAGGCGGGTGGCTGCAGGATGTGGTCGCGAAACTGCTCGGTCGGATCGTAAGGCGCCAGCAGAGGTGCAAAGGCGGCGCAGAGCACAAAGGCAGAGAACACCCACAGCCCCATGACAGCGCCTCGGTTTTCGCTGAAATAGAACCAGAATTCGCGCAGGGCACTGGGGCGGTCTTCGGTTTTGGGTGGGGTTGCGGACAGTTCGGCCATCACCGCCTCCGGATTTTGGGGTTGATGATGCCGTAAAGGACATCGACCAGAAGGTTCACCAGCATCACGATCACGGCGATCATCAGCAGGCCGCCCTGCACAACCGGGTAATCCCGGCGGAAAATGCTGTCGACCATCCACTTACCGATACCGGGCCAGCTAAAGATCGTCTCGGTTAGGATAGCGCCAGCCAGCAGAGTGCCAACCGACAAGCCGATCACCGTAACGACCGGGATCAGTGCATTGCGCAGCGCGTGCAGACCATTGATCCGCGAGGGTGAAAGACCCTTGGCGCGCGCGGTCCGAATATAATCTTCGCCCAGAACTTCCAGCATGGCCGACCGGGTTTGACGTGCGATCACAGCGAGCGGGATGGTCCCCAGCACGATCGTTGGCAGGATCAGGTGGCGCACTGCCGAGCCGAACGCTCCCGACTGCCCCGAGAGCAGGCTGTCGATCAGCATAAAGCCGGTCACGCTGGGGAAGTAGTACAACAGGTCGATCCGGCCCGAGACCGGCGTCCAGCCGAGATTGCCTGAGAACACGATAATCAGCAGCAGTGCCCACCAGAAGATCGGCATGGAATATCCGACCAATGCCGAAGACATCAGCGCCCGGTCAAAGAACTTGCCCCGGTTCACCGCTGCGATCACTCCGGCCGGCAAACCCAGAGCGACAGCGAAGATCATAGCACAAAGGGACAGTTCCAGCGTGGCGGGGAACAGAGCAAAAAACTCATCCCAAACCGGTTTCTTGGTCACAAAGCTTTCGCCCAGATCGCCGTGCAGAACGCCTACGAGGTAGTCCCAATATTGCTGCAAAACCGGTTTGTCGAAGCCCAGTTTTTCGACCATCTCCTGATAGCGTTCCTCGGTCATCCCGCGTTCACCGGCCATGACGATGATGGGATCGCCCGGCAGAACCCGGATGAACATGAATGAGATCAGGGTCACGCCCAGAAATGTCGGTATGAACATACCGAGACGGGTAAGTAAGTAGCCAAACATCAGCGACCTATGATTGTTAGATCTTTGGGAAAGCTGGTCAGCGACCGGCAACCGTTTTCGGTCACCAGAACATCATCTTCGATGCGAACGCCGAAATTGTCCAGATCATAAAGGCCCGGCTCGTTCGTCCAGACCATCCCTGCAAGGATTTCCTGATCATTACCGCGCATGATGTATGGCGCCTCGTGCACGTCTCGACCCAGCCCGTGACCCGTTTTGGTGCGAATACGATCAGCATAGGGCGAGGCCTCAAGCACGCTGATCACGGCATCGTCGATGTCATGGGCGGTAACACCCGGTCGGCACGCCTCGAACCCGGCCAGATTGGCGCGCAGAACAGTGTCGTAAACCGCCCTGCCCTCATCCGAGACCTCTTCGACAAAGAATGTCCGCGTGATATCGGCGGCAAATCCGTGCTTGCGGGCACCGAAGTCGAACAATAGCGCGTCGCCCGGTTTGATCTGATAATCCGCCCGAGCCTTGCCGTGCGGGCGTGCCGAGTTATCCCCGGCGGTGACGATCGGTGAAAAGGCCAGCGAGGCCGCGCCTTCGGCAAACAGGGCCTGGATCAACGCCTGTTCGATTTGCTGCTCGGTTTGACCGACGCGGACGTCTGCGATCACACGTTCCAGCGCACGTTCCGAGATATCGATGGCAGCTTGCAGCGCCGCGATATCTTCATCAGTTTTGATGATCCGCAGGCCGGAAATTTCTCGTTCTGCGTCGACGATACGCAGGTCTGGCAGCGCTCGCGTGAAGGCTTTTGAAACGAAAACCCGCATGACCTGACCTTCGACGGCCAGTGATCGCAGCGGCAAAAACTCGGCTAGTGCGGCAAATGCGTCGTCATATCCGGTCTGATCGCGCCAATCGAAGACTGCGCCTTCGAAACCGACCAATTCCCATGACCCCAATTCCAGATTGGGCACAATTGCTGCCGGAGTCCCTTCGGCCGGGATCACGACCGCAAAGGGTCGTTCGTGGCTCATGAAGGGCTTTCCCAAAGCGCGGGTAAAATTCGGGCCGGGCACCAGTGCCACGGCATCTACTGACATGTCCTTTGCCAGTTGACGGTACTCGGACAAATCCGGCATTCAGGCCGACCTCCCAAAAAAGAAGCCGGAGCCACCCGATGGGCGGCTCCGGCAAGTGAGTGGTGATTTATTCGACGCTCACACCGTAGAAGATGTGACCGCCAAGCGGGTGCACCTTGTAGCCCTGAACCTTGTTGTTCATCGGCATGTAAACAACCGAGTGTGCGATGGTCGCCCAGGGGGCCTGCTCTTTGAAGATGACCTGAGCCTCTTCGTACAGCTTGGCACGCTCAGCCTGGTCCGTGGACTGCTTGGCCTTGAGGATCAAATCTTCGAATGGCTCGTGGCACCATTGTGCACGGTTTGACGCTTCGCGACCGTCACAACCAAGCAGAACTGCCAGGAAGTTGTCTGGGTCGCCATTGTCGCCGGTCCAACCCAGCAGAACGGCGCCGTCACGGTTCAGATCTTTCGAACGCGACAGGTACTCACCCCATTCGTAGGACACGATCTCGACATCGACACCGATCTTGGCGAAATCCGCCTGAATCAGTTCAGCCATACGACGTGCGTTCGGGTTGTACGGACGCTGTACGGGCATCGCCCAGACCTTCATCGACAGGTCCGAAACACCTTCGGCCTCCAGCATCGCCTTGGCAGCTTCGGGATCATAGGCGTCGTCGGTGATGGCGTCGTTATAGCCCCACATGGTCGGCGGGATCGGGTTCTTCGCAACCTGGCCCGAGCCCTGGAACACGACGTCAATGATGGCGTTCTTGTCGATTGCCATGTTCAGCGCCTTGCGGACGTTCGGGTTGTCGAACGGCGCCATGGTCGTGTTGTAGGCCAGATAGCCGACGTTCAGACCTTCCTGCTCCATCATGTTGATGTCAGCATCATCCTTCATCGCCTGAATATCGGCGGGGTTCGGATACGGCATGATGTGGCATTCGCCTGCCTTCAGCTTTTGATACCGAACCGAGGCATCCGGAGTGATCGCAAAGATCAGGTTTTCAACCGCCGCAGGGTCTTTCCAGTAGTCGGCATTCTGGGCATAGCGGATCACGGCGTCTTTCTGGTACGCCAAGAACGAGAACGGCCCGGTGCCGATCGGTGCGGTGTTCAGCTTTTCAGGTGTGCCCGCTTCCATCATCGCATCCGCATATTCCGCGGACAGGATCGATGCGAAGTCCATCGCCATGTTGGCGACGAACGGAGCTTCGGGCTTGGTCAGAGTGAATTTCACAGTGTAGTCGTCGATCTTTTCGATGGACTCCACTAGGTCGGGCATACCCATACCCTTGAAATATTCCCAGGTGCCGCCCGAAACTTGGTTATAGGGGTGGCTGTCGTCCTTCTGACGCATGAACGAAAAGATCACGTCGTCGGCGTTGAAGTCGCGGGTTGGAGTGAATTCGTCATTCGAATGGAACTTGACGCCCTGACGCAGCTTGAACGTGTATTCCAAACCGTCATCGCTGGCTTCGACGCTTTCCGCCAGACCCGGGATCACGTTGGTCGTACCGGTTTCGAATTCAAGCAGGCGGTTATAGATCGGATGCGACGAGGCATCAAAGGTGGTACCGGCCGTAAACAGCGCCGGATCGAACCCTTCAGGTGAACCTTCTGAACAATAAACCAGCGTGTTTGCATGCGCGGCCGCGCTGGACAGGGCAATTGCCGCTGTTGCAGCCAATAGTCTAAGTTTCATGATTGTCTCCCAGAAATATTTTCGTTCGGCTTTCGCGTTGCTTTTATTTGCCAAGCAATCAAAGACGACTCTCATCGCCGCGAAATCTGTGCTCAATGTATCCAAAATACAAAATCCATTGTCAACTCACTTTGAGAGCCTGAACAATTCGCGGAATCAACGACGGGATGCGGCCTTTCGCATGCCCCATACAGGAACGACAAGCAAACAAATCCGGGGGTAACGCGCTACTGGGTGAAGGTAGGCGTCACACCGACCGGAGGGTTGCCCCGAATATACGCGCCGATACGGTTCAGCAAGGGTCGCCTCGGGCATCCGGGGCGGGTGGCTGCACCAAGATTGCGCAGGTGGCCAGGGGCGTCAAAAGGGATAAAGCATATCGGCCACTTGTCCCGTTTGAACTGTTCTGCCGCCAATGCTGAAACGATGGTACAATCGTCCGAGTGGCAGATATGTCGGCAGATCGTCTCAAATCTCAAAGCGCTCAGATCAAACCGCTTGCTGACCCGGAACGCCGGATCGGCTTTGGGCAACCGATCCTCAAGCTCATAGCCAAAGCTGTGAGGAAGCCGGATGAAGTCATGTGGTGGCACGTCCTCGGGCGCGATAGACGGCAGAGTACATAACGGGTGCCCTTCGCGCAGGGCCAGAAACAGCGGCTCGGTCCAGATCGATGTGAAATCCAAGGCCGCGCTGTTATTGACCTGAGCAACCAAAGCCAGATCCAGCCGGTGGTCCTCGACCATATCCAGCATATTCTGCGGAAGGTCCTCTATCATCGTAACACGCATGCGCGGGAAGAGATCGCTGAACAGTTCAGAGAAATACTGCGTCAAATAAGGCGCCAGGGTTGGCGTCATGCCGATCCGGAAAGGAACGGCCTCAGGATCGCGAAACTCGGTCGCCGTATCGCGAATTTTCTGAGCGTCCGAAAGGATGCTGTCAGCGATCCGCAGAATACGCTGACCAAACGCGGTTGGGCGCACTTCGTTGTTGAGCCGCAGGAACAATTCGACACCCAGTTCCTGTTCCAGCTTCTTGATCTGGTTCGACAACGCGGGCTGCGAAACGTTGCAAGCAACCGCCGCCTGACTGAACTGGCCATGCTTTGCAATGGCAAGCACGTATTCCAAATCCCTGAAATTCATCCGCTCAATCTCTCTGCGGTCGTTCAAATGACGGCCCAAAGCCGCTCTCTTCATACCGCAAAGCAGGCCCGGCTGCAGGAAATCGAGATCAATTCCACTGACAAAACTGTCAACCGGCGCATGCGAATAGAAGTTCGCGAAAGGTCATGACGCCGTAACGCGATGATTTTTCGGCATGTAAACATGTCAGTTCTCACGAAGATCGTGAGTATTCGCATTGGTTATAGCTCCGATTTGCAGGATGAATTTCAGCGGACCCGGGGTGCCCTCTACCCCTTTGTTACGTGGAACGCCCAGACAAACGGGCGGGCTGCCAAACGTAACAATTTTTGACGGAGTACCTCATGCTGTCCCAACTTCTGACAAGCCTGCGCTCTCGTCTCTTGACCACGTCTACATTGGCGCAAGAGACAACACGTGACGGCCAAACCCTTTTCAACAACTTCTTTCAAAGCACGGTGTTGGATGACACCCCGGCTTTTGTTCTGGCAAACGACTCTTCCCGCCTGCTGAACTTTGGAGAGATCGTTACCAACAACGCCGTTGCAGCCGTTCAGGCACAGGGCGAGGACGTCGATGTCTTTAACTTCCGTTCTGGCCGGATCGAGGCCAATAGCGGCTTGGACGCTTTGGCCACCGGTATTCAGGTCACCGGCAGCGCCGCTGTACGCAACTTCGGCGAGATCGCCGGTGAATTTAACGGTGTCCAGTTTGCCGGAGCAGGCAGCTCGGGCAGTCTGGACAACTTTCGTGGCGGAGTGATCAGCTCGGACAGCCGTGCCGTGGATATTCAGGGTCAGGGCATCGATGTGCGCAACTTCGGTGACATCATCGGGACCGGTGATCAACGTAACGGTACGATCTACACCAACAGCACGGCCGAAGACATTTCGATTTCGAACTTTTCGGGCGGCACGATTGATGCGGGCGAAGGCAACCAGGGTGCCGGTATCTCTCTGCAGATCGGTGACGAGGTTGGTGATCGCGTTGAAACAGACGTTTTCAACGGTTTCGGCGCAACAATTCAAGGCCGTGGTCAAGCGGCGGCGAACACCGGTCTGGCTGGTGATGGTATCCGCATCGACAATGGCGCTGATGGCACCATTCTGGAAACCGAAATCGTCAACAGCGGCCTGATCTCAACCGAAAGCAATCAGGGCACCGCCGCTAGGATCCGCATCGCGGACGGCGCAAACACCGATGGCGAGATCCTGAACACCTCGACCGGCGTGATCGAAGGTCCTCGAAATGGCCTGTATATCGGCGATGGCGAGCATGACCTGGATGTGCTGAACTTCGGCACCATCCAATCCGGCAGCCGAGCCGTGAACATCGACGGCTCAGGCGTTGATCTGATCAATGGCGGTGACATCCTGGGCACCGGTGATCAACGCAACGGAACTGTGTATGCGGATGACACCGCCAGAGATTTCTCGATCAACAACCTTGCGACAGGCTCGATTGACGCGGGCGAGCACAATGACGGTGCGGGTATCTCGTTGTCGTTGGCCGAAGATGGCAATGGCGAGGTCGAGGTCCAGAACGCCGGCACCATTTCGGGGCGTGGGAACGCAGGTGCAGGGTTGGGCACCGCGGGCGATGGCATCCGGTTGGAAGGTGCACGGCTTGAAGGCGGAGGATTTGGCTCTGCCCTGTTCGAAGGCACGATCACAAATAGCGGCTCGGTCACATCAGAAGGTGCAAACGGAACCGTTGGCGCGTTTCGCGCAGTCAACAACGTCAATTTCCAGGGCGAGCTGATCAACGAAGCGACCGGTGTTTTCGCAGGCGTTCAGAACGGCGTTTACTTCGGCACCGGTGACCATACTGGCGGTTCGTTTGTAAACCGAGGCACCGTGTCTTCGGACAGCCGCGCTCTGAACATAGACGGCGCCGGCCTGCAGATTGAAAACGAAGGGTCCATTCTGGGCACCGGCGATCAGCGCAATGGAACGGCCTACGCGGACGGCACGGCGGACGACTTTGCGGTCGTCAATTCGGGCCGGATCGACGCTGGCGACTGGAACCAGGGTTCGGGCTTTGGCGCCGAAATCGGCGAGGCAGCGGACGGCGCGAACACGTTCAGGCTCGACAACACGGGCGTCATCCAGGGCCGCGGCAACGCGGGTGCTGCCACGTCGCAGGCTGGCGATGGAGTGCGTATTGGAAATGTAGGCAACGCCGGCACGACCGATGCAACGATTACCAACACCGGCGAAATTGCGTCGGAAGGCGCCAACGGAAGCGTGGCTGGGGTACGCGTGGTCAACGGGGTGAACTTCCAGGGCACACTCACCAACGCGGGGATCATCTCAGGCGTTCAAAACGGTGTCTACTTCGGCACCGGTGATCACGCTGGCGGTTCGTTCGTGAACGAAGGCCTTGTGTCTTCGGGCAGCCGCGCGCTGAACATCGATGGCGATGGCCTCGTAGTT
The DNA here is from genome assembly GCF_056538705.1 of Ruegeria sp. BF12. Lineage (NCBI taxonomy): Bacteria > Pseudomonadati > Pseudomonadota > Alphaproteobacteria > Rhodobacterales > Roseobacteraceae > Ruegeria > Ruegeria sp. BF12. Next base: position 44,217 of record NZ_JBQFTP010000020.1, on the reverse strand, counting down.
GAAAACTCGGGAACGATCCTTGGCACCGGCGACCAGCGGAATGGCACCGTTTATGCCGATGGCACCGCCGATAACTACACCTTTACCAACACCGGTCTGGTCGATGCAGGCGAGGGTAACAACGGCTCAGCGGTTTCTTTGCAAACCGGTGATGTGTCGGGTGACGTTGTATCAGCTGCGATCTTGAACGAAGGGGTCCTGCAAGGCCGTGGCGACGCCGTTGAAGGCAACCAGGTCGGCGACGGTCTGCGCCTGTTCAGCAGCCAAGACGATGCGTCCTTTGCTGGCGTTGTCGTCAACGAAGGCCTGATCGCCGGTTCCGAGGACTCGGATGCTGCTGCGGGCGTCCGCGTGGACGGGGGTTTGAACCTGCTGGGAGCGATCCTGAACGAAGGTGAAATCCGCGGCACGGTCAATGCGATCGACGCTTCGGAAGCCGGTACGGTGACAATCGTCAATGACGATGAAGGCGTCATCAATGGCAACGTTCTGCTTAGCGATGGTGAAGACATCTTTGTCGACTTTGGGACCACCAATGGTGACATCAACGGTGGCGCTGGTGACGACGTTCTGATCGCGGGAGATGCGGACAATGTCCTGACCGGCGGTCTGGGCAATGACTTCATCGACGGTGGCGAAGGCACTGACACGGCCGACTTCTCGGATCAGGATGTCACGGTTGAGGTCCGTCTTGATGCCAATGGCAACGGAACCGCAGTACGTGACACTGGCTTCAACGTATCAATCGTGGATGCGGTCGTCGCCGCGCCGGACCAGTTCGGGTCGAACATCGCCGACGGCGCTGCATTTGTTGAACAAGCAGTTCAGGGCAACTTGTACTACAACATCCACACCGAAGATTTCCCTGCCGGGGAAATCCGTGGGCAGCTGCTTGTCGATAGCGACGTGACCGAGAATGGCGTCCGCACCGTGTCCTTGAGCGGCGGTCTGGATGCGGCGCAAGAGCCTGGACCGACATCGGACAGCGCCGCCACCGGAAACGCTACTGTTGTCATCACCCACAACCTTGCAACAGGCCAAGTCACCTATTCCAGCGAGCTGAGCGTCGTCGGTCTGAACGAAGCCGATCTGAACACGCCGATCCCCGGTGTTGTATCAGCCATCCATCTGCACAATGCACCTACCGGGGCAAATGGCCCGGTTGTGCAGGACACGCTGGTGGATGCGGGCGCGACGCTGGATGCCGATGCCACCGATGGCACCGGCGTCATCGGGCAAGACGTGGTCGAGAACCAGGTAGAAACCGACATTCTGTTCTCGATCGAAAACGTCATCGGCTCAAACGATGGTGACGTGATCGTCGGGAGCGGTCTGAAAAATGTCCTGAACGGAGGAGATGGCGACGATCTGCTGAACGGTGAGGGCGGCAATGATGTCCTGATCGGTGGCGCAGGTGCAGACACCTTCCTGTTCCAGGGCACGTTTGGCGACGACACCGTCACGGACTTCGAAACTGGCGTGGACAGAATCCAGGTCGGCGATCTGGGTCCGGAATTCGACGGTGAACAGAACGCCGTTCAGGATGGTGAGGACGCTGTGATCAGCTTTGGCGACGCCGGGTCGATCCGCCTGGCCGGCATCGATGTCGCTGACCTGAACGAAAACGACTTCATCGTCTAACCGATCGACAGCGGGGCGGCCTGGACTGCCCCGTTTGCCCAACCGGAAAGGGTTCCCTGATGTTCCATATAGCCAATCCCGTCAAAACCGCCTGGGGCTCGCTGCGCAAGGGCTTTGTCGCGGTGGCCTTTTTCAGCTTGTTTCTGAACCTTCTAATGCTGGCCGGACCACTTTACATGCTGCAGGTCTATGACCGTGTTCTGACCAGCCAGAATGTCGATACGCTGATCGCCTTGTCCCTTCTGCTGGCCGGCGTGTTCGTCGTTGTCGCCTGCCTTGACCTGACACGCATGCGCATTCTTGGCCGTCTGGCCGCCCGCTTTGAACTCAGCGTCGGCGCTCCGGTCCTTGGCGCTGCCATGCGCCGTCGTGTGCAAGGAGAAAGCAAAGCCGGAGAAAACCTTGTTGAGGACGTGAACGGCTTTCGCGAGTTCATTTCGGGCACCACTCTGACAGCTTTTTTCGATGCACCGTGGATTCCGGTGTATCTTTTGACACTTTTTGTTCTGCACCCCTATCTGGGCCTGCTTGGATTGGTCGGAGCGCTGACGCTGACGGTCATGGCGCTGATCAACAACGCCCGTGCCCGCTCTCCCATGCAATTGGCTTCACAGGCGCGCGGACGTTCGGACGCTCTTTTCAGTACAAGCGACAAACACGCCGAACTGGTCCATGCGCTTGGCATGGAAGCAGATCTGCGGCGACGCTGGGCGTCGCTTCAGGCCGACGCACATCAGCACAAAACCCGGGCTGCCGATCGGGTCACCAGCTTTTCAGTTATGTCCAAGACCGTTCGGATGGGTTTGCAGTCAGCCATTCTGGGCCTTGGTGCAGCGCTTGCCATCACCGGTGAAACCACCGCTGGCGTCATGATTGCCGCCACCATCATTCTTGCCCGCGCCCTGGCACCGATCGACCAACTGATCGGCCAGTGGCGTACATTTCTGGCTGCGCGCGGCTCTTATTCCAAGTTGAAAAAGCTGACTGAAGAGTTTGGCGAGGCGCCACCCAACCTACACCTGCCACGCGCGTTCAAGTCATTGGACGTCAGGATTGCACAGGCTGGACCACCGCGCGCCATAAATGCCTCGCTCCGCGGGATCGACTTTAGTCTGACGCCCGGGGACGTGCTGGCCGTCATCGGGCACAGTGGCTCGGGCAAGACCACGCTGGGCAAGATGCTGGCGGGTATCTGGCACCCGCAAAGGGGCGAAGTTTTGCTGGACGGCACTCCAATGTCCAAATGGAATCAAGAAGATCTCGGCAAGCAGATCGGATACCTTCCGCAGGATGTCGAACTGTTCGACGGCACGATCCGTGAAAACATCGGGCGGTTTTCCATTTCAATCGACGACACCGAAGTCCTGCGCGCCGCCCGCGAAGCCGGAGTGCACGAGATGATCAGCAGCTTACCGGACGGATATGACACCCGTATCGGTCGCAGTTTCTTTTTGTCCGGTGGTCAACGTCAGCGGCTGGCGCTGGCCAGGGCACTTTACGGCGATCCGTTTGTTCTAATCCTGGATGAACCAAACTCGGATCTGGACGCCGAAGGTGAACAAGCCCTGCGTGACGCGATTATTGCAGCTCAGGCACGCGGCGCGATCACCATTGTCATGACCCACCGTCCGGCGACTTTACAGGTTGCCAACAAGGTCATGGTTCTGCGCAACGGGTCCCAGACGCAGTTCGGAGATAAGGACGACGTTCTAAAGGTCAATCGCCGCAATGTGTTGAACAATCCAGCGCAACCTGATGCGAAACAACCCGCATTTCGCCCGGCCAAAGCAACTCAGATCACCGGAGCCACCCAATGACACAGATGATCCAACTCTCTCATCCCCTCAACTCCTTTACCGTGCGCGACGCAGAATTCGTGGAAATCCCGGACAATTCTTCAGGGATCAAACGCTATGTTCTGTTCGGACTTCTTACACTGACGGCCTTTGTCGGGGGCAGCGTTTACTGGGCTGTCGCCTCCAAGCTGGATGGAGCCGTGGTTGCGCCCGCCTCTTTCGTGGTCGAGGGTGATCGCAAAACGGTCGAGCACCTGGATGGCGGCATAATTGACTCGATCCTTGTGGCGGACGGTGAGTTCGTACAGGCGGGGCAGCCCCTCGTGCGGCTCGACAGCACGGAAATCGACGTAGACCTGAGCGTTCTGGGCAGCCAGTTGGGTGAATTGTCCGTGCGCCGCGCGCGTTTGTTGGCGCAAATGAGCGGGAACGAACAGTTCGACGAACCCATGGCTCTGGCAGGTTTCTGGGATGGCATGGACCGCCTGCATTGGGTGTCCCCGTATCTGACGCAAAAACAGCTGTTCGACGCCGAAGCCCGCGCCAGACGAACAGAAGCGCAGATCAACGCGCAGCGCATTCAGGGTCTGCGCAACCAGATCGCCGGGCTGAACGAACAACGCAGTGCCACTCAAAACCAGATCGGTATTACCCAGGTCGAACTCTCCAACCTTCAGTCCTTGCTGGCCAAGGGGCTGGTTGCCGTGACGCGGGTCAGCGCGCGACAGATCGAGCTGGAACGTCTGGGTGGCGTTGACGCATCGCTACGCACCCAGATTGCTCAGGCGGAGGATCAGGTACGGGAAATGCAGCTGGCTTTGATCAGTCAGCAAAAGCTGCGCGAGGAGGTGATTGCCGGAGAACTGGCTGTGGTCGACGCCCAACTTGATTTGATCCAGTCTCAATTCAAGGGCGCATCCGAGCGTCTGAAACGAACGCATGTATTGGCGCCAACCAGTGGGCGGGTCGTCAATCTGGCCGTGTCCACAACCGGGGGCGTCATTCGACCGGGCGAACCGATCATGGATATCGTGCCGGCTGATCAGGCTTTGATCGTCGAGGCGCGGATCAAAACCGGGGACATAGACAAGTTGCACATTGGTCAAACGACGCGCATTCGCTTGTCAGCCTTCGCGCAAGCCGATGTACCCGAGGCCAGTGGCCGGATCTTTGACATCTCAGCCGACGCGTTGGAGGACGATCGCACGGGCGAGCCATATTTCAAGGCTCGGGTAAAACTGGACTCCGATCAGCCCACGGAAGTTGCCGAACTGGAGCTGGTGCCGGGAATGCCTGCAGATCTGTTCGTGAATACCGGCGAGCGAGCGGTGATCAGTTACCTGTCGCAACCGATCAGCGACCGGCTGGCCAAGACCTTTATCGAGTGAATGGTCGAGCCCGTGGCCGGTTGCCGGTGACGGGCTCAGATGCAGGCCGATATCCCGCAAACCGCTGCGAAGTTTTGTTGTTCAGACACCGTAACGAGCCATGAACATATCGACTGCCTGTAATGCAATTTCGTCGATTTCCGCCTTGGAAAAGCTCTTCTGGACTCCGATTGCGGCACGGGTCCAGATTCTGACCTTACACAGTTCGCTAAACTGCTCGGCCGCCATCTGAAGATCGTCGATTGCCAGTTCGCCCTTGTTGACCGCCTTCTCCAGATACTCGACCATCTTGCGCTGGCCATTCTGTGGACCGGCTTCATAGAAAGTCTGACCAAGCTCTGGAAACCGGCTGCGTTCAGCAATGCAGATACGGAACATTTGTTGCGAGAAATCCGAAACCAAAAATGCGGTGAGTTCCGTCGCGGCAATCATCAGGACTTCGCGTGCTGGCTTGCAATCGTCGACCATGGCGACGACGTTCTCGGCCATCCGTTTGCACTCGACCTGGGCGACCTCCATGAACAACAGGCGTTTATCCGGGAAATAGCTGTAAAGCGTTGCCTTGGAGACCCCTGCGGCGCGCGCAATATCATCGACGCTTGCGCCTTCGAAACCGTCCGCCATGAAAACCTCTCGGGCTCCGCGCAGTACCTGATCAAATTTTCGGCCTGTACGTAGGATGGCGGTCGCTTCGGTCATGTGCTCTCCTTGGGTTGTATGGATGACAAATGTATAAACCGTTCAGTTCAGATACAACGATTCGCACACATCCATTGAGAGCGACAACTGGATTTACGCTGGGTTTTCCCTTGTGAGACCCAACGAAATCTCCAATCGAGACATCAAAATGATGCGACCGGGCAGGCTGGACTTGCGGCCCGCAAAATCCGTGCTACCACTCAGGGCATGGTCGATATCTTCCTGCGCACATTGCCCTTTTTCGCGATCATCGGCCTGGGATACTGGGCCGGGCGCAGCCGGTTCTTCTCGGAAGAAGCCACCGCCTATCTGACCAAGTTCGTTTTTTACTTTGCCCTGTCGGCGATGCTGTTTCGATTTGCCGCCACCCTGCCCTTTGCCGAGATTTTCAACGCCCGGTTGGTCGTGGGGTACCTAATTGGCACCGCAGCCGTGTATGCGCTGGCCACTCTTGTCGCCTGGATACGGCGGCTCGACATCCCAACTGCTGCTGTCGAGGCGCAATGCGCCGCAATCGGCAACGTTGGATTTCTGGGCCTGCCTATGCTGGCGCTGTTGTTTACCGAAGCGGCCATTGGCCCGGTGATGCTGGTTCTGACTGTCGATCTGGTGGTTTTTTCATCCCTGATCGTCATCCTGATCAACGGTGGGCGCGATGGTCGGTTGACGCCCGCAACTTTTCGCCTGATCGGGATCGGTCTGCTCAAGAACCCAATGATCGTTTCGATTTCTGCAGGTCTGCTCTGGTCTGCATTCCAAGTCCCTGTCCCGGCCCCGCTGAACGATTTTCTAACGATTTTGGGTGGCGCAGCCACGCCGGGTGCACTGTTCGCGATCGGCGCGTCTCTGGCCAGCAAATCCGCCGAACGCGTTCAGATCGCCGGATGGCTGAGTTTTTGCAAACTGGTTATTCACCCGGTTTGCGTCGCCATCGTTCTGCTCTGGCTTTTACCAGTGGCCACGTTCCCAGCGTCCGTCGCCATCGCCGCCGCTGCGTTGCCGGTGGCGGGCAATGTCTACATGCTGGCTGCGCACTACGGCGTCGCTCCGCATAGAGCGTCCGCCGCAATCCTGTTGTCAACAGCCGCAAGCATCCTGACGGTGCCGCTCGTCATAGCTTGGGTGGGTACACCCTGATCGCCAGCTTGTGAAAAATAGCCACGGGCAAGGCACTCAGTCTTTACGTATTGGCCGTGTAAGGATAGCCATGGCGCAAACCCAACGTAAGGACAAAACCAGATGGAAACCATTTCGGAAAATGCATGTTTTGGAGGCGTTCAGGGTGTCTACCGTCACGCCTCGACCGCGTGCAAATGCGACATGACTTTTGGCCTGTTCCTGCCAGCTGAGGCCAAGGACGGTCCGGTGCCGGTCCTTTGGTATCTGTCCGGACTGACCTGCACCCATGAAAACGCTATGACCAAGGCAGGTGCTCAGGCATGGGCGGCAGAGCAAGGCATTGCCGTGGTATTTCCTGACACGTCGCCGCGTGGTGAAGGAGTTTCTGATCACGAAGATTACGATCTGGGTCAGGGCGCCGGGTTCTATGTGAACGCAACGCAAGAGCCTTGGGCTCCGCATTTCAACATGTGGGACTACGTGGCTGAGGAACTGCCTGCGCTGCTGCTCGAGAACTTTGCCATCGACGGAGACCGTCAGGCCATCACCGGCCATTCGATGGGCGGCCACGGAGCGTTGACACTGGCCTTGAGCCTGCCGGGGCGGTTCCGGTCCGTGTCCGCTTTTGCGCCGATTTCCAACCCCACTGGTGCGGATTGGGGTCGCAAGCAACTGAGCGCCTATCTGGGCGATGATCAGTCCGTTTGGAACAAGCATGACTCTTCGGTACTGATGAGGGAAAAGGGCTTCGACGGCCCAGTGCTGATCGACACAGGCGCAAATGACCAGTTCATCGACCTGCTGCGCCCCGAGACTCTGGCGCAGGCGATTGCCGAACGTCGCCAGCAGGCAACGTTCCGTCTGCAGCCGGGCTATGACCACTCCTATTTCTTCGTGTCGACCTTTATGGAAGACCACATCACATTCCACGCCGAAGCGTTGTACGGGGACTGAGGCATGAGCAAGTACGACTATGACCTGATCATCATCGGGTCTGGCCCTTCGGGGCGGGCGGCAGCGATTCAGGCGGGCAAACTGAAACGCCGTGTTCTGGTAATCGACCGCAAGGACAGGTTGGGCGGCGTGTCGGTGCATACCGGCACCATTCCGTCCAAGACCCTGCGCGAAACGGTGCTGAACCTGTCGGGCTGGCGTGAGCGCAGCTTTTATGGCCGTTCCTACAGGGTCAAGGACCAGATCCGCGCCGAGGATCTGAAGGCCCGTCTGCACATGACGCTGGACCACGAAGTCGATGTATTGGAGCACCAGTTCAACCGAAACCACGTGGAAACGTTGAACGGGCTGGCCAAGTTTATCGGCCCGCATGAGGTCGAAGTTGCCACCGATGCAGGCGAAACCACACGTCTGACGGCGGCGAAGTTCCTGATCGCCACAGGCACTAAAACATACCGCCCGGATTATGTACCATTCAATGGCAAAACTGTTGTGGACGGCGATGACTTTCTGGAAATGGCGGAAATTCCACGCTCGCTGGTCGTGATTGGTGCCGGAGTTATTGGCGTGGAATATGCCACCATGTTCTCGGCGCTGGATGTGCGGGTGACGCTGATCGAACCACGGGATACGTTCCTTGACTTCATCGACAGCCGGTTGATCCACGATTTCACCCATCAGATCCGCGAAAACGGCGTGGACCTGCGGCTTGGATCGGCCGTGGAAAAGATCGAAGACGCAGGCAGCCACGTTGAGGTGACACTTGAAAATGGCCGCCATGTCCGGGCCGAGATGCTGCTGTTTGCCGCTGGCCGCATGGGCGCGACGTCGGCATTGAATCTGGAAGCCGTCGGTTTGGAAACCGACCACCGCAATCGGATCAACGTAGACCGAAAGACATACCAAACCGCCGTACCGCATATCTATGCGACCGGGGATGTGATCGGGCACCCGTCTTTGGCGTCCACTTCACTGCAACAGGGTCGTGTTGCGGCTTGTCACGCGCTGGAAACCCCGACCCTGCCGGAAAGTCCCTGGTACCCTTACGGCATCTATTCGGTGCCCGAGATTTCTACCTGCGGAATGTCCGAGGAAGAGTTGCAGGAGCGCGGCATTCCTTACGAGGTCGGCGTGGCCCGGTTCCGCGAAACCTCTCGCGGACATATCATGGGGCTGGAACATGGCATGCTGAAGATGCTGTTTTCACTCAAAACCCGCCGGGTGCTGGGCGTGCAGATCGTGGGTGAAGGCGCAACGGAATTGATCCATATCGCTCAGGCCGTTCTGAACCTGAAGGGCACCGTGGACTACTTCGTGCAGAACACGTTCAACTATCCGACCCTGGCTGAAGCCTATAAAATCGCAGGTCTGGACGCGTTTAACCGGATGCCGATCCCTGAAGAGTTCAAGGTCCGCAAAAAGGCGCCAGAACCAGCCAAAAAAGAGGCCAAGAAAGCGTGACGACTCTTTATGTCGATGGTGATGCCTGCCCGGTGAAGGCCGAGGCCGAACGTGTTGCCACACGGCACAAGATCCCGATGGCCCTGGTCTCGAACGGTGGGCTTCGGCCATCGGCAAACCCTCTGGTACAAGTCGTGATTGTATCAGAGGGCGCGGATGAAGCGGACAAATGGATCGCTGAACGCTGCGGTCACGGGGATGTTGTGGTCACATCGGATATCCCGTTGGCCGCAAAATGTGTTGAGGCCGGGGCACGTGTCCTGCGCCCCAACGGCGAGGTGTTTACGGCAACAAATATCGGGCAACAGCTGGCGATGCGCGACCTGATGGCTGATCTGCGCGCCGCCAACCCGCTAGGCGCCGGCGGCGGCGGCAAACCGTTCGGCAAGGCTGATCGGTCCCGATTTCTGGATGCTTTGGAACGGGAATTGAGGGCAGCGCAGCGGGGTTAGTGCTCCCGCCCGCCAAAGTCGCATCGAAGATGCGCCTTCTCCGGTTGGGCCAGGCAGCGCTGCGCGCTGCGGTCGGGCCTTGATTAATGCTGTTGAGATTGGTGCAGTCCGGTCAATCAGAGATTGAAGAAACAGGTGCACACATGTCGGTAGAGGCCGTGATTTTTGACATTGGGAACGTGCTGATCGAATGGCAACCCGAGCGCTACTATGACCGGGTCATAGGGGAAGATCGTCGCCGCGCCATGTTCCGGGAAGTTGATCTGCACGGGATGAATGACCTGGTCGATCAGGGACATCACTTCACCGATACGATCTACAACTGGGCCGAGAAATACCCCGAGTGGCGCGATGAAATCCGCATGTGGCACGATAAGTGGATCGAACTTGCCGCACCGGAAATTCCGCATTCGGTTCGGTTGCAACGCGCTTTGCGGGCGAACGGCGTACCGGTTTTTGCCCTTACCAATTTCGGAGTGCAAAACTTTGACTATGCAACCACGGTCTATCCCTTCCTCAACGAATTCGACAAACAATACGTCTCAGGCCGGATGCAAACCGTGAAGCCCCACGTTCCGATCTACGAAATGGTCGAGGCCGATTGCGGTCTGCCACCCGAGGCCCTTCTGTTTACCGATGACAGGATCGACAACATCGAAACAGCCCGGGCGCGCGGCTGGCAAACGCACCACTTCACCGGGCCTCAGGGATGGGCAGACCGCCTCGTGAAAGAATGTCTTCTGACGCCGGAGGAGGCCGTTTAACTCAGGCTGCGACCACCGTCGTACGGTTCTCGCGAATGGGCAAGTGAACAATGGCGCTAAATGCCCCAATGGCGACGCCGATCCACCAGACCATGGTGTAGTCTCCGTACTGGTCGTACATACGCCCGCCCAGCCAGACGCCGAGGAAGCTGCCAATTTGGTGGCTGAGGAAGATGATCCCGTACAGCGTGCCCATGTAGCGCAATCCATAAAGATGCGCGACCAGCCCCGATGTTAACGGCACAGTTGCCAGCCAGAGCGAGCCCATGATCAGCGAAAACACGATCACCGACAGCGGCGTGATCGGGAACACTATGAAGGCCGCTGCCGCAACTGTGCGCAAGGTGTAAACCGTTGCCAACAGGTATTTCTTCGGGAAGTGGTTCCCGGCCCAACCTGCCAGCAGCGTGCCAGCTATGTTTGCCATCCCGATCAAAGAGATCGACACAGCCCCCAGCGCCGAAGTGGTCGTGATGCCAATCGAATGCAGCATGCCACCGGGTTCGATGGGTCCGCACATCTCGGTTACGAATGCAGGAAAATGGGCCGTAATAAATCCGAGTTGATAGCCGCAGCTGAAAAAGCCCAGAAAGATAAGCGTATAAGAGGGGTCGCGGAAAGCCCTGGTCAGGATTTCCCCCATGCTCTCTTCGATTTCCACCTTACTGGCTGCCTGTGGTGCACGCATGAAAGGAAGCGTCAGAACAAGCGCCAGAATTGCGATGGCAAACACGATGAACACCTGCTGCCATGGCATAAAACTCAACATCCACTCGGCGGCAGGAGCGCCAAGGACCTGCCCGAAACTGCCCGCTGCCGTGACGATCGCCAACGACATGGAGCGGTTCTCATCCGACGAGGCCCGACCGACCACGGCAAGGACCACACCGAACCCTGTCCCTGCGATACCGAAACCGACCAGCCAGGCATACATCTGGTGTTCGAACGGCGTGACCGACCACGCCGATAGCACCATACCGGCGGCATAGGTCAGCGCCCCCAGAACAATAGCGCGACGGTCGCCGACTTTTTCGGCAATCGCACCGAAAATCGGTTGCCCAATGCCCCATGCAAGATTCTGGATCGCAATCGCCATCGAAAAATCCGTGCGCAGCCAGCCAAATTCATCCGCAATTGGAATCTGGAACACGCCAAAAGACGCGCGCACTGCAAAGCTGACCGTAATGATGATACACCCGACGATCAGGATTGGGTTAAGCAGGCGGGCGTATTGGGGCATTGTGACCTCGGACGTTGAGAGGCCAGAAGTTACCCCGTTTGAGTCGCGCGTCAATTCAGGAGTTTTGCGGTCACGGATAAGCAAAATTGATGCGTCCAGGAAATGGCCACTTTTCAACGGTCAAGCCGAACGCTATGCCTCGAAACATGACGGGTTTGATTTCGCTATATGATACGCAGGTCGCCGAAGGCATCCTGACCAGAGACGACGCGCAAGAGGCCGTTCTTCCCCATTTTGAACGTATCCGAGCCGCTTTGGCGCAACCTGTGAAACGCGGGTTGTTCCGCAAGGCGCCACCGCCGCCAAAAGGCCTGTACTTATGGGGCGGAGTCGGGCGTGGAAAATCTATGCTGATGGATATGTTCGTCGACTCGCTTGGCGAAATCCCGGCCCGACGTGTGCATTTTCATGCCTTCATGCAAGAAATCCACGCAGGTATGCACAAGGCTCGCAAGGATGGGGTAGAGGATGCATTAGCCCCCGTCGCCGCCTCGGTTGTGAAGTCGGTGCGAGTGTTGGCGTTTGACGAAATGCAGATCACCGACATCACCGACGCGATGATCGTTGGCCGTCTGTTTGATCTGTTGCATGACGGCGGAGTCGTGGTGGTCACGACATCAAATCGCCACCCGGACGACTTGTACAAGGACGGACTAAACCGGCAGCTTTTCCTGCCCTTCATCGCGCATATCAAAGAACAGTTGGAAGTGTGGGAACTGGTCTCGCCGACCGATTACCGGCAGAACCGGTTGGAGGGCGCTCCGGTTTATTTTACGCCAATCGGGCCGGAAGCGCGCGAGAGCATCCGCAGCGTTTGGAACGATCTGGCAGGGGGCAAGGCCGAACCACTGATCCTGCAAGTCAACGGGCGCGCGGTAGAGCTGCCTGCCTTCCGCAACGGCGTGGCCCGTGCCAGCTTTTACGACCTCTGCGGGCGAATGTTGGGGCCGGCGGATTACCTTGCCGTAGCCGAAGAGGTCAAAGTATTGGTGTTGGAGGACATCCCACGCCTGTCCCGGAACAACTTCAACGAAGCCAAACGCTTCGTCACACTGATCGACGCTCTATATGAGGCGAAGGTCCGGTTGATCTGTTCCGCCGCCGCCGAACCTGAAATGCTGTATGTCGAAGGCGAAGGAACGTTCGAATTCGAACGTACGGCTTCGCGTCTACGTGAGATGCAGGATCAGCATTGGGGCCAGTAACGCCCCGCCCTACCCGTTTTCGCGCAGGATGTTTCCGGCCAGATACAGTGAACCACAGATCAGAACCCGTGCCAGCGGGTCTTTTTCGGTGATGGCTTTCAGAGCCTCTGAAACAGTGCCGGCCGTAGACGCCGTCAGTCCGACCTGAGCGGCTGCATCGGCCGTATCTTCTGCGGTCAGTGTATTCGCTTCGCCCGGGATAGACACGCCCGTTAGGCTTTGCGCCTGCGTTGCCAACGGGGCAAGATACCCGGTGACATCTTTTGTGTTCAGCATCCCACAGATCATATGGGTCGGGCGTTCGGGTAGTTTTGACAGCAGATCGGCCAACGCATGCCCTGCAGCCGCGTTGTGCCCACCATCCAGCCACAGCTCGGCCTTTGGGGCCTGTTCGACCAACGGTCCGGTTTTCAGGCGCTGCATGCGAGCGGGCCATTCGGCCTTGGTCACAGCGGCCTCGTATGCGTCGTCCCCAAGGTTCAGGTGGCGCAATACGGCCAGCGCAGCCCCAGCATTCTGGATCTGATGTGCGCCCAGAAGGTTGGGTAACGGTAGATCGCGCAGGCCCGTTTCGTCCTGATAGACCAGCCGACCATTTTCCTCGGTGACGTGCCAGTGCTGACCATGCACCAGCAACGGCGCGCCCAGACGCGCTGCGGTGTACTCGATAACCTCCAGCGCTTCGTCCTGCTGTGGCCCAACGATGCAGGGTACGCCGGGCTTTATGATTCCGGCCTTTTCCGCCGCGATTTTGCCCAACGTGTTTCCCAGGAATTGTTCATGGTCGATGGAGACCGGAGTGATGACCGTCACCGCCGGTTCGTGAATGACGTTGGTAGCGTCCAACCGACCGCCCAACCCGACCTCGAGCAAGGTAAAATCGGCCTTCGACCGTGCGAACGCCAGCAAGGCCGCACAGGTCGTGATCTCGAAATAGGTGATGTTCTCACCACCATTGGCGGCATAGCATTCATCCAACACCGCCGTCAGATCGGGCTCGGAAATCAACTCGCCGGCCAAGCGAATACGCTCATGAAACCGTGCCAGATGCGGCGAGGTATAGGCGTGCGCAGACAGCCCTGCCCCCTCCAGACCCGCACGGATCATCGCCTGTGTCGAGCCTTTGCCGTTCGTACCGGCGATATGGATCACCGGGGGCAGCTTGTCCTGCGGATTACCCAAGGCGGCCAGCAAACGCCAAACGCGGTCCAAGGTCAGGTCAATGATCTTGGGGTGCAGCGCCATCATCCGATCAAGGATGACGTCTGATGTCTGGGTGGTCATTTCTCTTCCGCAACTTCAGCCGGAGCTTCGGCTTTTACGTCCTCGGGCTCTGGCGCAGGCAGATCGCCTTTGACGGCCGGAGGCTGGTTCATCAGCATGCGCGTGATGGTGACCAATTCGTCACGCATTTCGGTGCGCTTGGTCACACGGTCCAACATACCATGATCCAGCAGATATTCCGCGCGCTGGAACCCTTCGGGCAGTTTCTCACGGATGGTCTGCTCGATCACGCGCGGGCCGGCAAAGCAGATCAGGGCGTTGGGTTCCGAGATATGGACATCGCCCAACATTGCGTAAGAGGCCGTCACACCACCTGTGGTCGGGTGCGTGAGCACGACGATGTAAGGCAGATTCGCCTCTTTCAGCATTTCCACCGCCACGGTCGTACGCGGCATCTGCATCAGGCTCAGGATCCCTTCCTGCATCCGCGCGCCACCGGCCGCCGAGAACAAGATCAGCGGGCGTTTCAACTTTACCGCCTCTTGCGCGGCCGCAATGATGGCGTTGCCGACATACATGCCCATCGATCCGCCCATGAACGAAAAGTCCTGAGCGGCGGCGACGATCGGGGTACGCCCGATTTCACCTTTAGCAACAAGCATTGCCTCTTTCTCGCCCGTCTTTTTCTGCGCTGCCTTCATCCGATCCGGATACTTCTTCTGATCACGGAACTGCAGAGGATCGTCCTTAGGAGCGGGCACCGCCACTTCGGTGAAGATGCCACCGTCGAACAGGTGCTGGAACCGTTCGCGCGGCGTGATCGCCATATGGTGCCCGCACTGGGTGCAGACATTCTGGTTTTCCGCCAGTTCGCGATGAAACAGCATCGTTCCGCATTCATCGCATTTGTGCCAAAGGTTTTCAGGCACTTCGCGGCGCGAGAAGATCGAGTTGATCCGTGGGCGGACGTAGTTTGTGATCCAGTTCATGTCGGAACCTTGCTAGTGCGGCTTTGACGTCAAATAAGACGCTACGGAAAGAAATGCAATCAACGCCTGAGCGCAACCCGCGCTGTTAACCAACTGACAATCATCACGGCGAAATCCACATACAGCCATTGCCGCAGCACCCCAGTGTCCGACATGTCGTACGGCAAAAGATATAAGGCTAGTCCGCTCAAGCCATCAGGCAGTGAGATGAATAACAGCGCCACCATATTGTTGAATAGATGCAATGCAATAGCTGGCCCCAGCGTTCCCGATCTGGCCGTCAGATCTGCTGCCAATAAGCCGAACATGCCGGACCACACCGCCACCAGTAAAGCATTGTCTCCCGCAGAACCTGGGGCGAAATGGCCTGCGGCAAACAGGAACGACGGCAGCCCCATCCAGATGATCGGAGACCGGAACCGCGCGGCCAGGCTTTGCTGCATGTACCCGCGAAATAGCACTTCCTCGGCGCTGGTTTGAATCAGTACAGCCATCAGAGATAAGGGAAGAAACAAGAGCCAGGTCGACAGCGCCAGATTCCGCGTCAGTGTCGCCCCCATATCATACGGGGGAAGGATGGCCACGATGATCCCCACCACAACCAACGCCCTGAAAACGCTCCAGAATTGCACGATACCTTCGCGTCGAGGCCCCAGAATCGAGCGCAGCGACCGATGCTGCAGACGTCGTGCCGCAATGGATACGCCGAACGTGACGAAGGCAAAACTCGCCAAAAGCACCAGCATCGCAGCCGGCGATGCGCCGGTCAGCAGATTTTCAGCCCATTCGAAGGACCCAAGGCCAGAGACCAGAGCAAACAACACGAGGTTCAGCAACGTGACGACAACACCAACAATGGCCAGCCCCACCAGCAGGCGCCACAGTTCGGGTCGTGCACGTCCGGGTTTCACCAGACGCTCATGTGCGGCGTATGCGGCGGGTCGGGTGTCAGACATTACCGGCCGTTTCCTCGCTCTGCTGGTCGTCATCAAAGATCAGTGACGTTGCATTGGCGGCGTTCAACCTCTGAGAAATTGTGGTCAGGTAGCCAGCGACCGTTTGCAGAAGCTGTAATGCGACACCTGCGTCACTTTCGATAACAGCGCGCAATTCTTCGGCCCCAATGCGCAGGAACGAGCAATTCTTGACCGCAACCAGGTCAAATTGCCGGATCTCACCCGTGATTATCGACAAATCTCCGATCAGGCGGCCCGGTTCGATGACCGAAATTGTGCGCGCTGTCCCGTTCTCTTCGTTCCAAATAAGGTCGGCTTCACCCGATACGCACAGGTAAGCGGCATCCGGCGCCTGCCCCTCGGAAAAGATTATCTGGCCAGCTGCGGCATCGTACCATTGCGCCGAGAACGCCAACAACCGTTGATTTCGCCCGTCGATCCCTGAGAACAGCTCGGTCGAAGAGATGATCTTGAGTTTCCGGCTCAGATCGTCCGTGGTGCTGGCGTCTTCGTCGGTTCGGGTTCTCGAAACACCATCTATGCGACCGTCCTTGATCTCGACAAACAGATCATATGCCTCGGGGTGGGCAAAATGGTCTTCCATGAACAGCATGATCGATTCCGGCAGCAATTCACGCAGTTTCAACCTTGTCCTCAACCTGCTCTCGGAATCATGGCTGGCCAGAGCTTTGTCTAGGATCAACACGTCCGGACGCTTGATACCTGCGCGCGAGAACGCGGCGCGTTCCTGGAACACCGTAGGCAGGTTGTTTCCGCCCAATCCCGAAGGCAGGTCGTAGATGGTGGCAGCCGCTCGACGGCGCAGGCCCGCTTCGTTCATGGCGTCGGCCACAACGTCTTCAATCTCATCCTTATGCGCCCCGGCCATCAGGGAAATGCGCCCGAACAGAGCGTTTTCCATAACCGTCATGCGTTCAATATAGGTTTCCGGCGTGACCGGGATAAACATACCATTCATGGACGAGCGCAACTTTTCAGCCTGTCCGCTTCGAATGGCCAAAATCTTGTCTTTGTACTCGTCCGGGAAATCGGGACCGATCTGTTCGGCTGTCAGCAGGAACGGAACAGTCAGTAACAAGGCCCTTTCGCGATCACTGATACCCGCATCACCTCTGGCTTTACGGCGATCCTCGATGTCGAGCAAACGGTGATACATGTCCTTCGCCATACCCAGGCGCAGGAACAACGGGTGGTCCGCCCCGTCCCGGCCGAATGTCTGGTTCAACGTCTCAAGCACTGCGCTTGCGATGCTCATTGCATCATCGTCCAGATCATGGTGGCGCAGCATCCACATGAACCGATCGTCGCCCGCCAGAATATCCGGAGAAATATCGCGCGACGGGGCGGCATAAAGCAGGTTGCCACCCAGCGGAACCGCCGGGTTGAACCGTTCCGGGTCGAACCGATAGACATACCGGGCCAGCCCCTTTTCCTCGAGCCTGTGCGCAACCGTTTCGCGCAAGTTCACAATGTCCCTGGCCAAAGCAGGATGCTGTTCCGGATCGAACTGTGTGCGCAGCGTTCGGCGGAACATGAACTCGTCGATGCCCATCGCCTCGACCAGTCGGAACCACCAGTTACGGATATCCTCAATGTCTTCCAACCCGGCCAAGCCGGGATCAATCCATTCATCCGACAAGGAGTCCGGCGGGTTCCCCGCACGCACAGCTTCAATCTGCCGGCGACTTGGTGCCTTTTTCGCATCTGCTTCGTGTTGCGGGTGCGTCCGCAACGGCATCAATAGGTTATCACCCAGTGTTCCATCGAAAAGATAAGGCCGTGAATACGCATAACCAATCCGTGCAGCTATCACAGACTGATGCAGCTTTCGCAGATCATGGCCCGCGATTGTGACTTCCCCCTGAACCGGCAAAAGCTCTCGTGTCAGCAATTGTGCCAATGCGCCGCGCTCGGCCGCGCTTGCCGATTGGATGGCAACACGTGCGCCTTTAGGGATGGTCAGGTCGATGTCTTCGAGGATCGTTTTCCCGTCATCATCCCGCACCGTGACATTGCGCAGTTCAATGTCGCCGGTGAGGTGGGGAATCGAGTCAGGCTTACCAACAAACAGTTCTTCGGGGATCATGTTGTCCGGTGCAAAGCGCTCGGTCACGACTTCCCAGCGCAGCGACATGTCCTGAACCTGATTGTAATAGGTTAGCAGGTCTTTCCATGGGCCACTGAGATCCTTGTATGCCCCAAGCGCCGCAACAAGCGCACCCACCGTCACCTCACCCTTGATCGCCAGATAACCACCAACCGAATAGAACAGGAACGGCGTCATCTGAGTGATCAGATTGTTGAGGAACTTCATGAAGAACTTTTTGTTGTAGATCTTGAATCGGATCTCAAACAAAGTTCCCAACCGGTGGCTGAACTGGGCCAGCCGGTACCGCCAACCGCCATTGGTACGAAGATCGCTGATCCCCGCCGCGCTTTCACCGATTTCCGAGCTTAGGTGTCGCACCTCTTGAATTCGCTCTTTGTTCAGCAGATTGATCTGGCGCTGCAGCTTGGGGATCAGCCAAGCCTGCAACGGGATCAGCGCAATACTGGCCAGTCCGAACCACACACTTTGCATGAACAGAAAGGTGACGATTGTCATCATCTGACCGAACTGAAACACCGGTTGGGCAATCGCGTCACCCATCAGGCCGCCCATCGGCTCGGCCTCCGACGTGATCATCGAAACCAGCTCACCCTGGCTGGTCGTGGCAAAGTACGATTTCGGAAAACGCATGGTACGATGGATCAGGGTAAAGCGCAGCCGACGTAACATGCGTTCGGCCAGCACACCTTTCATCGTGTTGATACGCATTTTCATCAATCCACTGGCGATTACAGTCGCCAGAAAGGCCACACAAAGGATCAGCAGGTATTGGACCTGCGTAAATGTGATGCCCAGAACTGTGACGCTATCACTGGGCGCACCAATTGCGTCGTTGATGATTTGCTTTGGCAGTTCGAGCGAGGCATAGAGAAACGGAAATGACAGCACTGTCAGAAACAACAGCACAAGCTGTTGCTTTTTCGAATACTTCCAGATGAACGCAAATAGAGTGGGTTCCATGCCCCGGCCTTGCCTCAGAAATTGATACGCGGTTTTTTTCGGATGATCCACAGCAATCAAGTGCCGGACGGTACGCACAGTCCTGGTTGATTGCAAGAACGGCGGTCGCCCTAGCAGACGTCATCGGCGATGCCCAGTCACAAGCGTGTCAACAGGTGGGCAGAATTATCCGCAAATTCGCGCATTCGGTCTTATCCTTGCCACCGTCTTTGACTAAAGAGGGTCAAGTTCAGACGATGGGACCATGGGCAGACTTCTGGATCGATATTTACACCGCAAAGCGCTTGCGCGTTGGCGGCGGGCTGCGCAAGGCGCGGTCGGGGCCACGACACCGCAATTGCGCCAACAGCGCGACGAGGCGCGCAGATTACGGGTACAGCTGGACCGGTTGATACATGAAGCAAACGGTCGGCTGACGCGGCCCTTGATTGGATCAACCCAGTTCCCGAAACCTCTGGGTACTGACTGGAGCTGGCGCCCGGAATTGTGGCGCGATCCGCTACCCCAACTTGGCACAGCCTCGATCCCGCGCAGGGCGGAGCTGGATCGGCAGGTGGGGATCTTTCATGACTGTACCTTGTCCGAGATCGGCGTTCGGCAATCACGAAACACAGATGAAAAAGATCTGGCAGCTTTCGGGCTCAGCATAGAGGTCTTTGGCTTTTCAGGTACTTTTCTATCCCTGTCCCTGGATCTACCGCCCGAGGCCGCCGAGGGGTTGACCCGGCAGCATCTTATTCGTGTTGATGCGCTGATTGAGACCGAACGCCCACTAGAGATTTTCGCTCGGCTCAATATTCAGCACGGCCCCAATACCGATTCCGTACCACGGGCGCTGGATTTGTCTGCCCTCTCGAACTCACTGGATTTCGACCTTGCCAAACTGCCCCTGAACGAGCGGCGTATCGACAAGATCTGGCTGGATCTGGTTCTGAGCAATCCGGCAATGAACCGCGTGGTCATCCGAGACCTGACCTTTTGCCGCCACCACCGCGCCGACTTGTGAGAACATGTCCATGACACAACCGATCCTGACACCCACCCTGTTCGAAAACGG
Organism: Ruegeria sp. BF12; assembly: GCF_056538705.1. NCBI lineage: Bacteria > Pseudomonadati > Pseudomonadota > Alphaproteobacteria > Rhodobacterales > Roseobacteraceae > Ruegeria > Ruegeria sp. BF12. Next base: position 24,181 of record NZ_JBQFTP010000020.1, on the reverse strand, counting down.
TATTTGGCGCGGAATTCTGCAAACAGAAACAGAACCTGCCATCGAAGTGCGCTATCTGGACCAGGTGCTTGATAATGTCCTTTTGTCGGCAATCGATGGAGGTTGGGAGATCACCGTGCCGGTACCCCTTGCAGCGGTATCCGAAGGGGTCCATTGCTTTGTGATTGCGGACACGTTGACGTCGCAGAAACTCGGGGACTTTACGATAATTGCCGGGGCTCCCGCCGACGACGATTTGCGGTCCGAAGTTGCGTTATTGCGCGCTGAACTGGACATGCTGAAACGGGCATTTCGACGCTCTCAGGCTTCGACGGACTGACGGTCGAGCCGCTCGGCAAGGGCAGTTTCCCTATCTTTCCTTTGATTTCCGTGCATCATTAACGTCATCCGCAGCAATCCGGGTGCGCATATGGACCGCAGCAGTATCGTCAAAGTTATCGCCCTGATGGTGACAGGGTTTGGTATCGGTATCGACTTTACCGGTGCCCTAATTCTGGTCCCTGCCATCGAGAACAGTTTTGATGCAGATATCACCAGCACCCAGTGGGTTCTGAACATCTATGCACTGTTCTTCGCCATGACCATGGTCGCCGGAGGCCGGATGGGCGACATGTTCGGGCATCGCAAGATGATGATCATCGGCTTGTCGATTTTTCTGTTTTCCTCCGTCATGTGCTTTGTTTCGCCCAGCCTCGACTTTCTGATCGGTGCCCGTGCGCTGCAGGGTATCGGAGCAGGCTGTGTCTGGCCCTGCACACTTGCCTTCGGTGCGACCAAAGTCTCTCGCCCCGAGCATCGCGCCATGATCATGGGGATGATCCTTGCAGGCGTGACCTGCGGCAATGTTTTTGGCCCCCTGATCAGCGGCGCAGCGGTGAACTTTGGCGACTGGCGGCTGTTCTTCCTTGCCAACGTGGTATTTTCGACCATTTCGATGATTACCGCCCTTGTCCTCATGGAGCGCGAAACCCACCACAAACAGGGTGAGCACATCGACTTTGCCGGAATGGGCATACTGTCTTTCGCTGTTCTTCTGCTGCTTTATGGGTTGGACGTAGGCGCCGATTGGGGCTGGAACTCAGTCCCGTTGCTGATGCTGTTCTTTGTGAGCGCGGTCTTGTTCTTCCTGTTCCCCAAGGTCGAAAAGCGCGTGAAAGAGCCGCTGTTGCTGCCGCAGATGATGCAGAACCGCGAATTTCGTATCACGTTAGGGCTGAATATGTTCAATGTTTCCGCTGCCTTTGTCGGGCTGCTGTACTTTCCGCAATACATGCAAAAAGTTCTGGGCTGGTCCGTATTTGAATCGGCGGTTGGACTGGCTCCACTGACGGTCCTTCTGGCCGTCGGCTCGATTGTCTCGGGCTCGCTTTACAACGATTTCGGTCCGAAACGCCTGCTGTTCTGGGGGTACATGATCGCAACGATCGGCGCGCTGAGCATAGTCGTTATGCCTATCGGATGGGGTTACTTTCAGATTTTGCCGGGAATGGCGATGATCGGGCTGGGTGCAACGTTGACCGTAGGGCCCTCGGGCACGGCCGCCGTATGCGCAGTCAAACCCGAGCGCGCAGGTCTTGTTGGCGGCCTTAGCTTCATGACGCACCTGGTTTATGGCGCGATATCCGTCGCCTGCGCAACGGCGATTATGTATGCCACCAGCCTGTCCAATCTTGGCAAACAACTGGCAGCGGATGGGATAGACATGTCAGAGGCCGATCAACGAGCCATCAACGGTGGGTCGCTTACAACCGACACGGCCCGTGCGGTCATAGAAAAACTGAGCTCGGAAGAGGTCGAAAAAGTCAAATCCGCCATCGCCTCCGCATTCGACATCGGCATGAACATGGCGTTTGTGTTCGCAGCCATTTCGGTCTCGATTGGAGTTATTCTGGCGATGATGCTGGACGAAGAGAAACTCCACAAGGTCGAGAGCTAAGCCCTAACCTTGCAAAAAGGCCGCCGATATCGGCGGCCTCTATTTCCGATTTACTGGGACGGCCCGCCAGTAGGATTGAACGCCGACAGACCCTTGAGGATGTCAATGGCGTAGGCCAGCTGATAATCCTCTTCCCGCAGCTCAGCCGTAGCTTCGGCTTTGGCACGGTCTTCTTCGATCTGACGGACTTCGTCCTCGCTCAGACTGTCGTTGTTCAGGCTGCCGCGCAGGTCCGCTTCGGACCGTGTGCGCGCGTTTGCTTTGTCTTCCTCGGCATCCGGTGTCGGACGTGGCTGTTCAACGATGATGTCCGGGCTGACACCCAGCGCCTGAATCGAACGCCCTGACGGCGTATAATAGCGCGAGGTGGTCAGGCGCATTGCGCCATCACCACGCAATGGCATGACCGTTTGAACCGAACCTTTGCCAAAGCTCTTGGTTCCGACGACAATCGCGCGGCGGTGATCCTGCAGCGCGCCGGCAACGATCTCGGAAGCAGAGGCCGAACCACCATTGATCAGCACAACTATCGGCTTGCCTTCCGCCAAATCGCCCGGTGTTGCGTTGAACCGTTCTCCATCGCTTGGGTCGCGACCGCGGGTGGAAACAATCTCACCTTCGTTCAGGAATGCATCCGAGACCTTGATAGCCTGCGTCAGCAATCCACCGGGATTGTTCCGCAGATCCAGAACGACGCCGTTTACCTTCTCGAGGCCGCCGGCCTCCTCGATCTGCTCGTTCAAACCCTCTTGCAGGTTCGGGAACGTCTGGTCGTTGAACGTGGTCACACGCAGAACAACGCTGGTGCCTTCGGTCCGGGCGCGAACTGCCGTCAGCTTGATCGTGTCGCGGATGATGGTGACATCAAAGGGCTCCTGTTCACCTTCCCGAACAACTGTGATGACGATTTCAGACCCGACCGGTCCGCGCATCAGATCAACGGCCTTGTCCAGCGTCAGGCCAAGAATGCTTTCACCATCAACATGGGTGATGAAGTCGCCTGCTTCGATCCCGGCCTCATCCGCCGGCGTGTCGTCAATTGGCGAGACGACTTTAACAAAGCCTTCCTCCTGCGTGACTTCGATACCAAGTCCGCCGAACTCGCCCCGCGTCTGAACGCGCATCTGTTCGGCATCATCGGGCGAAAGGTAACTGGAATGCGGGTCCAGCGATGTCAGCATGCCATCAATGGCCGCTTCGATCAGCTCTTCGGCCTCAACTTCTTCGACATATTGGGCGCGGATGCGTTCAAAAATATCGCCGAACAGATCAAGTTGCTCATAAACACTGGCCTTACGGTCGGCCTCTTGCGCCAGCAAAGGCCCGGCGATCTGTGTTGTTGCGATTACGCCTGCCACGGTACCGGCCAGGCCAGCCATCAGAAATTTCTTCATACTCGTTTATCCATCCTTGTCGGTCCGAAACCACGCTTCCGGGTCCACGGGGGTATTGTTCTGTCTTACCTCTATATAGAGCGTTTCTGACCGGTCAGTTCCAGTGCCATCACTGCTTGTTGACAAAATAGCGCCGATTTCAGGCGTTTCACCGGGCATTAGCCCAACCGGTGTCCCTTCGGGAATCACCTGACCGGTGTCACCATAAACCTCCTGAAGGCCCGAAAACACGAACAACAAACCTGGTTGAGGCTCAAGGATCATCACATTCCCAAGCTCCAGCAACGGTCCACGGTACCGGATTGTTGCTGCTGTCGGGGATGTAACAATTGCACGTGGTCGGGTTGCCAGAACCACTCCGGGGCGGTTCACGCCCGCTGCATCGGTCTCATTTGCGCGATGGAGAATGACCCCTTGGGTTGGCAAGGAAATCCGCCCTTTCCTGTCCGAAACATCTGCGTTTGTCTCGGCAATCTCACCCTCGGAGATTTCGGACAAGCCACTGGCAAATCCGTCCAATGTCTCGGTCGACGAGATCAGGATCGCCGTTCGCACCGGATCTTCGACGAAACGGCGCGGCAAATCGGTGCGGTCGGCAATTGCCTCACTGAGCCAGGTGCGAGCATTTTGGACGCCGGTCAGGCCTTCGACCAAGGTTTCCGAGGCGCTTTGCTGCAATTGGCGGAGCGTTTGGACCTCCTTCAGATCGCGGGCCAGCGCCTGCGCGCGGGCGTTCAGGCCGGGCGTGACCTCGGACAACATCATACCCGCCCGCGCTGACCCAAGGGGCCCCGACGGATGCAGCATCAGAACCGGGGGCGCCGTTGTTTCGATAGTCTGCAGCACGCCCAACAGCTGCGCCACGTCCTTTTCCCGGGCACGCAATTCCGCAGTCAACTGCGCCTCTCGCGTCGCAGCCATGCGCAAACCGTCCCGCATCGCGGACAACCCGGCCTCATAGGCTTGAATGGTCTCGGTAAGGGCACGAACGCGATCACGGGCGCCGTCCGCTTCGGTCAGGTTGATCGAAGCCCGTTCCAGCATCCGCGCGGCATTCAACGCCGCCGTTGACGGATCGCTCTGAGCGCTGGCGGGCGACGCCAAAAGCATCGCCAGGATAAGCGCGCGAACCCTCATGAAAGCAGGCTCTGACCCGTCATCTCCGGCGGTTGTTCAAGCCCCATCAGGTCGAGCAACGTTGGAGCCAGGTCGGATAGACGACCATCGCGCAAAACCGCGCCCTCTGGTCCACCGACCAATGCCACCGGCACCGGGTTCAGCGTATGTGCCGTGTGCGGGCCGCCGGTTTCCGGATTGACCATGAGTTCGCAGTTGCCGTGATCGGCCGTGACAATCATCGCGCCACCCACCTTGTTCAATGCGGCGACAACCTGAGACAAACCCTGATCGACAGCCTCGCAGGCCTCGATGGCAGCCTGCAGATCACCCGTGTGACCGACCATATCCGGGTTGGCATAGTTGGTGACGATCAGATCATAACCCGCCTCGATGGCCTCGACGAATTTGTCGGTTACCTCGGGTGCCGACATCTCGGGCTGCAAGTCATAAGTCGCAACTTTAGGCGATTTCGGCATGTAGCGATCTTCGCCTTCCTCGGGTGTTTCCTTCCCCCCATTAAGGAAGAAGGTGACATGGGGGTATTTCTCGGTCTCGGCCAGACGGAACTGTCGCAAACCCTTCTTGGCAATCCATTCACCCAGGGTATTCACGATATCCCGTTTGGGAAACACGGTCGTCATGTAGGCGTTGTGGCCGTCTGAATACTCGACCATGCCCAGCAAAGCAGACAACTGCGGGCGCAGGCCAGTGTCGAACTCTGCAAAGTCCGGCTCACCAATGGCCCGCAGGATTTCTCGGGCGCGGTCGGCCCTGAAGTTCAGGCAGAAAAAGCCGTCGCCATCTTTTACACCGTCATAGCCTACAAGTACCGTGGGCACGATAAACTCATCCGTTTCCGACTGATTATAGGCGTGATCCACAGCCCCATGCGCAGTCGCGGCGGCACGGCCTTGGCCGGTGATCATCGCATCATAGGCTTCACTGACGCGTTCCCAGCGATTGTCCCGGTCCATTGCAAAATACCGCCCGCTGACGGTGACGATACGCGCGCCGTCGGGCAGCCGATCTTCAAGCTCCGCCAGATAGGTAAATGCGGATTTTGGTGCAACGTCACGCCCATCCGTAATGGCATGCAACGCCACCGGAACACCCGCATCTGTTATCGCCTTGGCCGCCGCAACGATATGGTTCAGGTGACCGTGCACCCCACCGTCCGAGACCAAGCCCATCAGATGCGCCGTCCCACCTGCTGACTTCACCTTGGCGATGAATGCCTGCAAAGCTTCGTTTTCAAAGAAACTGCCATCCTCAATCGCCAGATCGATCTGCCCCAGATCCATCGCAACAACCCGCCCCGCACCGATATTGGTATGGCCCACCTCAGAGTTGCCCATCTGACCGCTGGGCAATCCGACATCCGGCCCATGCGTGATCAGCGTGGCGTGCGGCCCGTTGGCCATGATCGCATCGAAAGTCGGAGTATTCGCCAGATAAGGCGCGTTGGATTGCGTGTCATCGGACAGGCCCCAACCATCAAGAATGCACAGGACGACGGGTTTGGGGGCGGTCATTGAGGCTCTCCGGATTTCTGCTCTTTCTCGGTCTTGTATCTTCTGACCTTTGGCAATTGAACCGTATTTTATGCGCTGGCGACCAGAATTAATGCCCGACGGCTCATTCCCTGTTTCTGATTTCCTGATATGGGCGCGCTTTGCGGCCGCGATACTTGATGGTCAGGTCCAACGGCGCATCGTTTTCGTCATAAACCCCGACCACAACTCCCCTGCCCCGGCTTTTGGTCCGCATCTCGATCAACTGCTGTTCCGATCGGGTTGTGCGCTGCGATTGGCGGCGTGTCCAGGCAAACAGATGTTCGTACATCTCGGCGATAACATCAGCATGGTCCGCTCTGTCTCCGAGATCGGTGAGTTCCTCTGGATCGTTTTGGAGATTAAAGAGGATTGGCCGGTGCCCGCCTTCACAATGGATCAGCTTCCATTTCTTGTTGGCCGCCATGAACATCACCGCATCCCTGACCGAGGCGTTCAGCATGTCTGCTATCGGTGAGGCCGAGTAGTCGTACTCGCAAATCACCACATCACGTGGCGTTTCCGCGTGCTGCCCTTGCAGGATCGGCAGCAGGGAATGCCCCTCAAGGATGTGGCCCGCGATCTCTCCGCCTGCCACATCCACAAACGTTGGGGCAAGGTCGATAGACTCGACCAGCGCATCGCTGACTGTACCGCGGGTCGCGTCAGCCTCGGGCGACGGGTCGTAGATGATTAATGGCACCTTGGTTGAGGCATCGTGGAAGAATGTTTTCTCTCCCATCCAGTGGTCGCCCAGAAAGTCGCCATGATCCGAGGTCAGCACGATCATCGTGTCCTCCATCCGGCCCGTCTTCTCCATCCAATCGAACAGGCGTCCCATTTGGTCGTCAGCCTGTTTGATCAGCCCCATATAGGCCGGGATCACCGCATTGCGCACGTCCTGGCGCGAGAATGTTTGGCCGATCTTCGTGTCCATGAACGCCCGCAAAACCGGATGGGCGTTCTGACGCTCGGCCTCGGACCGAACCACGGGCAACACATGCTCGGGGCCAAACATCGAAGCGTAGGGTTCCGGCACAATGTAAGGCCAATGCGGCTTGATAAAACTCAGGTGACAGCACCACGGGCCATCATGCATTTCCATGAATTCGATGCCCCGCGCCGTCAGATAGGGGGTTTCGCTGTCCTCTTCAGCGATATTCGCGGGCTCAGCCGAGTTTTTCAGAAACCAGCCAGACAGGACGTTGCCATCCGCATCCAGTCCAGAATTGGCAAAGTCGTGCCAGGGGTTGTCACTCTCGTACCCTTTAGCGGTCAGATACTTGTTGTATTCCTTCGCTCCATCCGGATCGTAATAGCCGTCCGGACCTTCGGGCAGCATTCCGTCGTCTCGTTCGAATACGTCAAACCCGCATTCTGCCACACGCGCCCCGATCAGGCTGTCGGGCTCCAGACCCAGCCGCGCCATCCCTTCAGCATCCGCGCGCATATGGGTTTTGCCGACCAGGAAGCAATCCATGCCGGCCTTGCGCAGATGATCACCCATGGTGATCTCGCCAACCTTCAGAGGAATGCCATTCCACGAGGCGCCGTGTGAGTGCACATAGCGCCCCGTATACGAGGACATGCGGGAACTGCCGCAGATCGGTGACTGGATATAGGCGCGGTTAAACCGCACGCCTTTCGCAGCCAACCGGTCAATGTTCGGGGTTTGTAGATGCGGGTGGCCGTAACAGCTCAGGTAATCCCAGCGCAGCTGGTCGAACATGATGAACAGGATGTTTTTGGCTTCGGCCAAGTCTGCGTCCTCCCCGAACTTCTTCGGGGATTACTTAGCCAGTTTCACCCTAAGAGCGAAGCGCAAACTGCCGTTAGGCCTGACGTTCCATCTGGTCCAGCATTTTCCTGGCGCGTTTGCATTGCAACTGATCGCGCAAGGGGCTGTTCGGGTCGACATCTTTCTTGCAGACCACGCATTTGTCCGCGCCCGAAATCGCGTTCAGGCCGCCGCAGCTGCCCTTGATCGTCTTACCCATCAGCATAACACCAAGAGACATGCCGACCACGATGATCAGCAGCAGAAAGAAAGCTATGATAAAGGTGCTCATTCCGGTCCCTACCCGTCAGTTGGTGCCCAAGGCGTCTTTGAACGCGGTACTGTGTACCGTGATATAGGCATCTTCGCCACCTGTCACATCCCGCGAGATAAAATACACGGCAAGTTTATTCTCTTCGGCCAGCTCCATGCCCTTTTCCTGACCCAGAGCCAACATTGCAGTCGCCCAGGCATCCGCCATCATCGCATTTTCCGCCAAAACAGTCACCGAAGTCGTATGATGCGTGACCGGGCGTCCCGTCGTTGGATCTATGATGTGCGAATAACGCACACCGTCCTGTTCGAAGAAGTTCTTGTAATCGCCCGAGGTCGCCATACCGAGGTTATCCAACTCGACGATCAGTTGAATGTTCTGGGCGCCTGCTTCCGGTTTCTCGATCCCGATCCGCCAGGACTCGCCCTTGTCATTCTGGCCCATAGTCACGAGATCGCCACCGATCTCGACCATGTAGTTTTCGATCCCGGCGTCGCGCAGGGCACCGGCTACCGCATCAATACCGTACCCTTTGGCAATTGCGGACAGATTGATACCCACCCCGGCATCCGACTTTGCCAGGGTACCGTTTTCGCTGTTCAACGTCAGCAAACGCGCCTGACCGACGCTGTCGAGTGCTGCCTGAATCTCGGCGTCCGATGGCACTGGATCTTCGGGTTTGCGAGGACCAAAGCCCCAAAGCTCGATCAGTGGGCCAAGGGTGACATCAAAGGTACCGCCCGTTTTTTCATGCACATCGTTTGCCGCAGCAATGACCAATGCGAATTCGTCCGAAACTTCGGTCGGTTCAGTACTGGTCGATGCGGAAAAAGTCGAAACCTCGGAATTCGGGTCCCAGTTGGACATCTTGGCGTTGACTTCGGCCAGGGTCTCTTCGACTGCCACGGCTAGTGCGTCCTCATCCACATCCGTGCCGATGGCCGTGACGTTGAAGGTGGTGCCCATGGTCTCACCCGACAGGCGCACCACTTCGGGTTCTTTGTCAAAGAGACAGCCGGAAACAAGTGTTGCGACAGCCAAAACAGGCAATAGGCGCATCGAGAGACCTCCTGAGGAAAACCGTGCCCGGCATATGCCAGCGGCCCCCCGCAGAGTCAAACCGGCATCAGAGCTTTAGCGGCAGGAACCCAAGCACCAGCAATCCAACGCCTGCAGGCACGCCAAACAACCAGGCCTTTTTCTGCCAGCCCGTGGCCTGCTGCTTCCACGCCATTCGAAAATTATGCCCACAGACAACGACCGCAAAGAAAATCAGCGCGGCAATGGGCGGTGTCAGGTATAGGTCAGACAACAGGCTGGATATCCTTGTTTTGTGGCAGTTTTCCCCTGTTGCGGCATTTGCACCCTATACAGACCGATTGGCTGCGCTAAGGTGTAGATAAAGCCATCTCAAAAATAAGAGGAGATTGCCAATGGCCCCAACCTCATATCAGCCCCCCACCCGTGGCGACAAGGCCGATACAACCACGCACAGTCAGTCGGTTGAATCGAACCTGTCGCACACCCAGACAACAGTGGCAAAACTGCTTGAGGGCAAAGGGGATGCTGTTTTTGCGGTGCGCCCAAATGACACGATCCACTCGGTCGTGAACACTCTCAAGGAAAAACGGATCGGCGCCGTTGTCGTGACCGATCAGAACGGTGCATTGCAGGGCATCCTGTCCGAGCGTGACATCGTAAGACGAATGGCAGATACGCCCGGTCAGACTCTGCCTCAGTCCGTTGAGGATCTGATGACGCGCGAGGTTAAGACATGCGCGCCGGACGATCTTTTGAATGATGTCCTGAAAACCATGACCGAAGGACGGTTCCGGCATATGCCAGTTCTAAGCGACGGCAACCTGCGCGGTATCATCACAATTGGAGACGTGGTTCATTACCGCTTGAAGGAGCTGGAATACGAAGCACTTCGCATGAAGCAAATGATCGTCGGCTGACCGGTCCGGCAGCATTTCCCCTTGACCTTGTGCGGCCGAAGGTACCCTTGCTGGTGCAATAAAGCAGGTCATAGGTCGAGGGCGGAATGAAGCGGGTTCTGGCTACTGACACAGCAGGGTTCATCGGCTTCCATCTGGCGAAGCTGCCTCGCCGAAGGATTTCGGGTTCTCGGCGACCTAGGACTTGCTGGAAAACGCTGAAAGACCGTTACAGGTTGCCGAGGACTTTCAGCCAGAAGTGATCGTCCACCTTTCAAGCCAAGCTGGTGTGCGATACAGCCTTGAAAATCCACGCAGCTATATCGCCCGAATATCGTCAGCACCTTCAATATCATGGACGTCGCGCGCCAACATGTAGTTCAGCGCCTGTTGATGACCTCCACGTCCTCGGTTTACAGCGCAATTGAATTGATGTCATTTGCCGAAGTTGAAAAAGCTGACACGCCGCCGACCAACTACGCCGCCACCAAGAAGTCGAACGAGGCCACGAGCCACTCCTACGCGCATCTTTGGAACCTGCCGACGACAACGATGTTTCGGTTCTTTACCGTTTACGGCACCTTGGAACGCTCTGACCTGGCGCTCCATAATTCTTGGATGCCATGCTGGATGATCGCCCGATCGATATCTGCGATCACGGCGATATGTACCGGGATTTTAACTGAGTGGATGACTTGGTGCGGGGGATCAGACTGCTGATTGAAGTCCCGCCCTTGGACGTTGACAGCCTTTCGACAACCCACCGTGGCGCGTGGTCAATATCGTATATGGCGAAAAAAAATCCGGCAAAGGGATTTCGTGATGCGATCAATGAAGCCGTCGGAAAGATAGCAATCCGAAACCACATGCAGATGCAGATGTGCGACGTCCCGGCGACCTGGGCCAACAACGATCTGCTGCAACACTTGACTGGGTATCCTCCCCGGACCGATTTAAAAGACGGGTTCGATATCAACCGAGGCGTTGCGCGCGGGTCGGGACAGTATACAGGAAATCGTTCCGGAAGATCTGGCTGCAGCGACAGGCCTGACCTTTGCGACGAACCCCGCCGATTTGGCGGCATGTGATACCTTTATCTCCACCGTTCCAACGCCAGCACAGTGGGCAAACAACCGGATTTCTCCCCCTTACTAAGCGCGTCCGAAACCGTCGGGCACTTTCTGATAAAGGGCGATTTGGTGATCTACGAATCTACGGTCTACCCCGGCGCAACCGAAGAAGACCGCGTACCAGTACTCAAACGCGTTTCCGGGTTGGCGTTCAAAACGGACTTCATTGCGGGCTACCGCCCCGAACGGATCAATCCTTGGGACAAAACACACCGGTTTCCGGATATCTGTAAGGTGACTTCAGGCTCAACTCCGGAAGTTGCCGATCTGATAGACGCGCTTTACGCCCGGATCGTCGCCGTTGGCACGCGCAAAGCCGAAGTATCCGCGTAGCCAAAGCCGCGAAGGTCATCGAAAACACGCGACGCGATCTGAACATCGCATTGGTCAACGAATTGGCGATGATCTTTGGGCGTCTCGACATTGATACCAACGCCGTACTACGCGCAGCGGGACCGACATGGGATCGGCGCCGGTGCTGGTCATGGGACTGACTTTCAAGGAAAACTGGCTCGATCTGCATTACACTCGGGTCGTCGACATCATTAACGAGTTGTAGGACTATGGCATCGCGGTCGATACGTACGACCCTCACGTCGACACGGCCGAGGAGCACGCGGATACGGTATCTCACTTGTCGAAACGCCACCGGAGCGAAGCTATGACGGGATGGTTCTGGCCGCTGCACATAGGGAGTTTCTGGATGTCGATCCTGCAAAGATCCGTGCTTATGGGAAAGAAACCAGCATCATATTCGACGTGAAATCCGTTCTACCCGTTTAGGCCAGCGGCTTGCGTCTGTGACGCCAAAGTAAAAACCGGCGCTATGAGCGCCGGTTTCTTTGTCTCTTATCCGCCGAAATCGTCGAGCATGATGTCTTCGCGGTCCACGCCCAGATCCAGCAGCATGTTGATGACCGACTGGTTCATGATTGGCGGACCACACATATAGAACTCGCAGTCCTCGGGTGCCGGGTGGTTCTTGAGGTATTCCTCGAAAAGAACGTTATGGATAAAGCCGGTATAGCCTTTCCAATCGTCCTCAGGCTGTGCATCCGACAAGGCCACGTGCCATTCAAAGTTGTCGAACTCTTCGGCTAGCGAGTCGAAGTCTTCGACAAAGAACATCTCTTTCTTCGAACGCGCACCATACCAGAAGCTGATCTTGCGGTTGCGGTTCTCAAGACGCTTGAGCTGGTCGAAGATGTGACTGCGCATCGGCGCCATACCGGCACCGCCACCGATGAAGACCATCTCTTTTTCAGTTTCGCGGGCGAAAAATTCACCAAACGGACCCGAGATCGTGACCTTGTCACCCGGTTTCAGGTTGAAGATGTAGGACGACATCTGACCCGGCGGGATACCTTCGGATCCCGGAGGCGGCGATGCAACCCGGACGTTCAACATGATCATGCCTTTTTCGTCCGGGTAGTTCGCCATTGAATAGGCGCGCTCGATCGGCTCGTTCACAACCGACTCGTACTGCCAAAGATTGAAGCGATCCCAATCCTCGCGGTACTCTTCTTCCACATCGAAATCAGTGTACTTAAGCTGGTGCGCAGGAGCTTCGATCTGGATGTAGCCACCGGCGCGGAAATTCACATCCTCACCTTCAGGCAGGTCCAGCGTCAGCGCCTTGATGAAGGTCGCTACGTTCTCGTTCGAACGCACCGTGCATTCCCACTTTTTGACCCCGAAGACCTCTTCCGGGACTTCAATGTCCATGTCCTGCTTGACCGCAACCTGGCAGGACAGGCGATCGCCGCAGGCAGCTTCGCGCTTGGTGATGTGGCTTTCTTCGGTCGGCAGGATAGACCCACCGCCCGAATGCACACGCACGCGGCACTGCGCACAAGTACCACCGCCACCACAGGCCGACGGGACGAACAGCTTCTCAGCCGCCAGTGTTTGCAGAAGTTTTCCGCCCGCAGGAACGGAGATGGTTTTCTCACCGTTGATGGTGATGTTCACATCTCCGGTCGAAACCAGTTTCGAGCGCGCGGCCATAATGATGGCAACCAGCGCAATAACGATCAGGGTAAAAAGGACGACGCCCAGGCTAAAAGTTTCCATCGACGCCTCCTTACAGCTTCACGCCCGAGAAGGACATGAAGGCCATCGCCATCAGTCCCGCGGTGATGAAGGTGATGCCGAGACCCTGCAGACCATCCGGAATATCCGAGTACTTCAGCTTTTCGCGCACGCCCGCCATTGCAGTGATCGCCAGCGCCCAGCCAAAGCCCGAAGACAGACCATAGGTCGCTGCCTCAGCGAAGTTATAGTCACGCTCGACCATGAACAGCGAGCCGCCCAGAATGGCGCAATTCACAGTGATCAGCGGCAGGAAGATCCCCAGCGCGTTATAGAGCGGCGGGAAGTACTTATCCAATACCATCTCAAGGATCTGAACCATCGCGGCGATCACGCCGATGTAGGAAATCAGGCCAAGGAAAGTCAGGTCCACATCCGGGAAGCCGGCCCAGGCCAGCGCACCCGGCTTCAGCAGATAGCTGAGCAGCAGGTTGTTCGTCGGCACGGTGATCGCCTGCACAACCATCACCGAGATGCCCAGACCCAGCGCGGTTGAGATCTTCTTGGACACGGCGATGAAGGTACACATGCCGAGGAAGAAGCTGAGCGCGAGGTTTTCAACAAAGATGGCCTTTACGGCCAGAGAGATAAGCCCTTCCATCAGTGCGCCTCTACCTGCTGGATTTTGTATTCACGTTCTTCGACCTGGTTCGGCTTCCACGTGCGGAAGGCCCAGATGATCAGACCGATGATAAAGAACGCTGACGGTGGCAGCAGCAGCATGCCGTTGGGCACATACCAGCCACCATTGTTGACGGTCTCCAGAATGGTGACGCCAAACAGCGACCCATTGCCGAACAGCTCGCGGATGAAACCGACCAGCAGCAGGATCAGACCGTAGCCCATACCGTTACCCATACCGTCAATGAAGGACGCGACGGGCGGGTTCTTCATCGCAAACGCTTCGGCGCGGCCCATCACGATACAGTTGGTGATGATCAGACCGACGAAAACCGACAGGGTTTTTGAGATCTCGAACGCGTAGGCTTTTAGAACCTGATCCACCAGGATCACCAGCGACGCGATGATCACCATCTGCACGATGATCCGGATAGAGCCCGGGATCTGGTTGCGCAGGCAAGAGATGAAAAAGGATGAGAACGAGGTAACGAAGGTCACCGCCAGCGCCATCACGAAGGATACCTGCAGCGAAGAGGTCACCGCCAGTGCCGAACAGATACCCAGCACCTGCAGGGTGATCGGGTTATTGTCGACAAGCGGGTCGACCAGCATCTCTTTCTTGGTTTGAGACATCAGAACTCTCCTGCTTGCAGCTTGGCCAGGAACGGAGCGTAGCCCGCATCGCCCATCCAGAATTTCACCAGGTTATCGACACCAACTGAAGTCAGCGTGGCACCGGCCAGCGCGTCGACATAGAACTCAGGACCAGCGGCGGGTTGCGACTTGGAGACGGTGATCTGCAGATCGCCCGCATCGTCACGTAGTTTCTTGCCGTTCCACAACGCTTTCCAGCGTGGGTTGTCCACCTCGGCGCCAAGGCCCGGGGTCTCACCGTGCTGATAGAACTGCAGGCCGTAGATATCGTTGCCGTTGTTTTCCAGCGCGATAAAGCCATAGAGCGTTGACCACAGTCCGTAACCGTGCAGCGGGAGGATGACTTTATCCAGGTCGCCGGCGTCGTCGCGCAGCAGATAGATCACACGGTATTTGGACTTACGCCCAATACCCGCCGGATCATTGTCCAGAGCAACGCTCAACTCGGGATCACTCGCGGCAGCGATGTCGTCAAAGGTCGCCGGATCGAACTGATCATCGACGAATTCGCCGGTAGCCAGTTCCAGAACGTGAGGTTCAAACGCCGCGAAGGCTTCGGACACATTGATGCCGGGTTTGTAGACACCGGCGACCTGCAAAACGTTTACCTGCTTGTCCTTCAGCGCGTTTGCTTCCTGAACCGGGCGCAGGCTGACAGCGGCGGCTGAAACGACCATCGAAGCGACCAGGCAGACGGCGACGGCAACAAAGATCGTCTTGCCAACCGAGTCCGGCGAGGCCGCCAGGAACCGGGCAATCGCCCCCTTGGGTTCTTGGGGTTGCGTATCAGACATGGCGACGCGCCCTCCGTTTGATGTTTGCCTGAACGACGAAGTAGTCGATAAGCGGTGCAAAAACGTTGCCGAACAGAATTGCCAGCATCATGCCTTCGGGGAAAGCAGGGTTAACCACACGGATCAACACAACCATGACACCGATCAGCGCACCGTAGATGTACCGACCCAGATTGGTGTGACTTGCCGAAACAGGTTCGGTCACCATGAAGGCCAGACCAAAGGCGTAACCGCCCAGGACAACATGCCAGTACCATGGCATCGCGAACATCGGGTTGGTGTCAGAGCCGATCAGGTTCAGCAGCAACGTGAACGCAATTGTGCCCCCCAAACAGCCCAAGATCAGTCGATAGTTGGCGATCTTGGTCATCAGCAGGAAGGCCAGACCAATCATACACGCCAATGTGGATGTCTCGCCAAAGCTGCCCTGAATGGTCCCGAAGAAGGCGTTCCACCAGGTGATACCGTCAGCCGCAAGCGCTTGGAAACCATCTGCCGCCGAAACGGCCAGTGCAGTTGCGCCCGAGAAACCGTCAACGGGCGTCCAAACCGCATCCCCGGACATCTGCGCCGGATAAGCGAAATACAGGAACGCACGTCCCACAAGCGCAGGGTTGAGGAAGTTTTTCCCTGTACCGCCAAACACTTCCTTGCCGATTACGACGCCAAAGATAATGCCCAAGGCCACCTGCCAGAGCGGCGTGGTCGCTGGCATGATCAACGTGTAAAGCATTGAGGTAACAAGGAAACCTTCGTTTACTTCGTGACCACGCACAGTGGCGAAGATAACCTCAAAAATACCGCCAGCCACAAGAGTGACAATATAGATCGGCAGGAAATAGAGCAGTCCATGCATCACGTTGGCAAACAGGCTGGACGGGTCCAGAGAAATGCCAAACATCTGCAACAGAGCGATCCGCCAGCCCGTGGCCGCGTCCGGACCCAGTGTAGCAAGGGCGGAGTTGGCCTGATAACCAGTGTTCCACATGCCCCACAGGATACAGGGGATCGTCGCGATCACGACGTAAGTCATGATCCGCTTCATATCCACATAAGACCGCGCATGGGGCGCGACGGAGGTTACGGTTTTCGGAGTGTAGATGAAGCTTTCGACCATCTCGTAGATGGGGAAATACTTCTCGTACTTGCCGCCCTTGGTAAAGTTCGGCTCGATCCGGTCAAAGAAGTTGCGCAAACCCATTCGGATCAGCCCTCCTTTTCAATCTTGGTCAGGCAGTCGCGCAGCGCCAGCCCGTATTCATATTTTGCTGGACAGGCAAAACCCACCAGACCCAGATCCTCTTCATCCAGTTCCAGTGCACCCAGCGCTTGCGCGGAGTCCGTGTCCATCACCAACAGAGCCCGCAGCAGCTGTGTCGGAAGGTAGTCCTGCGGCATCAGCTCTTCGAAAGTGCCGGTTGGCACCATTGCACGACGTCCGCCATTCAGGTTTGACGTAAGGGCAAACAACTTCTTGGCAAAGGCCGAACCCAACACCGGCTGCACGGCATACTTTGATGGCATCGGAAGAATCCAACCCAGCGTATTCTGGTCGTGATCCTCGCGGATGATGCTGATCTGGCGTGCAAAACGGCCCAGATAGGCTTGCGGTCCCTCGGCATGGCGCCCCGACAGGATCGAGCCGGAAATCACGCGGGCCGTGCCTTCCACATTGATCTCGTCACGCGTCAGATCGTCGGTCGACGCACCCATAACTGTGCGGATCAGACGTGGCTGGCGCGCACCGGGGCCGGACAAGGCAACCACAACGCTCGGGTCAAGGTGGCCGGTCTGCATCAGGCGGCCAATCGCGATGACATCCTGATAGCCGATCGTCCAGACCTGCTTCTCACCGGCCAGCGGTTCAAGGAAGTGAATGTGCGTTCCGGCCAGACCTGCAGGATGAGGTCCCGAGAATGCTGCGGCCTCAACACCCGGCACGTCGGCGCCCGGAAGCGAGGCACCGTCTTTTTGACACAGGTAAGTCTTGCCTTCGGTCAATTTTGTAACAGCGCTCAACCCGGCAGCAAAGGCGTCGGCTGCATCCTTGATAATGACAGCAGCGTCAGCGGCCAAAGGCTCGCTGTCCATCGCGGTCACGAAGATCGCTGCAGGATTGGTGCCTGGTGCGGGCATCTTCGAATAAGGCCGCGTCCGGAAAGCAGTCCACAGTCCAGCTGCACAAAGCCGCGCGGTCACACCTTCGGCACTGTCGGCGTTACCTACCCCCGAGAAGTCCAGACCCGTGTCATTGGCGTCAGATACCTGGATAACGACACTCTGCAGAACCCGGCGTGCCCCGCGGTTGATGGCCACGACCTTGCCGCTGAGCGGGGCGACCATCATCGCCTCTGGTACGTCCTTGTGGCAAAACAGAGGTGTTCCCCGCTGAACCACTTCACCTTCCTGAACCAGCATACGCGGTTTCAGGCCCAGGTAATCGGCCCCCAAAACCCCGACCGTGCTGAATTCAGGCCCCGGTTGGATTGTTTGTTCAGGTGCACCCTGCACCGGCAACTCCAACCCTTTTTTCAGTTTGAAAGTTTGCATGTCGCTACGGTCTTCCAAGCCTCTTTCCTGCAACACATCGTTACAGCCACTGCATAGTGGCACAAAACGATCTGTATGTGGGAGCCTGCGAGCAGAAAAAGGCGTATTCCGCCGCATTCCGTTCCAAGCTTCGTTTTGATCAGGGACCCTTTACGCGGGGACGGTCGCAAACGCAAACCCGTTACCGCCGAAATTACCGAGAAAATGTCACTTTCCTTTGAAGCCCGGCATTTTCGCCGATCAAAATTGCATGTCGCACCCATAACGCTTCCGGTGTAAGCACCGGAATATGGAACCAAACAACGATCTTGAAATCTTTCTGGTGGCCACGCCTGGCCTTGAAAGCCCATTGCATGCCGAGGCGGTCGAACAGGGATTCGCGGGCGCAAAAATAGTATCGGGAGGCGTGACCTGCCAGGGAAACTGGCAAGAGGTCTGGCGCGCTAATCTTTGCCTGCGCGGCGCGAACAAGGTTCTGGTACGCGTGGGCGGGTTTCCGGCAGTTCATTTGGCGCAACTGGACAAGAGGGCGCGAAAATTCCCTTGGGCCGACTTTTTGCACCCTGATGTTCCGATAAAAGTCGAAGCGACGAGCCGCAAATCCCGGATCTACCACGCCGGCGCCGCACGGCAACGCGTCGAGCGGGCGATCACCGAAACCCTCGGTGTGCCGATTTCTAGTGATGCCCGAGTGCGTGTTCTTCTGCGCATTGAAAAGGACTTATGCACGTTTTCCATCGACAGCTCAGGCGATCCTTTGCACAAGCGCGGCCACAAACCCGCAGTCGCCAAAGCCCCAATGCGCGAAACCATGGCAGCGATGTTTCTGCGGGAGTGCGGATTTGACGGGACGGAGCCGGTTTTGGATCCGATGTGTGGATCCGGCACCTTTGTCATCGAGGCGGCCGAGATCGCGTTGGGGCTGCGCCCTGGCCGCTCTCGCAACTTTGCCTTTGAGGATTTGGTCAGTTTCGACCCCGACCTTTGGTCTTCGATGCGCCAGCCACAGCCCGTTATCAAAGCGGACCTGGCTTTTTATGGCTCGGACCGCAATGCCGGAGCGATAGACGCTTCCACCAAAAACGCCGAACGCGCCGGAGTGGCTGAGGTCACCATGTTTCAGACACGTTCCGTTAGCGAAATCAAACCCCCATCGAAGGCTGCGGGTCTTGTCATCGTCAATCCCCCCTATGGAGCGCGGATCGGAGATGAAAAACGCTTGCGATCCGTGTACGGTAGCTTGGGTAAGGCTTTGCAAACCCGGTTCAAAGGCTGGCGTGTCGGCATTGTGACCAGCAATACGTCCCTGGCCCGTTCAACGCGCCTGCCGCTGCTGCAGCCGGGCCCCGTTGTGGATCATGGAGGTACAAAAATCCGACTGTACAAGACCGATGTTCTGACCTGACGCAATACCAAGGTACGAGCGGTCACGCGCTATTCAGGCTGGCCGCCAAAAATCCCTCTTGCACATCCAAATCGCCGGGTATAGATCACGCGCCACGGTCGGAGTGTAGCTCAGCCTGGTAGAGCACTGTCTTCGGGAGGCAGGGGTCGGAGGTTCGAATCCTCTCACTCCGACCAATAATTCCAGATACTTAGCCCATCTTGTCATGACCCTTGTTAAGGGTCGGTCCGGATTTGATCCGGATTATGCGGTTTTTGAGGCGGGTTTCGGTGAGTCCAGCCCCCTCAGAAACCGAAAGGCCGCTGACCGGGCTGGCACCCGCGTCAACGGCCAAATCGAAAAGTTTGCACTGAATGGATACCAAATCGCGGACATGATCGCAATCGCTGGAGGGGCCAATGTCTGAGGTTCTCGCTTTCTGCAAGATCAAGCTGCAATACCTTCTGGAAATGGTCACCGACCACGAGCTGGACGACAACGCCTTGCGCGTGGCGCTCTACCTAGCGCTTGCCCATGCCGATCACGAAACCGGGGAGAGCCGTCCGTCATTTGAGACCATTGGCGCGGCTATCGGCAAACACGCCAAGTCGGTCAAGCGAGCGCTGAACAAGGTCGAAGCGGCGGGTTACATGACCGTCGAACGCGGAACCAATAAGGGCAATTCCTCTCGCTACCGTCCGACCAAAGCGGCCATTCAACGAGCCACCGAACGCCGCCGGGAGGGGGACAAGGTTGTCCCGCTAAGCCGTGCCAATGGGGGACAATCCTGTCCGCAAAGCGGGACACACCTGTCCGGCAAAGGGGGACAGGATCGCCCCCCGAACAGAGAACAAGAACTTAGAAAAGAACAAGGGCGCGCGTCCGCGCCGGATTTGCCCGATGAAGGGCAATCGGGCGGAACACGTTTAGAACGTACCCCAGGCGGCCAGCGTCTGGCATTCGTGCCGAGGGGCATCTGCTTTGTCCGGGACTGGAACGAGAGGCTGGAGAGGGAAGGCATGACAACGCTGGAACGCAGCCTGCCCCTGTCACCGCATAAACATCACCTGGGCTTCTGGCTTTCGGCACGGACACCGGCCCCGATGAGTAGCGCTGAATGGCAGGACCAGCTCAAATCGCTGCGAGATTTGATCCGCGACACGTCGGCAACCGTGGAGCACCGCCATGCGGTCTGAGCAAACAGCAAGGCGACCCGCGTCATACGCTGGCGCGGATGACACGGGACCTTGCGTGGGGCGGCAAGCCTCCCCTTCGAACCCCACCGGCGCGGGCAAGACCCGCGCAAAAGAGCCGCTGACGGAGACCTTTGTCTTCCGATGCACGGCGGCAGAGAAGGCCGAGCTGCGCGCCAAGGCCGAGGCTGCTGGCCTACCCGCCGCGACTCTCTTGCGTGAGGCGCTTGGCCTCACCGAGGCGCGCCGCCGTAAGCCCGTGCCACGTGTCGATCCAGCGCTGGTGCTGGCCATTGGGCGCATCGGCGGCAACCTCAATCAGATCGCCCGCTGGCTAATTCGTCGTAGTAGCTGCCCTCGTTCGGCATGACGACGGGGTCGCGCGGGTGGTTTACCCGACCATCACTGCAGAGTCACTGTTTCACGACTCGATGCCGGCACTGAGACGCGCTGCCAGGGGCAATGGCCTCGTAACGGCCGCTCTTATTCGAGCTTTGGTGCGCATCGCCGAGGCAGCTCCAGAAGAAGATTTGCGGGTAGTTGTAGATGAACTATCTGCGGTCAGAGATGAGACCCGAGAAAGCGGTATGCTTGAGCGCGATATTGATAAGTTTTGCGGCCAAGTAGAAACCGCGATTGAAGGCTTATAGTCAACCGTCCTGGACCTTTGCAGTCCAGTTCGGCTGGGGGGGGGGGTGGTTTGTGAGTGGGCCATCCCCCAACTTATGGAAAAGTGCTTTTCGATTGGTCGTAGTTTCATTTCATCGAAAGGTAGTCACTGGGTGGTGAAACCAAACGGCTACTTTGTCCGCAAAGTAGACATTCACTGCAATCATGCGAATGACTGCATCGAGCCAAACCTGACCTTCGGAATACTTAAGATGCTTAGTTCAATGGTCGGTTTAAACGCGCGCATTCTTTGGTCAGGGAGTTACGCTTGATGATCAGAGGCGCTAAGATTGCAGTTGAGGAAACAGGCAGGTTAACGTTATGCGCAGAGCACTCTTCTTACCCTTAGTGGCATTTTTCCTAGGCGCCATTGTCGTAACTCAATCCGCATCGGCAGCCTCTCTTGGACAATACGAGGTTTTTGGCGTTGAAGACGGAGACATGCTGAAATTGCGTGCAGGACCGGGAATAGGGTTCAACGTGATAGTGGGCCTTCCAAATGGAACTGCTTTAAGAGTTCACAGTTGCGAGCAGACCGGCGGCACCCGTTGGTGCCGCGTGTCCTTGCAACGTGTGCGTGGTCTAAAGGGATTTGTCTCTTGGGCATATTTGCGAAAAATTTAAACATAGCTTTGTTGCGGTGCCATCTTAGATGCCCAGGTTTTGTTAGAAGAACCTAAATTGAGTGGTTAAGGTGTTGTCCTAGCTTCGGCCAATATTGCACGCATAGTAGCCATACAACCGAATGGCAGCGAATGACTGCTTTATAGAACCCAGAGCGGACCATATATTTTCGCGTCAGTTTTGTTTTAGGTGGTCCCCAATGTAGTGATAGTGCCACCCAACTAGTAGATCAGTTTCAATCCGACGGGTGGCTGGCACTGTCAAAAATAGCGTCTAAGTCCTTGCTCTCGGGCCTCTAACTTTGAGTTCAGCCGTTACTTGCAAATTCGTCTTCCGGCTCTCCATCCGGGGTTTGATCCACTCCCTTCGGTTCACCATCAGCATCATCGTCCTCCTGGTCGTCCGAATAAATGCTTCCGTCAACCGAAGTGCCAAGTGTGGATATTACCGATTCTTCATCGGGATTGGAGGCACGGACGGCGCCAAGGACGCGGTCTTGCTGTTCCTCTGCGACGATTTCATCTTCGGAAAAATCGCCCTTGTAATGCCCCAACAGGCTGGCCTCCGCGTCATGCACCGCCTCCGCAGCCGCCAACTGATCGTCCGTCGGCTGCCCTATCTTATTTCCGTCCTCATCTGTTGTTACGTCGTGCGCTTCTTTCACTGATTGTGCGGTTTCCAAGTCTTCAGGCGCAATCGTACCGGGAGTGGCCGCCTCTTGGGCAAGAACCTGTTCAGCTTCCTCCAACGTCATAGGTGCCGTGTCCAAATATTCATACGCAGCAGCAATTTCCTTCACTTCTTCAGGGCTCAAGTCGTAATCTTCACCCATGACATGATTGAAACTTGCGTCGGCTACGGCAAGGCCAGCGGCTAGGCTTACCGGCCCTGTACCTTTCGCATATTGTCCGTTCGCGATATGAGCAAGTTTTGCATTTACACTGGAGTTAATGGCACCATTTAGTTTGCCGAGGTTGCGCGGGGCAAGTGTACCATCATCAAGGAATTTTGCTTTTCTGCTTGTTGGTCTTGGGGATTGCTTAACAATCGCTTTATTTGTCCGTTTTGTGGTGGTCTTACCCTTGTTCCCTTTAAATAGACCTTTGACACCGTTTTGCTTTAGGTTGCGGCCTAAAGCCTGAAAGTCTTCCTTCATAGCTCGACCTAAACGACTGCCGCTCTTTGACATATGACTTTTGCTGGCGGACTTCGTGTTCGCCCTGTTCAGCGTTTTGTCGGAACCCAATCCCCTTTTGGCACCTTTTTCACCGCTGTTGCCGCCCTTTCCGCCACCGTTGCCACCTCCGTTATCCCCCTTTCCGCCGCCGTTACCTCCACCTTTTCCGTTACCATTTTTTGCGTATGCGTAATCGGTGGCGAAAACGGTCACGATTGGCGCGACTACAAATGCAGACAGTACGAGTGCGGAGACGCTCACTTTAAGGAAGTTCAACATGGCAGAAATCCTACTCGTTTAGAGACATACGGGCCGGCAGTGACGTACAACGGCCGTCCTTAAGAATGTTGCTCAAACAGGGCTAGAATGTGGCAGCTATCCGACTTTCAGGAGTTGCTATTTTTAATTTAACATTAACAGCTTAGCCTTTGTCATCAAAAGAATCACTTGAGGACACAAGGCTGTTAACAGTAGCAATAATTTTAAAGTTTTTGTCTCCAGCAGCGATCAAAAAAAACTGCTAAAACGGAAATAAGTGGAGCGTTAACTCTCGGTTAATGTGAGGTCTGAAAAGAATAAATAGTTTTTTACGAGTTGACTATGGTTAAGCAAATCAAAAGGGAGCTATTCCCGCCTTTGGATGACGCCGAGGCCGAAACATTTGACCCGGACAAGAATGGCTCCCTAAAACCTATAATAGGGAAGGCTATTTTTGCTGTCCCAATATTGTTGTATTTTCTTCTGCTGGCCTTTTTTCTAGATAGAGCGTCCGCCGAAAGCTATGTATCGATCCTGTAGTAGAAGAAGGCTTTTGCCCTGAGATAGGCAATTAGGGTCCGCGTTTTGGACCCGACAGCGAAATTAGCTCTGTTCGTCCACTCCGTCTGCTGAGCAATCATTCAATTGGTTCCGGAGCTCTGCGCCGCAGCAAACGGCAGCTTTGTCCGCGAAGCAGACCTTCCCAACACTGCAACCTTTCAGCAGAAAACCTGAAAATGTGTTTGCGCCAAATTTGGATCGAAACAGGGGGTAGCCTGTGTCTGGATGGGTTCCTGGTCGCGGTTGTACAACCTGTACAACCAGCGGCTTCTAACATCACATTGAGCAAGTTGCACTACAACCTAGGGTCAGGACTGATCGCCAATAGATGACGAGAGCTGCGAGGGCGATTGCTAAGAGGAAGACCTTCGGGCACCTGTCGTACCGGGTTGCCACACGGCGCCAATCCTTGAGCCTGCCAAACATGATCTCGATCCGGTTGCGGCGTTTGTATCGGCGCTTGTCGTGCTTCACCGTTGTCTTGCGCT
>NZ_JBQFTP010000019.1:0-59446 GCF_056538705.1 Ruegeria sp. BF12 | reverse complement strand
TGGGACTACCTTGGATACTTGTAACGGACTTGATCTCGGAGTCGGCCAAACCGTGGTTCGCGGCGATTGCACCGGTTCTCAACCTGTTAGCATTGGTCTTGATTTGCAGATGGGCACGCAGATTGCGCCAGTAGTGGTGGCTGAACTCTTTCTCACCAAAAGGGAGGAAAACATGGGAAAAGTGATCTTGGGAACGCACCAGTGCCAAAAAAAATGATAGGGTCAGGGCAACAAGGCCCAAAGCTACAATCCCCTTCATGATACTCACTCCTTTAGATGAGCTTCATGTGGGAGTTGTCTTTTGCTGAGTGTATTTTGCTTTGGCTAAGTTTTTTAACTGAAGACTGCCTGTGGAGTTGCCTCTTCGGAACGCCGTACGCTGCAAACGTTCGCTAAGAAAAGACAGGTTCAGCACCCAAAATGAAGGAACTGCACATCCGCGTTCAGACATTGGCACAACTCGATCTCAAGCGGTGTCAAGCAAACCTATCTGAATATCACAGCCCTTTCTTGGGAGGCCTTCAGAAGAAACCAATCTCACTGACATCTACACGGGCCTCGTGATCGCGCCCGTAGGCTACAACTCCAACTGAAGTGATTTTGTCAGCATCGGGAATAGCGCGCAACATGGCACCTGAAGCCTTGAAGCCTGACAGAGGTAGATAGACTTCGGTCCATTCGTCAGAAGTTGCGAACTCGGCCTGATAGTATTGCCACGGTAGCACCGTGCCACGTGTTCGAAGGTGAACGAAGTATTGCTCACCGTTCCCCCGCACCAGCAGCCTGACGCCTGATACACTTGCATCTGGCCCGCCCGGCAACTTGCGTCGGAACTGGATGAAGCCGCCGTTGTTTTCTGTGCTGACGGTTCCGGTCAACCGAGCGAATGCATCATCACCTTCCGAACGAAACTGCACCTCCCCTGAAGAAACTCCTCCCATGACGGCGTCGGCAACGTAGTCCCAACGCGTCTCCGGAGACTTGGAGAAGTCTTCTGCAAGATTTTCATCAGCCTGTGCCATTGTAGATCCGATGATTACAAGACCTGAAACAAGCCGAGCGAAGTTTCCAAACATTGCGTTCTTTCTCAGTTCAATATCGCGATAGAAAGGTTCAAGGCCGTGGCAAAAGCCACCCACGCCAAGTAAGGCAAGAAGGCCAGTGCTGAGACTCGATCAGTGTACCGGACCTGCGCGATGAACAAGACAATCACAATCAGCAACGCGACAATGACCACAAGGGCAAACCACGGCAGCTGCATTACGAAAAAGGTTGGGGACCACAAAAAGTTCAGACCCATCTGCGCCTTCCACAGCTTCATGGCGGTCGAGCTTCGGTCTGTTTCGAACTGACGCCAACCTACCATGGCGATCAAGACATAAAGCACCGTCCAGACCGGGCCAAAAATCAAATTTGGTGGATTGAAAGCCGGTTTAGATAGCTGCGCATACCAATCACCGGGTGCGGTCAGTGTCCCGATCAGGATGCCGCCTCCCAATACGAGCGCAAGAAAAGCTATGCGGATCAACCAATTCGACATTGTAGGATAGCTTTCAGCAGTCCTTGGTTGTCACTTTAACAAGTGCTTCGGAAGAGAAGGTCGCCGTACTGGTCTCATCCGCATCGGTATATGATACAGTGGCCCCTTCGATCTCCGATCCCGTTACGGTGATTTCGCGTTGCCCGATAGTGTCATCTACATCGATGTTAAAGGCGAGTTTGTCCCCGGCTGCGAGGGAGGCGATCTCAAGTTCTATTGAATTTTGCCCGTCCACGACCGAAGGAAATTGACGCAGAGCATCCGCACCCTCAACGAATTCGAGAGGTTGGAATACCTCCACGCCGGCACCCTTTTCGGTAACGTCGAAAATCAGACGTCCAGCAGATTGCGAAAAGTCAATTTTGAGGGTCGAGGCTTGTACTTCGCAAGCTCCGACATTTGTCAGAACAAAACGGTCCTTGGGTGCGCCTTCTACGAAGCGAATTTGAACACCAGCTTGAAGCGAAGTGGCTGCAAATAATCCAAGAGTCGCCGCTAAAATACTCTTCGGGAGCATATTTATCTCCTTCCTAATGGGTTCTTGATAGATACGCTACGGCGGGTTTCTTGGATCAGACTTATGCCCTTTGACTTTCGTGGTTTACCCGACAGGACCTTTCGAAATTCCATGTACCGCTATCAGAACGGCTAAGTCAAAACATGCCGTTTTCATTCTCGCTGTTTGCCGGAACCTCCTGAAGAACGTCCCAGTGCTCGACAATCTTCCCATCGACATCCAGGCGAAAAATATCGATCCCTGCGTACTCGAGACCATCGGGCCAGATTTGGTGGCAATGCAGAACAACGTGGTCGTATTCAGCAAACGCACGTTTGATATCCACACGCTTTCCCGGATATTCGGCGGCCATCCGTTCGAAATATTCGACAAAGGCTTGCTTGCCGTCGCCAACATGTGGGTTGTGCTGCGTATAGGTTTCACCAACAAAGGTCGCTATGGCTTCCGCAGGCCGACACTCATTGAACATCATTTCGTAGAAAGCAATGACATTTTTTTTGTTGGTTTCGAGGTCCAGGATGCTGATCTCCAATTCGACGTTTGTACCGCCCAAAAATGTCGGTCCGCGTAATTCTTGGAAGCAACCCGGTAGTGATCTCGATCACTAATCGGCAAGAATTTACGAGCTTAGTTTTGCGTTCCGACTATTTCGAGTGTTTGTCCCTTACTCGATTTCTTCAAAGTCTATGTGAATGTGATTTCCATCAGGATCGGCCACATGGATTTGGACCATTCGAGCCCCTGGGACGTCAGTTTTGCGATACTGGATCTGACTCGAGATCAGCTTTTCCTCGAATGCGCCCAACCCAGTGGCTGAGAGCGCAAAATGCTCGAGCTTGAGCTTCACCTCAGAGCCGACATTGGGCGTTCCTTCATGACCCACAAGGTGGACCACCGCGTGATAACCCGCATACAACCATGCTCCGGGGAACGGAAAATCGGGGCGGGCCCCAGGTTTCAAACCCAGGACCTCTTCGTACCAAGTAACCATCTCTGGCAACCTAGTCGTCACGATATTCACATGATCCAGCCGCTCAATTCTCATCTAGAATCCCTCAAGCACGAGCTTTCCTTTGGCCTTGCCACTTTTAAGGATAGCATGCGCTTTCATTAAGTTTGCAGCATTGATTGTACCAAGTGTATCGGTCGCTGTGGATATGATCTTTCCATCGTCTATCAACCCGGCGACCTGATTCAGGATTTCGCTTTGGCGATTTATATCTCCAGTTCCAAAAAGCGACCGAGTGTAGACGACGCTACCGTTGCTATTGCTCAATTGCTGTGCCTGGTCCCCGAAGACTCGATTACCGGGATTCACGAGCGGGCCAACTACGCAGATTCTCCAGAGACGCAACGCTATTTCGAGGGGTTGCGCTTGGCCGGCCTGCCCGAGTGACAGGTTGAGGGTCAGAAATCATTTCAAAGGCAACGGCGGTTCTTGGAGTAGTTCTGACGCAGACCACAGTAAGCGATATTTTCCGAGGAATGGCTCAACTATTTGGGAAACAGAAAGGTAGCCACAAGTCTCGCGCCCCAACCTTTTGGCCCGGTATCAGGGCCGTCGGCCCAGTAGCGTATTCCTCCGCCTACGCTGATAAGCTGATCTCCAATCTGGGTAACCCTGGCGACAACGCCGTTGATTGGCACAGACCATTGATCGTTTTCCCAGTCGTAGGTGGACTCGGTGTTTAATGTAAACGTCCACGCATTCGAATTTGTGTAGGAAATAAATGGCTGTAAGAACGTCTGGTTGATGTCAGTATCACCATCAATGTCCCAGATGTGATTTGTCAGGCCACCATATGTCCACGGACCCTGCTGTTTGAGTGCCACGCCGGTAACTCCAGCACCCCACTCTCCGAGACCTAAGCTGTTATCTGTCGACGTCGGCAGCAGAAAAACGGGTCCAGCCCCCCAGATCCAACCGCCCGAACTTGGTTTTTTGGGCGAAAGAAATAAGCTTTGAACAGTATCTCCTAGCCCAGTCTCAGATCCAGAACCCGGTAGGCCACCATCTATGGAGGCAATTGGAAGAATTGTTCGGGATATGAGGTTCCAATCGTCCGCAAGATCAAATGGAACAACCGGTTGCACGTTTAATATCCAACGCGAACCATTTCTGTCGGCACCCAAATTCTGATCATAGTTCAGCTGGAATGGCACACTAATGAGAGCGGCCACTGGGTTAGCAAGTTGCTTTGCTAGTTCTTCTTCCTGGGACTCTGCCCACGCAGTACAAGAAAGGGCACCAATCCCGGCAAGTATGGAGCAGCATAGCAACCTTAGGTTCATAGGCGGTCTCCTTTCAGCCGGCCGTTTTCTCATGGGTAGCTTGCACTTGAGATCGCCAGGTTGGCAATGACGTCAATGGCTCACTCACAGTCCGCCGCCGCCGAACTGGATGAAATTATCCAGCACGGTTCACTTATAGCCAAAATACTTGATCGAACCTGGCTTTCAGACTGTCTCCATAAGCGTGTCCGAAAGCACATCCTCTGAGAGCGCCCCCGGTGCGCCTATAGCGACAAGCCTTGTTTCGGGTTTGCGGTCACCCCAAGCACCATCCCGTGCGATGTCCATACGTTTTCCAACCACTTGAACAAGAATGCGATGATCTGGATCCTCCTCGCTAAAAACAAAACCCTTGAGACGATAAACGTCGCCCGGAAGCTTCCGAATTGCACTCCGGAGGGAAGACAGGCTTATTGGGCGTTCAGCTTTCATCATAGTTGTTGAGAAGCTGTCTGAGTGATCAGAGTGATGACAACCACAATTTGGTCCATGTTCATGGTGATCAGGTATTTCCGTTTCGAGTTGTTCGGCGGCAAAGCGACCAACAGAAAGAAGTATGTCGAGTGGGACGTCTGCGTTTACAGCTTCGACCAGACGATATCGACGGAAGCGAGACCCGAGCCAATCGTGCACCTTCTGAATTGTGGCCCTGTCGACAAGATCAACCTTGTTCAGAATTACCATGTCCGAAAATGCAATTTGACGGAGCTTAAGTTCCATTTGTTCCGGCGCGGCAAATAACTGTTCCGCATCGACAAGACACATGAGGCTGTCTAAGCGGATCATGTCCCGGAACCGTTGATCCGTGAACGTCATCGCGATTGACGATGGGTCCGACACACCACTTGCTTCAAGGACGATGTATTCCGGTTTCTCAGGTCGGGCGAGAACGGCTTCCACCGTTTCGATCAAGTCATCTCGTATCGAGCAGCACACGCAACCATTCGCGAGGCTCATAACGTCATCTTCGAGGCCAACCACCAGGTCGGCGTCTACGTTTATGGATCCAAAGTCATTTACAAGAACCGCAACCCGCAACCCGTGATTGCCAGTGAGGATGCGGTTCAGAAGCGTTGTCTTACCGGCGCCTAAAAAACCGGTAAGGATCGTTACGGGGATCGCAGAAGTCGAACCAAATTCAATCATTGTTCGATCTCCTCTCAGTCTTCATCACGCGGGCCGATTACATCCGAAACTTTGATGGTAAAGTCCTGCGGCCAGTCTCCGCCGGGTGCTCGGAAAACGTCAGTTGGGTAATACTCGCGTGGATC
This sequence comes from Ruegeria sp. BF12, assembly GCF_056538705.1. Lineage (NCBI taxonomy): Bacteria > Pseudomonadati > Pseudomonadota > Alphaproteobacteria > Rhodobacterales > Roseobacteraceae > Ruegeria > Ruegeria sp. BF12. The sequence continues at coordinate 53,826 of NZ_JBQFTP010000019.1, read as the reverse complement.
GATCTCCATATCTCGATACTTCTGGTCTTGCTGATCTGCGCGGGTGAGCCTTGGGTTCGGCAAAGTAACTTCCTCTGGAAGCTCGATGCGCCCAGCCTCTGCTGCTGCAGCCAGTTCACGGAATGGCGGGACAGTGCCAGACTTTCCGGGCAATGCGGCTTTCCTGTACCAAATCGCATCCTTAGTTACGTTGACGACGGCCACATCGAGACCCCATTGGAACAGACCGTCGTAGTGGGCGCGAATACCCGCCAGCATTTCAGCGTCGATGTCTTCGTCTTGTGTGTAGTGTGTCACCATTCCCAAACGCGGCCTTGCGTCAGCAAAGAGCTTACCCACTGCATAGTGAGAGGTGTGATGCGTATCGATTGTGTAATTGAACAATTCCTGTGGGATACCGTATTTATAGGTCATCAACTGACCAATATCCTGTCCCGACATTTCGGTTACAAAGACATCAACACCTTCGCCGTATTTCCGTGATAGTTCATCCGGGCGACCATCGCCTGTCCATACAAAGCTCAGACCATTCCAATCGAGCCGATACCCAACTGCCCCGTCCTTGGCATGGCTACGAGGCCAGGATCGAACAGTCACGCCATCTTCGTCATAAACGATGCCGCCTTCCTGACGGAAGTCGAATTCATTGACTTCGATCTCGTAGCCGTCCCCAATCGGAAACACATCAAAGGCCTCCAGATGCCATTTGAGCATCTGTTGCATGCCTTTCACCATTCCGGCTGTGCCAAGTTCGGGTGTCCGACCAGAGGGACCATGGATGCGTAGTGGCGTGTAACCACCCGACCAGGCACGGAATGGGTAAATATAGGGAATATCGGCATAGTGGTCGACATGCAGGTGAGAGATGAAGATGTCGTTGATCAGCTGCCCCGGCACTTGCATGGCAATGATATTGCGTACACAACCGGATCCAAAATCGAAGAAGAACCTTTTTCCGTTACCCAGCTCGACCATAATACAGGTGCCCGCCTGATCTTCGCGCGGCGGATATGGCGTTGAGCCACAGAATGAGATTCGCATCTCATCTGGCCCCAACTCTTCACTGAGTGGAAAATAGTTTGCGTTAGAACCGGTCATGTACTTCGTCGGGCGGAAATACTCTGGCAGAGAGATGCCCCCTGCGGGCCGACCACCGTACGGATTCTTAAGAGATTCACCGAGTGGGCCGTCAACTTGGTGCGCCTCGGCACTTCCTGCCGCAAACCCAGCTGCCCCCGTTGCAGCCGCTCCAGTGGCCAAGCCCTTTAGAACACTCCGCCGCGATGGGTCTTCAATTTGGTCTTTCGTCTGAACCTGTTTGTCGTCCTGGTCTTTTCTATTGTCTTCCTTGGTCATGGATTGGCCCTCAGTTAGAAGTATCTCACAGGTTGCGCTTCAACATCCGGCGAAGCTCGTTGATGAGTTCAGATTTGATGTGGGCCCATTCGGCGCGCTCTGAGGCCGTGATCGATGCGTCTTTCGAAAACGTAGATGCTTTCTTCAGGTCTTCGATGACCTCGCCGAGTAGCGCGTCCGTTTCGATGCGCCTCGACAGCACATCGGAAAGTTCTCGAATTTCTTCAATCAGGTCCACCGTCAATGGAAAAATCCCGACGCCCACTATCTATTCTCAAATCAAGATGAGTGCGGTTGACCGCAAAGGCCAAGTGAGTCACCGTGAGTTGGGGGTGAGTTGACATTGAACAAATCCAACGATTTGCTAATAAATCAACATGTTGAACGGCCTTCTCCGGAGCTCATCCGGGAGGCTCTGAGTCGAATTGTATCAAGCGACGGGTTTAAAGCTTCACCCCGACTCACGCAATTTCTCACCTATATCGTCGAAGAATCTCTGTCTGGTCGAAGCGCTCAGATTCGAGGCAAAGCTATCGCTGTTGAGGTCTATGGGCGGCGCATAGACGGTACTGGTGGTCAAAACCTGGTTCGCGTTGAGGCTAGGCGACTGCGTCGTCTTTTGCATCGGTTCTACGAAGATCACTGGGACGGCAATGGAGTTCGCATTTTTGTTGACCCCGGCGGATACAAGCCGCGGTTTTCATACGAACCTACAATCGAAGACCGCACATCAAGTGCACTGAAGGTCGACAATCCAGTTGGCCGTTGGCGTTCGCGGCAACTGCTGCCTGCTGGACTGGTTGTTCTTGCATTAGTCGCTGCGCTTGGCATCTGGATGAGCCAGGATAACAGGGAGGTTGTGCCAACGACTCAATCCATCGAGAAAGCAGAACGTGCAGCACTGGGAGAGCATTCGTTGACAAGACTCCAGGCGGCCAACCTTGCGGACCAAGCCCGAGGCATGTTTTTTCCCGTTTTTGATGTCAAACGTCAGAAAATAGCACTGGGAATGTTCCAGCACGCGATGGAACTCGACCCGGCCCTGTCTGACGGTTATGCCGGATCAGCGCAGGTCCTGGCGATCCTGGCGGTGTTGTCGCCGGATGAAGCACAAAGGGATGATTTTTTCAGCCAAGCCTCAGAAATGTCTGGAAAAGCGCTAGAGTTGTCCCCTGCTAATGCGTGGGCAAATGGCGCAAATGGTTGGGTGCTGGCTGTCAAAGACCAGCCAAACGAGGCATTGAAATACGCAAGGATGTCGGTCGAACTAGCGCCGAATGATGGCCATATTCTCGACCTTGCAGGTATCACCGCCATCTTGGCTAACGCCCCGGAACTTGCTGCCGAGGTTAGCAACCCGGAGAGACCCAAATCAGGATCTGGTAGGTTTGGTGCGAGAAACATCTGGGGTGTTTCTCAACTCATGCTCGGGAACTACGAAAATGTTGTTGAAGCCTTTCAGGGCGCACCAGCTGCCGGAGCGCCTGTCAGTGCTCCTTCGCTTTTATTCCAGGCCGTTGCGCACGATCAGTTGAGAAATTCAGAAGAAGCACAACGTCTTGTTACTGAAATGAAAAAGACATGGCCCGAGTTTCCGTCCGAGTTTCTCGCCGACAGGATTTTTCGCAACGACGTCGATACGCGGAAAATAATTCTGGAGACGCTGAGTAGATACTGACGAAACCTATTGCGGCTATTGCCTATTTTAAGTTCAGACATTTGCCACCAGACTTGCGAAAATCGGAACTGATACCAAAAGTAGCGCGAGAATCCAGAATGCCGTCGCCAGTTTCGATGTCCCAGATATGAAACCAATCAACGCTGGCCCCGTACCCTGGGAGCCGGGCTGCCATGGCAAACGTTTTATGAAGCTTCCCACGCTTTCTGCCTGGCAGGTTTACTGATTCCGGGCGCGACCGGGCTTGCTGAATAGACTGCCTACAAGAAAATGCCCCGCAACTGCCGGCGGGGCATCATGACCGAAAACCAACAAGGACTCAAAACGCAGACCGCAGAACTATGGGCGGATACCGCAAAACTATGGGGTATCCGCAGTGCTATGGGGAATCCTACAAAGATGTAGGTACGCGCATAACGCTGCATTCCTATCATTGAGTTTATTCAGAAATATCTGGGTGTCGTCGCCCATAATTTTGCACAGCAATTGCGCATAAGTTTGCACGATTTGCTCATAAGTTTGCACTGTTCACCATACGCGCTCCATTGTCGATTGACTTAGCGTAGCTCGATCAACTTGAACGCATCAAAACTCAATCTAAAGTGCATTTTTGGCTGGAATAATTCAACCCAAGGCCGAACAACGCACCTCAATTGCAAGGTTGTGGTAGATGCCTTTCAACGTAGTGCGGCCAGGTCGGCCTTCTCGCAGGCAGCCAACTAGTACTTTGGCGACACAAAAAGATTGTAGGGACGCGCATTTCCAAACTTTCTTCAGAGGCAGATCAGCTAGCGCTCCAATCTGTCACAGCCAACAAGTTGGATTGCTAGCTGATCTGAGCAAGAGAACGCCGAAAAAGCCGTAGGCTCATTAGTAACAAAGCAATTCCCAACAACGTCATCCAAACGAATTCCGGCCAGACAATCTCAATACCAGCGCCTTTGAAAACAATAGCCTGACTTGCTGACATGTAGTGGCGTGACGGCAGAACCAAAGTACCTGCCTGCAACCACGCCGGCTGCCCTTCAATTGGGGTCTCTCCACCTGAAAGCATTAGCATTGGCAGCACAATCAACATGACCAGAAGCGCGAACTGCGCCATTGAGCGTGCAATGGTTGCTAGAAACACCCCAAGCGCCGTCGCAGTAAAAAGAAACAACGCCGTGCCAACCAAAAACAACATCTTGGATCCAGCGATACTAATACCCAGAGAACCCTGCATCACAAAGGTTAGTGAAAGACCAGCCGCGACCAAAACCACTGCTGCATTCGCCCAAATTTTGGCAATGGCAATGTCAAATGGAGCAAGAGGCATGGCAAGGAGATGTTCAATAGTCCCGTGCTCTCGTTCTCTAATCATTGCCGCTCCGGTCAATATAGTTGTGAGCCACATGATCTGGCCGATCAAAGCAACGATACCAGCAAAACGCACAGTATCTCTATTTGGGTTGAAGGCGCTTCTAAGAATGACACTGATTGAGGGAGCATCTACTAGATCGATACCAATTGCATAGCGATGTATTTCAGCGCTCAAGATACTGGTGATGTAGTTTGCACCAATTCCGGCCTGTTCCATAGCGGTTGCGTCAATAAGAACTTGAATCTCCGGACTGCGCCCCGCGCGCAGGTCCTTCTCGAATCCAGGGGGCACAGCCACAACGAAAATAAAGCGCCCAGCGTCCATGTAGGCAGGTCCTTTTCCGGGTTCGATTTGGACGACCGGTTGGAACTCTGGTGGGAAAAACGCTGTGGCAAGTGCTCGAGAAAGCGGCGAGTCGTCTTCATCCGCAAACGCTATCGAGGCATTGTTTACAGAACTTGCCACTCCGGTTGCTTCCATGATCGGGGCCAGCGTGAAAGACCAAACCAACAATGCCATCATCACCCAATCACGGCGCAGGCTCATCACTTCCTTCAAGCCTAGCCAGAATATGCAGTACAAGCGCTGCATTCACTTCTCCTGCGCTCGAAGACATAGGGCTGCGATCAGCGTCAGAACTGGTCCGAAGCAGGCGAGGGCCAGAATGTCCGGCGCAAGGGCCTCCCAACCCAAACCTTTAGTGAAGGCACCGACGTTTAGGTGTAGGAAATATGAGGAAGGCCAAAGTGAGCCCACCACTTGTGCGCCTCCTTCAAGCGTTGAAACAGGTTGCAACAGGCCTGAGAACTGGATTGTTGGGACAACTGAGGCGATGGCAGTTGCAAATGTGGCGGCCACCTGACTGGATGTCATTGTAGCGATCAATAACCCGTAGGATGTTGTTGCCCAAACGTAAAGAAGGGCACCAACAGCCAAAGGGAAAGGATTTCCTTTTAACGGCACCCCAAAAAGAAAAACGGTCATTCCGGCCAAAAGCAGAAAATTTGCGTAGGCGATCAATATGTACGGAATTTGTTTTCCGACTAGAAATTCAAGCCGCGTGGTTGGTGTCACGTAGAAATTGACAACTGACCCCAGCTCTCGTTCCCTTGCTACGCTTACGGCAGTCAAAACAGCTGGCAGCATAATCAGTAAGATAGCAGGCATTGCCGGAGCCATCGCGGCGATGCTTTCAAAGCTCTGATTGTAGCGAAACCGGGGTTCGATCCTGGCGATATCTATCTGGCTTTTGCCGTTGTTAAGGGTATATTCCGCGAGAAATGATTGGTGCAATCCGGAAACATAGCCTTCAACCGTCTCACCCTTAAATGGGATAGCACCGTCCACAGTCGCAAGTATCTGGGTCGGTTCACCCGTACTCATCTTTCGGTCAAAGTCAGGTGGCAACTCAACAACCAGAGAGACCTCACCTGCTACTAGACGGTCGCGCCCTTCGCTGGCGCTTTGCAGCGGCGATGTGGCTTTAAAATAGGACGATCCGGCGAATTCAGCCGAATAAGCACGACTCTCCGGCCCCTGAGACAGGTCAAGTACCGCGAATTCAAGCTCATCGACATCCAGCGTAATTCCAAAGCAAAAAACCAACATTAGGATAGCAGAACCCAGAAACGCGAAAGCCAGACGCACCGGGTCGCGAGCTACTTCAACGGTTTCGCGCCGCGCATATGCCAAGACACGAGAAAACGCTCCTCCCCCGGCGTGGGATTTGGTCCTAAAACCCACCTCTGGCGCGACAACAGAGACCGGTTTTTCTGCTGCTTCCAATATCGAAATGAAGGCGCCTTCAAGGTTTTCCGCCCCTTCAACAGCGATTAGTTCAGCCGGAGTACCTTCGGCTAGAACTCTACCAGCATGCATAAAAGAAACGCGATCACAGCGTTCCGCCTCACCCATGAAATGAGTGGACACAAAGATCGTAACCGACTCGGTTCGAGAGAGCTCAATCAGCAAGTCCCAGAAGGAATCGCGCGCCTCTGGATCCACACCGGATGTTGGTTCGTCGAGTATTAGCACTCGCGGACGGTGGATCACAGCTACGGCTAGCGACAGTCGCTGTTTGATCCCCAGGGGCAGTGCCGTCGCCAAGGTATGACGGTGCTCCTCGAGCCCAAAGCGCTCAGTGAGTTCCGAAACACGTTGTTCTCGGTCGGCAATTGCAAATATCCGCGCGTGCAATTGTAGGTTCTGATGGACCGACAACTCGCCATACAAGGAAAAGGCCTGGCTCATGTAGCCTATTTCACGCCTCATTTTTCGGTCATATGCATCGACAGGGTTGCCAAACAGCAGTGCTTCACCTGAGCTGGATGGTAACAAGCCAGTCAACATCTTCATTGTCGTGGACTTGCCGCAACCGTTTGATCCTAGAAACCCGAATATCTCTCCGCGATTGATTGTGAAGTCGACGTTGTCTACGGCCGTGAAATCACCAAAGCGTCGTGTCAGTCCACGCGCAACTATCACTGGGCTTGCTTCGATCTTCCCATTCGTTTTGTTCTTCCCCGCCGGTTCGACAGGCAACTCCCGTGCTCTCAGACGCCGATATGCAATTTCGAGGTCGACATCACTCCCTTTCAATTCGGCGGGCTTCCCATGAAAGATGACTTGACCCGCGTCCATCGCGACAATTCGTTCAAAACCGTCGGCTTCTTCCATATACGCCGTTGAAACCAATACCGACAGTTCGGGGCTTTTTGCTCGGATTGCATCAATCAAAGCCCAGAACTGCCGACGCGACAACGGGTCGACCCCGGTCGTTGGCTCATCCAAAACCAAAAGTTTGGGGTCATGGATTAACGCACAGCAAAGACCTAGTTTTTGTTTCATCCCACCCGAGAGCTTGCCCATCAGACGGTCTTCAAACTGCGCAAGCCCTGTCGCAGCCAATAGCGCTGCGATACGATCATCCCGCTCTGAATGCCCTTGAGCAAAGAGACCTGAGAAGAACTCAAGGTTCTCGCGTACAGACAGCTCCGGATACAGGTTTCGACCCAGCCCTTGCGGCATGAACGCGATGGCTGGGCAAATGCTGTGTCGATGACCAGAATCGCCAATCGGGCCGCCTAAAACGTCGATATTGCCGGATTGCAGTTTCTTTGCGCCGGTGATCAAACCAAGCAGTGTAGACTTTCCCACCCCATCCGGCCCGATAAAGCCAACAAGCTGGCCGCCTGGCAGTTCTAACGAAACAGAATCCAATGCGACATGCTTGCGATAATGGTGCGTAACACCTGAAATGTGAATATCGCAGGCGTCATCCTCTACTCTCATTCGAACAACTCTTCTGGGATGCGTTGTTCAAGCGCCTCAGGCCAAGCAGCGGCTGGGTTTAGCCGGATCACCGCGACACCGCGCAGACCGGTTTTGACGTGCTCAATCCGACTTTCAACCAAGTCTATTGGGATACGGACGCGAACGCGAAAAACCAGTTGCTCTCGCTCATCCAGGGTTTCGACCTGTTTGGGGGTGAATTGTGCCTCGGGAGAAACAAAGCTCACGTATGCAGGTATCGCATATTCCGGCAAAGCGTCGAGCACGATGCGAGCCTCAGCTCCAATGGGCAAAAGTCCGGCTTCACGCGCCGGAAGAAAAACTTCCATGTAAACATTCTCAAGGCCAAGAATAGTCAGGATTGGTTCGCCCGCGCCAACCACCTCTCCGGGTTCTGCAAGCCGGTAAAGCACGCGTCCGGGCAAAGGTGCCACTAGAGCGCTGTCTTCAATCTGTGCCTCAATCCTGCGAGCTTCCGCCTCAGCGGCAGCAATACGGCTTTCCGCGGTTGCAACTCGGGCTTTGGCGGCGCCCAATACTGCTGTAGCAACCTTATGAGTGGTATCGCGATCTTCAAAAATAGTTTTGGAGATGTTTTGTCCTGCCAGCAACGCCGTGGCACGATCAAGCTCTTGCTCGGCCCTGCGCTGTTCGCTTTCGCGTTGCACAACGAGCGCTTCTGCTTCGGCCCTTGTCTGATTTGCCAAGGCTACCTCGGCTCTAGCCCGGTCCAGGGCGGCAGATAGCTCATCTATGTCCATTTCGGCCAGGATTTGACCGGCTGCAACCATACTGCCCTCTGTTGCCGTTACCTTCGCAACCCGACCTGCATTAGTTGGTGCTATTTCGACTTGTTCCGCTTCAACCCGCCCGTTTCCTTGCACAAATCCGACCGGCAATTCATCGCCATCCTCGGCAACAACGACATACAGCAACGCACCAGCAATTACTAAACCAGCCAAAATAAGAAAAACCGATAGGTTTTTGGTCATAGCGTTTCACCTGAAACGGGGTTTCTGGCGCAGAGTTTAGTGTCTCAAAAGACTCAAAGCCTTGTTTTGGATCAAAACCGATCCGGGCACCTCAGTTCCAAGCAGTTGTTTGTATGAACACTGGTTTGGGTGTTGCAGGTTCTTTCGCGGTGGGTTGGAAGAAGTAGACGTGAAGCGCTTTTGTTATCAGTTTGGTATTGAAACGGGTTGTCTTTATGGCCGCCCCGGCTTGGCCTACACTGACAGGACCTCAGAAATCGAGATTTCGAGAAAGGTTCTGCCATGATACGCTTCTATAGAAACTGGACGTGCGAAGGTCATGTTTTTCGAGGTAGTTTTCTGGCTATCGACGCGACGGTTTTGGCATGAGAGATACGATCAGCCCCTCTTCGGAACTCGCCGCTATAGTGGCACGATGGATCAACGCCTACGGTCGGGGCGATGGAGAGACGGTGGCACATCTATTTTCTGACGACGCCGCCCTGTCATACTTTGGCTCAGCACACGGCGAGGCTTGGAAAGGCGATGCGCTGCGTCGCGGTATGGAGCAATACATCGGTGAGGTTCCACGGTTCAAGTGGCACCCAAAAGACCTGAGAGGATTTGAATGCGGATCACTCGGTTGGGTCGAATGGGAAGCAAGCATTGAGGGTATTGAAACAGGACAGATCGCGCACCTACGTTCTACGGTCATTCTGAAACTCGACAAAGGATCCTGGAAGATTGTGCACGTTCACAATTCTCTACCGGTCAACAACGTAGAGGGATTTGGGTATGAGGCCAGAGGCTTTGAGGAACTGCTTGATGCCGCCCTCTCTACACCCCACGAACTCGGCCAAAGTGGTATAGCGACCATCATGTTCACCGATATCGCGGACAGCACAAAAATCGCTGAGGCTATAGGCGATACGCTTTGGAGCGACGCCCTCGGAAGACATCTGCGACTTGTCGAAACGCAGATCGTCGGGAGTGGTGGACGTACGGTGAAATCACTGGGAGACGGGGTGATGTCGTCTTTTGCTTCCGCAAGGGCAGCATTGCTGGCAGCTCAAAATATTCAACAGGCGAACGCGGCGGAAACAAACGAGCCAAAGTTGCGGGTTCGCATCGGCTTGCATACCGGCGAAGTGATTACTTCTGATGCCGATCACTTCGGGACCGTTGTCAACAAGGCCGCACGAATAGCCGCTCTCGCTGCACCAAGTGATATCCGCGTCTCGGATGCCACACGGATCATGGTGGGCGGATCACAGGATTTTCAGTTTGCCGAGCAAATGACTGTTCCGCTTAAAGGTCTCGAAGGAGAGCATACAATTTTCAAACTCAACTGGCTTGAGATAACTTGAGACCGTAAGCATGAAAACAGAAATCCCAATGCAACGAATAATGTACTCGAGTGAAGTCCCAATCTAGACACCCAAAGCTTATGTTAACACGCAATTTAAAAGCCTAATCGGGAAGCCGGGTTGCAAAGCGGAGCGGCGCCAACATGACTTCTGAAAGCAAAATAACTTATCTTTCTGACAAAGACTTGGAAGGTTTAGGTATCCAACCTTCGGAAGTTGCCGACGCGATTGAATCTGCGCTGATAGCCAAGGCAAGTAAGCAGCTTCATACGTCCCCCAAGACAGCCATTTTGCCCGGGGATGGACGGTACGCAATGTCGACCTTGGCAGTAGGAGATGATGGGTTCATCGTGACCAAACAGGTAACGGTGTGTCCGAACAATCCGGCAAAGGGACTCCCTGCGATTAACGGCGCTATCATGGTAATGGACGGGCAAACCGGGGTTCTCCGGGCAGTCTTAGGGGCAAATTGGGTAACGGCTGTTAGAACAGCGGCACTGTCAGTCGTCGCCGCGCGTCGACTTGCTGATCCAAATGCTGAGACAGTGGCTTTTGTTGGGGCCGGCGTGCAAGCTCACTCCCATTTGGTTGCGTTTTCCGAGGTTTTCCCCTTGAAAAGCATTCGTGTGTTCGGACGCGGCAAAGCGAATGTCGACAAGCTTTGTCGCCGGGCTCGGGACATGGGCCTCGAGGCCCAAACAGCCGCCAATGCCAAGGACGCCTTGCGTGATGCCGATCTGGTAGTGACATCAATAACTTTGGACTATTCCATCGAACCTTTTCTGGATGCCCGATGGCTAAAGCCGACTGCCTTCGCCGCCATTACAGATGCCTGCATTCCGTGGCTTCCAGAGGGTATGACCGCTTTCAAAACTGTTATTGTTGACGACCGAAAACAGGAATCTGAAAGCGACAAACCAATGCTGCCCTATCAGAAAGTAACAGGGGACTTGACGGAAATTGTCTCGGGAGCAGTCGATACCACTTTAAGCGAGAAACCGGCTGCATTCGCTTTCAGAGGGATTTCTTTGGGAGATTACGCAACAGCGGTACTCGCAGTTCGTCGGGCCGCCGAGGTACGAGCTCGGCAAAAGTAGGAATCTTTCGGCTTTGGGCTCGGCGCTGCCATTTTCTGCGATGAGCATGATTGACCGCTCGCAGCCCCGAACGGTCTTTGAAAGCTGGAAGTTAACACCTCAGCCACCGTGGCTCGCTCTGACCGGTTTTATGCTAAAGTAAGCAGGCACCAATTGGAGATCATTAGCTCGGAGCGACGGAGATGGAACGCAAATTAGCGGCCATTTTGGCCACCGATATAGTCGGTTTCGCGGGATTGGTATCACGCGATGAGAGCGGAACACTAGCTAAGTTGGTTCGACTAGAACGTGAAATCATCGGCATGCAGGTGGAAGCAAACCGGGGTCGTGTTTTCAAGTCTACTGGCGATGGGTTTTTGGCTGAGTTTTCGAGTGTCTTTGAAGCGGTCAATTGTGCAATCAACATTCAAAGAGCGTGTGCGCGCGAAGTACGCCAATCGAACAGTGACGACCCACTCATTTTACGCGTCGGAGTTTCGCTCGGTGATGTCGTTGTACACGGCGACGATATTCTCGGAGACGGCGTAAATACTGCCGCACGGCTTGAGGCAATAGCGGAACCAGGTGGAATCGCGGTTTCAGGAGAAGTAATGGCGCAAATAGCGGGCAAGATAGATCTTCCGCTGGCGGATTGCGGTCACAAAAGACTCAAGAGCACTGATACTCCAATACATGTCTACATGACCGTTTCAGAACCTGGAGAGGAAGGGGGTTTTCTGGATTTTGATGAAGATGAATTGGCCAAAACCTTAGTGACAGGTGGCTGCATCTGTGGGTTGGTCCGGTATGAAATAAACGCACCCGCCATAAGCACAGGGTATTGCCATTGTAGTTGTTGCAGAAAATTTTCTGGTTCAGCAGTGAATGCATGGGCAGCCTTTCCCGCTTCTGCTGTTCGATTTCTCACCGAGGAACCTCGATACTTCGCAACTACGCCGATAGCAAATCGTGGCTTTTGTGCCAGATGCGGGGCAAGTCTAACTTATAAGCTCGTGAAGCCACGAGAAACGGCCTATCTGGTCCTGCATACTTCGAGCCTCGACCAACCAGAAAACTTTGCTCCTTCGGTCCACTCTGGAATAGAAAGCAAAATGCCATGGTTTGATATTTTGGATGACTTACCTCGCACAAGGTCTTCGGACTCTAGAGTTTTGCAAGAAGCATGGTCAAGTGTCGGTCTACCAGACCCTGAAACTTGGGGACCTTTGGCTAAGCCGCCTGTAGTGTTTTAGTGATCGAGCGATTTCTGCTTTATCCGCAAAGAGAACATTCCTAGCGTTTGAGAAAATGACAACATCGAGCCCAATGCGGGCGCCCATAAGACGTTAGCGAGGCTGCACAGCGACCGACCGCTCGGAGTCCAGATCGGTCGGTCGCTTTTTCTAGATTTCCAGTGTCCCCGGCTCATGATCTACTGATCGGCTTGATGTCCATTGAAGCCATGTCGCGGCGGTCAACAGTTCTAATATGCGACAGCACCTCCACCTCGAAACTTTCCTTGAAGGTAAAGGGCCCCAAATGGCCGGCACCTTTCAGAACCTTTAGCTCAGCAAGCTTACCTTGGGTTGCCAGAATTTCTGCGATGCGCTTCGTGTGCGCATGAGTCTCCGATCCGAGCATGATCGTAGAGGGAATTCCTTCATGAAAAATATTTTCTGGATCAGGTTCATTCAGAAGCGCATCGAAATCGCTTGGGGCTTTGTGAACCCAATTAATCATAGCGCACCTGCGTTCACGGCTCAGGGCTTGCCAAGAGCCAAGTCCTCCCCAAAAATCGGTAAAAACCTGTGCGCTAAACTCTTCGCATCCCTCTTCTATGCCAGTTCGTATTGCGTTTGTGAGGCTTACAATCTCGGAACACAATGAACCGTCAGCCGCGTTTCCGGCTTTCAGTAGGCTGAACAAAGTTGGTTCATAGAGACAAAGTGATCGAACAAGGTCGGGTCGAGCTCTGGCGATATGCAACGCCAGCGCTCCTCCATACGAGTGTCCAATCAAGTGAGCGGGTCTGCCAAGCTTCTCAATCTCAGTGATGATCGAAGCAGCTTCGTGTTCCAATGTGAACGGCCCGTCGGGGATTTTATGACCCCGAGACAGGGTTCCAATTAGGTCGGGCGCTATTGTTTTGGTTTCATCGCTCATCCGGGCAAACAGAGTGCGCCACTGGCTTCCGTCAGCACCGGAACAATGTAGCCCCACGCAGGGAGCGGGCGAAATTTGGGACCGGGACGGCGAAGCGTGTAGTGATGCGTCAAATTGTTTATTCATGTGATGACCTCCAATCTGAATTTCACAATGGTGTCACTCATCTGTCCTTCAACCTATCGGACACATGTCCCGGCTAGACTCAAAACGACGGGAAATTGTTGGGACATTTGCCCCAAATTGACTAAAAAAGGACATGCGAACCGTTAGATACACTTCCTCAAGCGATGGTACGTCGCTGGCGTGGAGCAAATCCGGAAACGGCCTGCCCATGGTAAAGGCGGCTAATTGGCTTACGCATCTCAGTTATGATCTCGACAGTCCAATTTGGTCTCACTGGATCGAAATGTTAGAAAGTCAATTCACCCTTGTTCGATATGATGAGCGAGGCTGCGGATTATCTGTCAAGCGAGTTGAGAATCTGGGTATTGATTACTGGGTTGATGATCTCGAAGCTGTAATCGACGCCTCCGAAATAGGTGAACCATTTTATCTTCTGGGTATTTCTCAGGGTGCCGCGACTTCTATCGCGTATTCGCTCATGTATCCCGACAGGGTCGCTGGGATGATACTTGTTGGCGGCTATGCAAGGGGCAGTAACCACCGCGGATCGGTTGCCGCCAAAAACTACAGGACTGTTATCGATGTATTTCGCCTGGGTTGGGAGACTGATAACCCGGCGTTTCAAGATGTATTTACATCAAGATTTCTACCTGGTGCGCCAGTCGAACAGCGCTCTTGGTTTACAAATCTTTGCCAAAAAACCGTTTTGCCTGAGACAGGGGCCGACCTGCTTATGGCGCGCGCTGACGTTAATGTTGAAAGTCTATTGCCAAAGGTTTCAGTTCCAACACTGGTGATCCATTCAAGGGATGATCAGGTTATTCCGTTTGAAGAAGGGCAACGTCTCGCTCAGAAAATTCCCGGAGCGACAATGTCTGCTTTAGAGGGAAAAAATCACATTATCCAACGCGATGAACCTGCCTGGCGCGCTTTTTCCAAGAGCTTGCTTGAATTTACATCTTCCGGTCAAACGATGGACTTTAACGATTTGACAAAGCGCGAGCAGGACGTGCTGAGACTCATCTGCCAAGCAATGAGTGGTAAAGAAATTGCTAGAAGTCTTCAAATGAGTGAAAAAACCGTTCGAAACCACACAAGTAAAATCTACGCCAAACTTGAACTGCAAAACAGACAGCATGCAATTCGCACGTATGGGCATCTGTTCTGATCAGAGCATGATACTGCAAACCTATTAATCTGATCTAACGTGGCAATGGTAGCTCTGTCCGCAGAGCAATCGTTCACACCGAGCGCCGCGAAGGTTCGATTGCCGCTCGCCGCTATTCACTTCAACAACTGTTCGCAGACCAAATTGGGTATTCTTCCAGCGGCAAAAATATGTTTCCACATGTTGCATGCTTGCTATGACTTGCCGCTGGTCTACAACTGGTGTCGTCAATCAGGAATGCCTGCGGCTGCCAGCATTTTATAGTAAGCGTCATAGATTTCTGGTTTTGCGATAGAGATACGAGCGCGCATATGCCGGAACATTGAAACGCTAAAATCGGGTTCCCGCGACATGTGAATACCTGCGAGCTCTCTAGCTCGGCTCCCATTGCCGAGAGCCATTTCCGCCACAAGTTCGTTCAGGCGAAAGACAGTCACAGTATTATGAAATGCACGCATTTTTTGGGCAGTTTCTCTTAGATCGCGCCAGTTCCCTTCCGCGATTTGCGACAGGCTGATACCCATGTGGACCCGGTAGTTTAGTGGGTCATTCGGGTTAAGTCGGAGCGCCTCCCTTGCATGTGCCTGTGCCGTTTGTGCTTGGCCCATCAGGCCATGCAGTACGCAACTGGATCCCCAGGCTGAAACGCAATTTGGGCTTCTCTCGACGACTTGATCCACAAGTGACAAACCGTACTCTGTATCCTCCGAAAGAAACGCGAGTACGTAACCGGCATATGCTTGCGCCTCTAGGTCAAGATGTGATGCCGCCAGAGCCTCATGTGCCAGCTGAATTGCGCAATCAAATCGGGCCTCGTTTGGACGCGTATCCGGGTTCCATAGCAAAGTGCGGATCCAGCCTCGAAGAGCGCTTGCCAATGGGTACTCACTTGAGAGTGAAAGAGCTTTTGACAAATGGTCGTCTGCTTCAGTGAAATTGAACCTGTAGATCAAGGACTGCGCACGTAGGAAGTGATCATAGGCTCCAAGGGTGTCAGGGCGCTTGTGAGCAGCACGGTCTATTTCAGCTTGTCGGATACCTGGCGCAATCGAAGCAACGACAGCCTCGGTAATCTGGTCCTGAAGCGCAAAAACATCATCGAGCTTGCCATCGTATCGATCCGCCCAAACATGAGAGCCGGTTTCAGCATCAATCAGCTGACCCGTGACACGCAACCGGTCACCAGCGCCGCGAACGGACCCTTCCAATATATAGCGGACACCAAGCTCACGGCCGATACGACGCACATCAACCGAAAGCCCTTTGTAAGAAAAAGAAGAGTTTCGGGCGACCACGAATATCCAGGGCACTCTGGATAAGCTGGTGATGATGTCTTCGGTAATACCTTCTGCAAAGTAATCCCGTTCAGCGTCAGGCGACAGATTGTCAAAAGCCAACACCGCCACTGAAGGCCTGTCAGGACGGGATTGAGTTAACGGGGATTCAGTAGCAAATGCTGTTTGTACTGAGTAAGCAGTTACTGGGCGTGTGATATTCTTCAGATATTGCGGCCCCAATTCGGTGAACGATACATCCACCTTACCCACAAGGTCTTCGTAAACCCGACCTGAAACGATGATCCCTCCGGGAGGAGCAAGACCTTCCAGCCGGGCCGCGATGTTGACGCCGTCACCAAGAACATCACCGTCGTCGTCAAAAACATCGCCCGCGTGAATTCCCATACGGAATTGCATTTCCGGACTTTGCCCGCGCGCCCCGTTCCGCTCAGCCATCTGTCGTTGCATCGTTTCCGCACATGCCAGCGCATCTACAACCGAGGAAAACTCTGCAAGAAAACCATCACCGGTTCTTTTGAATAGGCGTCCGCCATTCAAACCGACATGCGGCTCCAGCGCCCTAAAGTGGCCCCTATATGTGTGCAATGCGGCTTCCTCGTTAGCACTGACAAGCGCGCTATAGCCAACAACATCAGCCACGAGTATGGCAGCCAAGTACCGCTCCAAACCAAATCCTCCCGCGTATCCATTGTGAAGGAGAGTCAAAGGGATATTAGGGGTTTCGCGCATAAATCGCGATCATTAATCAATGAACATCAGTGACCTAATAACGACACACAAGCTTTTTGCTTTTGGGTAAATTAGGCGGAAGCGGACCTCGAAAAACCGAACTTTGTAATTTCGACTTTGCACCGCAGCACACACACTGGAGCAAGTTGCCGCGAATGACTGCCTTAAAGGCAAAACGAGCTTCTAGCCGCGAATGCAAGGTTTTGGCTTGGCACTTTGAAAAGCCTTCCTACTCGGGTGCCATTAAAATTCTAGGTTCGGCACCGCACGCTTGCTATCGTTTCATTAAGGGTCCATTGGCGGAAATCAGAATGACGATAAGGGCGTCTTCAAGAAAGGCATTCGAGTACAGAACACGTCTCACCGACAATCGGATTTGGGACATGTTCGCGCTGCGCCAAGGAGACGTGATTGTTGCAACACCGCCAAAGTGCGGAACAACATGGACGCAGGCCCTTGTGCTGTCGCTCTTGTTTGAAAAGCCTGGTATGGACAAGGTCATGGATGACCTGTCGGTTTGGCTCGACCCTGCGTTTCGAGATCAACTCCCCATAGCTCGAATGTTCGAAGCTCAAAGCCACAGAAGATGCATCAAGACCCATACGCCATTTGACGGCATCCCTTTCGATCCAAATTGTACCTACATCGCGGTGTACAGACACCCAATCGACGCACATTTTTCGATGCGCCGACATGTGGCAAACCTGAAGGAAGACCTGATCCAAGACAGGTTCCCGGATGAGCCGACAGCTTCATTCGCCCTTTTTCTTGGTGAGACCGTTCGAGAGGCGATGGCCGATGGAATCACCCTTGAAGCCATCGTTCATCACTTCAAGTCCTTCAAGTCAAACATCCAATATCCCAACATACACATTTTCCACTACGCCGATATGCGGCGCGATTTACTCTCTCATACCAGAAAGCTAGCTTCCGTACTCGACCTCAAAATTGACGATGAAATGTTGGCCGCAATTGCGGAAAGTATGCAGTTCGAGAACATGCAAGCTAATGCGCGCGCGAGTGCCAAAGAAAAAACACAACGGTCCACGACCTTCAAAGACCCGTCAGCCTTCTTCGATAGCGCAAGTAGTCGCAAGTGGGAGGGCAAGCTGTCAGACGAAGACCTTCTTGCGTTTCACAAACGTCTTGCAGAGTTGCTTCCGGAAGCCGACGCGCGATGGCTTCAGTCTGGCGGAGAGCTTCCTGTTTAGGACCTCGCTTTCTTAGTAAAGATTGCCGCTTCGGGACCGTCTCGGCCGTCTGAGACTTTTTGCCGGATGACCCGTAACCACGATGAGCGGTCATTCATGCCCGCGAACGCGGCCAGGGTTTGCCCTAACCAATAACAGCCGTTCGCCGCGGTTTCGCCAGATGACTCGAATGCGGACGAAGCGGACACTTCAAAGTTTGGTGGTCGAGGCCAACCTTGGGCATGGTTTGTGGTAAGATCCATGCATGTCCTGCGAGGGAGAGTACCATGATCGACGCAGAACAGCGATTGATAGACCACAACATCATTTTACCAGCGCCGCTGAAATTGCCTGTTGGTATGGTGTTGCCATTTCCGTGGATAAACGTTCGGGGCGACCGGGCGTTCATATCTGGTCATGGACCACAAGAAACAGACGGTACTCCGGCCGGGCCATTTGGAGCAGTCGGAGATAATGTGTCTGTGGAAGAGGGCTACGCCTCAGCACGCAAAGTCGGGCTTTCTATTCTCGGCAGTCTAAAGCGCGAACTTGGCAGTCTAAACCGAATAACGGGGTGGTGCCGAGTTCATGGGATGATCAATTGCAAATCTGGCTTCAGCGATACGCCTGCGGTTCTCAACGGGTTCACGGATTTGATCATTGACGTCTTTGGAGAAGAGATTGGCCGCCATTCACGTACCGCGGTCGGGGTAGCAGGTCTACCAATCAACTTCCCAATTGAAATCGAAGCAGAGGTTATTGTCTCAAGGGCCTAGAATACACGTGGATCCGGAACGACATACTAGGAAAAAAACAAGCAGCAATGTCGCTGCGCCAGCCGGAAGTACTGTATGGAAGATGGCATTTGGGTGAGCCAGAAAGGAGACTTCATGATTAAGTTTATGCCTAAGTTTCTGATTGTAACGGCGCTTTGTACGATCCATTACTCTCAAGTAGCCCTCGCGCAAAGTCACACTCACGACGCTGAAGCCACGCCCTACGCCGGTCTTCAATCCAGGGCCATCAAGAGCTTATCTGAGACCGATTTAGAAGAGCTGCGGCGCGGCGGAGGTTGGGGTTTTGCCTTACCTGCGGAGCTGAATGGCAAACCAGGCCCAGCACACTTGCTCGAATTGCAAGATGAACTTGGACTTTCGAAAGATCAGGTGAAAAAAATTGAAGCAATCTATTCAGCAATGCGCGAACAGGCAATCGTCGCAGGCGAACGGTTTATTGAGGCCGAAGCGGCGCTAAGTGAAGCGTTTGCCGGTGACCAGCTTGACTTAGCCGAGCTAAACAAACTTGTTGAAGCGGCCGAAGCTGCCAGGGCCGAATTACGACTGGTTCATCTGTCCCGGCACCTGCAAACAACACCGCTGTTGAGCGCTGATCAAATCCAGCAATACAACATTCTAAGAGGGTATGCGAACGACCCGTGTTCTAGTGTGCCTGAAGGCCACGACCCAGCCATGTGGAAAAAACACAACGGTTGCAGCTGAATCATTTTGAAATCAGAGCAAACTAATGTTGGACATGGAGCTGGGAAATCTGATTGCCCTTCATCCAATCTCTCAGCTGTGTCGAGCAAACACACTCGTCGTCCCATCCAGACCAACGAGCAAGGTTTCATAAGGTTCTCGTTCGTCTGAAAAATCCATGCCGGGTGAACCCATCGGCATGCCTGGAACTGTTAGGCCGAGGCCTTCAGGATGTTCGGACAAAAGTCGATAGATGTCTTCTGCCGGGACATGACCTTCGACAAAATAGTCCCCAATAATTGCAGTGTGGCAACTGGAAAGCTCATCTGAGATTTTCATTTGTTCTTTAAGCGACCACAGCTGCTCCTGTTCAACGTCTAGCGTATCGGCGCGAAATCCTGCGGAAATCAGGTGATCTACCCAAGCGGCACAACAGCCGCAGGTTGGCGTCTTGTAGACCTTGATGAGTGGGGCTTCTTGTCCGACGGAAGGAGTAGCCAACACAGCTGCTGTACCCGCTAGTAAAAATTCGCGTCGTTTCATTGGTCTCTTCTCCGTTTCCTCATGGGACTACAAAGATATTGTGCCAAGGCCAAACTTTTCAATGTTACCGGACTAAGCATCAAACGGGCAGTTTCGATACAAGATCTGAATCTCAATCCAAATAACATTGGTCGCCAAATGTTTTGCGAGTTGCATCGCGTATGGCGCACGTTCACTCGAGCGTTCTGCAATGGACCTGGCGATCAACGTCGTGGTGAGGTCCATAGCAACCTTCTAAGCCGTGGCCATGCCAATTGCCTTGGTGGTGCCTGCCCGTGCACCCTGACAATGCAATCACTATGGCCAAGAATGCCGCTCTTCGCGGGTGCTTGATCCAACAGTTCTGTTACATGTGCAAACCAACCTAGTAGCAATCCGGCTACCTTTGCTTTGACGCAGGTCAACACCCCATTGCGGCAGCTTCCAAATAGCGGCAGTTAGTCTATCGTGAACAGCTCCTGTCTTTCAGCAACACCGCGCAATCTGTATTGCCCCAGGGAAACAAGACTTGGAATGGAGCCCACTAAGTCGCCCGCCACCTTATCGGAAACCACAATGTTCTGATCAAGCGCGCTGCACATGCCTAAAATGCGCGAAGTTGTATTTACCGCTGGGCCGACCACTGTGAAATCCAAGCGAGACCTACCGCCAATATTGCCGTAAAGAACATCGCCTGCGTGCAACGAGAGAGTGAAGCCGGTCGTTGGCAAACCATCAGCTTGCCGTCGTTGGTTGAGTTCCTCAAAGGTATTTCGCAACTCCGCGGCCGCGTGAATTGCGACGCGGCGAGCGTCCGGAACTTGATTGATATCGAAGATGGCAAGCATTCCATCTCCCATGAATTTCAGAACGTTACCGCCTTTGCGTTCGACTACGTCAACAGCTTCCGCGAGGTAGTCGTTTAGCAATTCTATGATTGAGTCCCCCGGAAGCGCCTCTGACAATTTGGTAAATCCTTGCAGGTCAAAATACCAAATCACCGCTGAAATAGTTTCCGATGAACCTCGGGTGATGTCCCCGGAAAGAACGCGCCTACTGGCATCTTTGCCCAGATACGCGGCTGTAATGTCTTCAGCCATCAATCGGTTCGCCCCACATTTCAGCGTCAGGCAAAGTGGAGATATCAGTTGACGCAAACCATCAAGTTGCTCGCTTGTGAAGCCCCCGTTCGCGTCGGTTGTCAATGAGATTATGGCACCTTCATAGGCCTGCATTGGATCGACTGGCGTAGTATTGTCCTGAATAAGGAAAAACCGTTTAACAGCGAAGTAGTCAGTTGCACCGCGCGCGCGAAGTTCGTCGAAGATCGGAAAGTTGAGCGCGGGTTCTTCGACTGTCAGATCTTGTCTGATCTCTTCAACGTTGTTTGCCAAAAGATAATAAATTGGGCTTAGAACGTATTCCTCAGGTGCATCCGATCTTCGGACAAAGTTCTCTCGCTCATGACCGCCATCCCTGTGCCAGCGAAAAGCGACAGTCCCAATCTCGGGATGATGAGCGCGAACAGTGATGTTTGCTCTTTGAAGCGGAATTCCTGCCGAAACAAGACGGTTGCAGAATGCTTCAAGCCAGAGCTCCACAGGCGCATTCTCCAAGCCCTGTTGAACCAGCCAATCTGCTATGTCCTGGATGGCGGCAGTCAGTTCCCAGTTTTGGACTAAAGGAGCTGCCATGATGTCCTCTTAATGAGCTATCTGAACAGTTGGCTCTTAGTCTAATTCACTTCAAGGACACATCAAATTCAATTCTCCCTCTGCGCTTGCAGCCCTAAGGTATATGCTGATCTTGTGGCGTATCGCACGCACGACACCCGGGCGATGGTCGCAATTCATCGGGAATTGTTGGCGATGTGAGCTGTGCCGCGAACCTCAAAACAACTGGCGGTGCTGCTCCCCTACGAGACTAGGCGATTTGCCGGAGTTACGGCGCCCCCAAGACTTAATCTTGCCACTCCAACCGAAACAAGACGTGGTGACCGCGTAAACCTTTCAGAAGTCTGGGTTCAATTTCAGAAAATGAGAAATCGGTTCGTCCTCCGACCATGGCGCGAGTCGCATCTGAAACGAGTATCTCGCCTGCCGCACCAACGGTCGTTATGCGTGACGCTTTGTTGACCACAGTACCGAAAAAATCTCCACGAGATTGCACGACATCACCTGTGTGAATTCCAATCCGAACACCGAAAGATGGCTCCGCGGATACCGATACAATGGCCTTCTGAATCTTGACAGCGGCCGTCAGTGCTTCTTTCGCGGACGGAAAGACGGACAACGTTCCGTCTCCTAGAGATTTCACGAACTGGCCATGATGCTTTTCAATGATCGCCGCCAAGACTTGGAAGTGGTTTTCGATCAGCACCGACCAACGCTGATCGCCCAACGCCTCCGCCAACGTTGTGCTGCCCTCCACATCAGTGAAAAGTACTGAAGCCAAACCTTCGGTTTGGATCAGCTCGGGTCCATCTTCGCGCGCAGCATCAACCAGTTTTTGGATGGCCAGCTGCTCTTTACCCACGAGTTCAATATTTGGAGTTGGCACTGAAGCGTGGCGATTGATGATCTTCCAGGCTGCTCCCTCCAGGACAAAAATCAGAACGGTGCGGTAAAAGACGGCTTCATCAAAGCCGACAAACTGAATCTTGTGGACGAAGGATGACCATCCCGTCTCTCCGTTTTCGAAGGCCTCAGCTTCAACTTCTTCGAAAACGACTGGTGCCGGGATCTCCGCGAAAAAGCCGCTAACCCCATCGCGAACTGCTTGCCCGCTCCAAAACTCACCTTCTCCTGTCCCAACGAACCGTAGTTCATCTGCCTTCGACAGAAAATCCTGCAACTCGTCAGTATTCTTCTTGGTTCTGAGTATTTCATACCAACGCCTCGAAACCGCCAGCAGCTCAGGTGAGGAACGTATCATCACAAATGACTCGAGACGCTAAATGGAATGAGGCTTACAAGGTCTTGCAACCGGGATCTCCATTTTTCGAAAGATGCAGGTCAATGCTGCCGCTGAGGTTTGGTCAGATCAAGACTTTTGTATTTCTCCAGAACGGAGCGCATAAGACGCAGATCAAAAGACGCACGTCGGTTCAGAGCGAACTATCGACGGAGTTTCTGAGTTCGAGTCCGGATCACAGGGTATCGAATCGTTTCGCTGTCGGAGAGCTACTCGACGCTGTACTGACCCGCAAAATAAGATGCATGAGTGTATCGGGCACACGCTAAGCTAGAAGGTTCCCAGAACTACGCGGTGAAACTCGAAGTGCAGCAAGCGCCGTCTTGACATGGCTATGCGAACTGGTTCAGCTTGCGGTCATGACGTACACACGCATCCACTGCCATCGAATATCGGCCTGAGGTCGATAACCCACGCGAAATCCGTGGGAGGCAGCATTGGTATGCGGGCGAGGCTTATATCCTTGTAATTGCTCCAGATTAGAGTGCACGAGTCGGTTCGATTCCGACGCCTCCTACCATCCTCAGGAGGTGTCCGACATGGCGGGCGACGTCACGAACGCAATTGATTTCAAAGACATCAAGCAATCGGTCGAGGAGAGCCTCGGACGCACACCCGAAGGCTGGTCCGGCTTGCCAGATCTCGAGAGGGGTCTTCCATCTCAACAAGACCAAGTTCTGGAGAATGTGACTGATGGATGATGTCGAAAAGAGCTGGAAGGAATTCCGGGGAAAGGTCCGAGGAGTGATCGAGGACCATGGAGCGCCAGATGATCTCCGCTCATTTGACGCCTGGTACGCCGAAGAGATGCGTTTGGTGATGGCGCACAACTACCCAGCTCCGCACGTCTCTGACGTCACATGGTCGACCGAGGGTTTGCATGTCGAGTGTAATGACCTCGAAGTGGTCGACCGTATGATGATTGCTATGGCGGAGGTTTCACACGATCTCAAAGAGGCGCGGGCCCGGAGGTCAGTGATGAGCAGTGTTGTCGACTGGAACGATATTCATGGAAGCGTCTTCAAGCAGCTTGGTGAGCATCGTGCCGGGTGGGGGTCTTCTGATTGACCGTATTTTGGGCTGCAAAATCAAATGCGTCCAGAGGCGCGACACAACTGCTGCCGAGCGCGGTCTCCAGGAAGATTTGGACTGAAGCTTTTCTCTCTGCCGCCATGCAGATTCAGTTTCCGGAACGGCTTTCTATCTGTTCCCAGCACCAACTGATCAGGAAAGATAGCCCTCCGACTAAGAAGACTATCATCGCCGCCGCTTCTATTCGGAAGACCGCAAACTCAATCGTTGGGGCTGTCACCAAAAGAGTGGCAATCGTAAAGAACATCGCTGTCCATAGCGTGTTACCACCTATTCTGTGCACGCCTATGACCGCGGAAGCAAACCCGAGGATCAATAAGACTTGGTGAGACAATCCGCTGAACTCGGAACATAGGGCTGCCAAAGACCCGAGCGCCACGCCAACACCAAACCGCAATGCAGCATCAGGAACTTTTTGAATTGGAGCCAAGACGCGGAATACGAACAACAACGAAAGCCAGTAGGACTTTTGGTTTCCGATTATGTGAGCGAGAAACGACGTCAAACTCATGCCGACAATTAAGAATAGCCAGACAGAAATTGCTTCCTTGAAAGACATGGGAGGTCGTATTGCTGAGCCCGCCAAGTTAAGCCGAACGCTGAGCAAACTACCGACTGTTGCCGCGGCCAGAAAAATCAAAACATGAACGGCAATACGCTCGTCGGGTGGGATCAGTAAGTACAAGAGCAATCCGTTCAATGCAGGAACTGTCGCAAAACCACCGTTTTTGTACCCTTCAAATGCAGCCCAACTAATCAAGACAAAACCACACAGAAAGGCGATCCACTGAAGCGGGAAGAGTGTGCATACCAGTATGCTCACCAGCACCATCGCAAACGTTCTGGCGTTAGAAACAAGACTAGAAAAGACAGACCCTAAAAAACCGGCTGAAAAACCCGCGACTGCCGCAATACCACCAAACGCATCGACCTGATCTCCAAGAAGTACGACGAGCACGGCTGTTGTACATATTGCCAAAGCTGTACTCCAAGCGAGCAATCCTCCATCGAACTTAGCTGGCAACATTGTTCCTCCACCTAACGGCTCTTTGTCGTGAGTTCAATTTAGCGCGTTCGAAGCAGACTCTTTCGGAATTGCGCAGTTTATTAACCGACGCGAACTAGCGCTGGCTGGTTGAACGATGTTTCTCCGCCGGACACATTATTGCGTCAGAATACGGAGAATGGGCATGCTTCAGTCAATGATGCAATTTGAGTTTGATTGCCTGACAAGCGCGTGTTGACTATCGCAGTCTGCAATCGCGACACAGCGCAGTGCTCCCCTAAGGAAACAGCAATCACGCAAATCGCTCGCGCAGCGAATGACTGGGCAAACTATAGAGTAGAGTAGCTGTGAGTGGCCGCTTTGGGCTGAAACAGTCGTTGTCGATTGAAGCAATGAGCGATTGCTTAGAACCTTTCGAGAACAGTGCGCCAAAATTGGATCTACCTTTGGCACTTTTTGTCTGCGGTAGTTTGCGAGCTTTGGCATTTGGACCAACTCTACGGCTTAACACCAGCTTTCTTCAGGCCTTCGACCAAAAGCGCATTGTGTTCGGGTAGACGGAAGAGGACCAAAGCGCCGGAGACAATGCTGTCTAGGAACGCTGGGGCAAAATCCGCCAGCGCCTGCTCATGTGGCAGGCCTGCTTCGGCACGCCCGAGGTGGGCGGCACTGGCGATCATAAGAGCCCGGCGGATCGGCGCACGCGGCGTCATCTGAATCGCGCGCTCACCCCAACGCATTGCGTCTTCAAAATCAGCGTCGGCGAAGGCAGCTTGGGCGAGCGCCAGATAGGCGTCTCCTACCCAGAGATCAGTGTCGCGTGGGGAAAGCTGGAGGGCAAGGTGGGCATGTTCGCGCGCCTCTGTGGTTCGCCCGACCAAAGACTCATGCCAGGCCATGAAGAAGATGTTCCGGGCAAAGTTCGGGTTCAGTGTGAAGCCCAAACTGAAGTCGGCGTTGGCCCCGTCAAAATCTCCGCGGAAATGACGAACCACACCGCGAACGCATAAGGCGCGAGGGTCGAGTTGACCACCAAGAAACAGAGGTTCAACGCTTTTCTCAGCTAGGCCCAGGTTTTCGGTGGGGTCCTCATCGAACTGGTATAGATAACGCATCAGGTAGGCAAACGCTTTGATCCAATGCGCCTGGACATTGCGCGGGTCGAGATCAATGGCGCGATCAGAGGCTGTTATGACCTCATCGAACTTATCCTGAGAGTAGAAGCCTCCTGCGTAGAAGATCGCCATTGCACGTAGCGAGAGGTCGTAGGAGTTGAAGTCGATATCTCGAGCCACAGACGCGCGATCTATTTCGGCAATGGATATCTGGGGGGCGATGGCGCCGACCACGCTGCGTGTAATCTCATCCTGTAACGCGAAGATGTCGTCTAGCGTGCGGTCGTAGCGCTCAGCCCAAACATGGGCTCCATTTGTGCAGTCGATGAGTTGGGCAGTAATGCGTACGCGGTTTTGGGCTCGACGGAGGCTACCCTCTAGCATGTAGCGAACACCGAGTTCACGAGCGACATCTATATGGGTGACGGGGCGACCTCTGAACGAAAACGAGGAATTGCGAGCGATGACGAAAAGCTCGGGAAAGCGCGAGAGCTCTGTGATGATGTCTTCGGAAACGCCATCACAGAAGTATTCCTGTTCTGGATCATTGGACATGTTTTGGAAAGGCAAGACAGCGACGGAGGGTTTGTCAGTGGGTTGCGATTGGTATTGCGTGGAATCAGATTCGCCCTCCATCGCCAATTTGTAGGCGCGAACTGGCTTGGAGATGTTTTTGAGCGCTACTTCGCCAAGGTCTATGATGTCGTGTTCAATTTTGCCTCGAACCTGCCGGCATGCGTCGTCAGACAGAATGACACCGCCTGGGTCAGCGACGCCTTCGAGTCTGGCGGCAAGATTAACACCCTCGCCATAAATGTCGCCCTCGTCCAAGATTACGTCTCCAATGTGCAAGCCTATTCGGAAGCTGATCCGGCTTTCGGTGGGGCTCTCGGCTTCGGCGGCGTGCAGCGTCCTCTGGAGCGTCGCTGCGGCCTCAACGGCAGAAACGACCGAGCTAAAAAGTGCAAACAGGCCATCACCGGTAAGCTTGATAATCTCACCTCCAGCACTTTCGATACCTGGATTGATGATGTCCCGGCGTAGGTCTTTGAGACGAGCAAGTGTTCCCGCCTCGTTAGCCGCCATAAGCCGTGAGTAGCCGACCATATCGGCGGCAAGTATGGCGGCAAGTCGGCGTCTCATGCGCATTCCCCAATAGCAACCTTTTTTCGAATCTATCAAGTTCGGTAGTAGTGTGCCAACTTTCGAAAATGTCCGGTTTGGGCTATCTACGGTCCTTCGGTGAAAGCGGGCCAATGGCGGCAAAGTCCACGAAGCTGGTATTGCAAAGTCTGGTCGTGAATGTCCGGTTTGGGCTGCGAACAGTCATAGGCGCGGGAAGCAGCGATTGACTGTTGAAAGCCCATCTTCGACATTTGCACGGGCCGCAGTTTCAGCCACGCAGGGTCGGCATCTCCTGATGTTTCGAATTAAAATTGGTCGGTAAAACCACAGTGGGAAACGATACACGATCTATTTTTTTAGCTCGACGCTGACACTTACCTGCAATCCCGGGATAAGTATGACCTCAGGATTCGGGAATTCCGCCCAGACCTGCAACCCGCCATCGGAATTCAACTCTGTTCCAGTGAAGGCTATTCTTCCGACCTGCTCATAGCGTTCTCCTGTCGGCAACGTCACGTGAACAGCGAAACGATCCAGATACTCTTCGATGCGCTCCGGGGCGACATGGTGCAACTCCAGCAAAGAGTCATATGGTTGCGCAAACGAAACCAGAGCCGGGTCAACCTGAACAATTTCTGCCAGCGGCTTTCCAGTCTCGGTCTTGAGATACGCACCACGGCTCAGTCGCGGCGAGTCGATGAACCCCGCAATAGGTGCGGTAATCGTTGTGCTGGCCAACTCGAGGTTTCTCAGATCCAGCCCAATCCGCGCCTCGTCCAAAGCGACTTTTGCCAGCGCGAGCCCGCCGACGCATCCTCCAGCTGCACTTGCGTCGCGGTTCCCCTGTCTTCGAGCCTACTGACACGCTCGATATTTGCCTCGGCTTGGACCAATTCAATCTGCCGCCTGTCCAAGAGAGCCTGGGCGGCATTCACCTGATGTTCATATACCACACTGCTCAACGAGAAGAGCAATTGGCCAGCCTCGACGCGGTCTCCCTTTGTGAAATGGATATCGGTCAGAAAGCCATTCACAGAATTGGCAACCTGAGATCGCATGCTGGCTTCAATACGCCCCTCAAATCGCAGGTCGGCCAACTTGTCACCAAGTTTGTCCACGCTTTGAGCGAGAACCGACGCGGGGAAAATCACAAATAAGGCGAGCAAAATACGGGCGTTCAAAATTCTAAGTCTCCTGACAAAGGTGGGTATCCGGTAACCAGTCTATGACCTACCATAAATCGGAAGTTAGCCAAAAGCTTTGGGGCAAAACTCGTTATTCCGTTGAGGGGGAAGCGTAATGAACACAAAGGTTACTAAAGCATACCAACTTGTGGCTTGCGCTGTATTGGGCGCGTCGGCAATTGGATGCCCGTCCCATGCCCGGCCAATATGTGCGAACCAGACCCTGCCTGAGCTCCCCGATGTTTCAATTGCTTCGGTCACAGAAGTGTCCGCTCCTGCGCCACATTGCAAAGTTTCCGGTGTGATTGGTGGCAAGATCAATTTCGAACTCCTGCTACCGGAAAATTGGAACGGCAAATTTGTCATGGGCGGTGGAGGCGGATTCGTCGGTTCCGTGATGAATACCTCCCTTATCGATGGCTCACTTCAATTGGGTTACGCCACTGTCGGCACTGACACAGGACATCAGGGGCATCCAGCCGACGCCAGTTGGGCCCTCAACGACCTCGAGGCGCTGGTCAATTTCGGACATCTGGCAGTTCATCGAACAGCAGTCACAGCCAAGGCCCTGACCAAGGCTTTTTATGAAAAACCAATTGCTCGCAGCTACTTTACCGGGTGCTCCCGGGGCGGTGGACAGGCAATAATGTCCGCTATGCGTTACCCAGAAGATTTTGACGCGGTTGCGGCTGGCGCCTATGCGGTTGACTGGACGGGAATTGCCGTGCAGGCAACTCAGATCAACCAGGCGATGTACCCAGACCCAAACAATATCGAAGAGGCTGTCATTGGGCCAGAAGCTCAGGCGCTGGTCGAGAGTTCATATCTGGCGGTCTGCGATGGGCTGGATGGGCTCGAGGATGGCATCCTCAATGACCCCCGGAAGTGCGGGTTTGACGTGGCCAGCCTGCAATGCGAAGGCGACAATTCCGAAGACTGTCTGAGCGCCAGAGAAGTTGCTGCGTTCAAGGCGGTCTATGACGGCCCCAAGAACTCCGATGGCGACAGCATGTATTACGGTTTCCCATTTGGCGGCGAAACAGCCGAGGGAGGTTGGAGCCGCTGGTTGACAGGTGGCATGAAGTATCAGGACGACGATGGGAGCTTCCAGGAGGGCGTCGGATCAGGTGGATTTGAAGAACCTGTATCGCCGAGCGCTTTTTTCAGCTTTGGCAACGGCATTATGCAGAATTTCGTCTATCACGATCCCAATTGGACCTATGTGAACTTCGATTTCGGCACCTATGCACAGGATTCTGCCGCGGCTGCGGAGACTCTGAATGCGACAAACCCGGATTTGTCCGCCTACCGCGCTCGTGGTGGCAAGATGCTTCTGTATTCCGGTTGGTCAGACAACGCGCAATCGGGCCTTGCAATGGTCGGGTATTACGAAGACGTTCTGGCTCATGATCCAAGTGCAGCCGACGATATTCGCCTGTTCATGATGCCCGGCGTAGAGCACTGCTTTGGCGGTCCCGGGCCCTCCTGGGTCAATTTTCTGGTTGAGATCGACAAGTGGGCGGAAACCGGAGAAGCGCCTGATCACATTACGGCCCTTTGGCTGGATGACAGCGCTCAGCCAGCCGGTGGCCGACCCGTTTGCGCCTATCCAAGTGTTGCCCAATATGACGGTCGTGGCGACCCCCGGGACCCTGCGAGTTTCAACTGTGACGCAGGCAACTGAGTTGATACAGGTAAACACCGAAAGTCGGCTTAGTCCCGTATCTCGGCAGTTGCACAGTCTTGTTTTGAATGTCCGGTTTGGGCTGGACGCGGCCATCCGAAAACCTTCCCCGGCAATACGGCGATGGCGCTAAACAAGCAAAGAATGAGACCCGAAGATATAGAACCTCGAACTAAGAAAGTTGAAGATTAATGCGCCCAGAGTTTTGGGCCAAAAATGCAAATCTTTGGGCGAAATGCAAAGCTAAGGGCGCACCTACAAAAGAGCTGTAGGTGCGCGCATAACGCTGCATTCCTAACACTGATTTTATTCAGAAAATCTGGGGGGCTTCGCCCATAATTTTGCGCAGCATTTGCGCATAAGTTTGCACGATTTGCCCATAAGTTTGCACGGTTCACTATACACGTTCAAAATTCGATTGTCGTAGCGTAATACGATCAACTTTAACGCATCAAAACTCAATCAAAAGTGCATTCTGACTGGTATAATTCAACCCAAACCGAACAACACAACTCAATCGCGAGGTCGCGGCAAATCCCTTTCAATGTAGCGCGGCTTGGTCGGCCTTGAATGTCCACTCACCGTGGCTCAACCAACGGTTCATATTTCCATAGACATTTCGTGCCAAGTCATTCCTCCATGATCAGAGGTTGATGGACGAAGATAGTTGTACCCAAATCTCTGATAAAGCGGGACGTGATGCTCTTTGCACATAAGGTAGATCGCGGATTTGCCCATTTTTCTCATGCG
The DNA here is from genome assembly GCF_056538705.1 of Ruegeria sp. BF12. Classification (NCBI taxonomy): domain Bacteria; kingdom Pseudomonadati; phylum Pseudomonadota; class Alphaproteobacteria; order Rhodobacterales; family Roseobacteraceae; genus Ruegeria; species Ruegeria sp. BF12. Next base: position 23,124 of record NZ_JBQFTP010000019.1, on the reverse strand, counting down.
GCCGACGAATTCAGTCATCAATGCCCGCGATAGGCCTTTTCCTTGATGCGCCGGATCCACGACGACAGACATAATAACGAAATTTGGCGCGCCGGGGTCATGCCCTACAAGTTCTTTGAATTCCTCGTCAGACATTTCAACGTTGTACGCACATCCGCAATTCACAAAGCCAACAATCTCGCCTTCGATTTCAAGAATGAGGAAACCATCGGGATAGACCTCGATTCTCTTTGCTATCTTTTCGAGGGTAGCCGCTTCGTCGCCTTCATAGGCATCAGTCTCGATCTCAAAGCATCGAATTGCATCATAGGTTTGGGCATTTCGAAATCTGTTCATGCATTTACACTATGAACGATGGGTCAAGTTGTATAGCCGCCGTCGGTCTTGCTCGCACCATTGCTCAATCTGCGCGCGGCGCAGACTCTCTCTGCGCTCACATCTAGCGGCAGCTTTGCGGGCAATGTTGCCCCAGGCGCACACATGCTTTTCATTCCACAACAACGCAGCACACCCTTGACCGTAATCACTTGCACATTTAGTCAAGTTTGATCTGCCCGCTGGGACGACCCGGCCAAGCAAGGGCGTTTTTTTCAGGACGACCTGGCAAATTAGAGGTCGAACATGGCAACTAAAACCAAACAAGCCAGGAAACTGATCGAGGGTAGACCTGCCCTAATCGTAATCGACATTCAAAAGAGCACGTTTATTGATGACAGCGAAGTACGCTCCATCGACAACATGCCGGGCTACAAAGAGCGCATGATTGCTGCGCGCGATTTGGTTGACGCTGCGCATGACAACAATGTGCCCGTCATCTTCGTTCAGGAAGTCCATCGTCCCGATCAGATCGACTTCGGCAGGGAACTGGATGGTGACGAAGACATACACTGTCTCGAAGGTGATCCACGGACGGAAGTTGCAAAAGATGAGATGGGATATCGCAAAGGTGACTACATCGTACCGAAGCGACGGTATTCTGCATTTTTTGGAACCGATTTCGAAATCCTGCTGCGCGGTTTAAAAGTAGACACACTTTTATTGTGCGGCGGTTTGACGGATGTTTGTGTGCACTACACATTCGTCGATGGCCACCAATCAGACTACTTCTGCCGCGTTGTAGAGGACTGCGTTGGAGGGTCATCTGTCCAAGCCCATGAAGCTGCTCTCAAAGCTATGGAGTATCTACAAACCGGCGCTGTTCAGAGCCGAGAAGCAGTGATCAACGCGATCACCTCGCTCTAAATTGCAATCGAACTGTTAGTAGCAGTTGGGGCGCACAATTATTTAGGGTGCACAAACGGGTGGAGATTTTTGTTGCTTGATCGCCTTGGACTTGCCCACTTGAAGCAGAAGATACCGACACTTTCAGTGCAAGCCTTTGAGTGCGCGACGATGGCCCTTCAAAACCTCGCTTGCATCGCAATCCAGCCGTCGGCGCGTATAATGCGAATATGACAAGAGATATTGAATCTAACGCTCAGATAATTGCTGATGCCCTGACCTCTGCCCGGCAGATACCTAAACTGTCTTCAGAGGCAGAACAGCTATCGCTGGATGACGCATATTCGATTGCTAGTCGTGTCCGCGAGATTCTGGGCAAAGAAAGAGTCGGCCGAAAAGTCGGCTTCACGAACCGCACGATTTGGCCTGTTTACGGTGTGGATCAACCCATTTGGGGAGAGGTCCACGCAGATGGGCTGTTTTCGACTGATCAGCCGGTAAACTTGGCAAGTTATTCAGAACCGAGAATCGAGCCAGAAATCGTACTGGGCCTTAAACATGCACCAACAGCTGAAATGAACAATGAGCAGTTGGCAGGTTGCGTGGAATGGGTGGCCCCGGGATTTGAAATTGTTCAATCGATTTATCCCAACTGGAAATTCTCGGTCGAAGACTCAATCGCAGCACAAGGATTGCACGGCTGCCTTGTTCTTGGCGACAAAATCGCGGCTACGCATGATGTCTTGACCGGCTTAGCCGAAGTGCCACTAGCATTGTTCAAGGGCGCCGAGGCCATCGAGTCCGGCAAAGGTGAAAACGCGCTTGGAGGCCCAATTGAAGTCCTGGCTCATCTTGTGTCTCTACTCTCACAAGCCGACCAGCTTCAGGCAGGCGAGCTGGTTACAACCGGTACTTTGACAGACGCATGGCCAGTGTCTCCGGGTGAAGAATGGTCAGCTGGTTTTGGTGGCGTGATGGACACCGAGCTATCAGTACGATTTACATGAGGCCTTGGTAGAGTGGTGACGCCGACTGCACCAAAGAAAAGTTACTCTCAATAGCTGACCATGATGGTCTTCCACTGGTTTCATCAAATCTGGGACGCAATTTAACCAGGTCCGGTTTAGGCTCGGTGTCGTCGTTCGCTCAGTCGCGGCGAATGTCCGGAAAGCGGACATGCATCGCGACTGAGCGAATGACCGCGTGGAGCCCATACCTGTGTAGTTTGCCCTCCGCAGCGAATGTCAGCTTGTCCGAGCTGTTCTATGCTCGTGTGCTGCTTCCTCGTGCCGTTCCTCAAGAGCCTGACGAATGATCTGGTACGAAGATGACAAGAACAGGCTTGCCATGATCGCAGCAACTATTAGGTCAGGCCAACCTGTTGCCGTGCCCCAGACGCCCAACGCGGCAATCATCACAGCTACGTTACCGATGGCGTCGTTCCGCGAGCATAGCCAGACTGATCGCACGTTGGCGTCTCCGTCCTTGTAGCTAACAAGCAAGAATACGCTCGCAAGGTTTGTTGCGAGAGCCAACGCGCCGATGATGCCCATAATTTCGGCCTCTGGAACGCCCGCGTGAAAAACACGGTAGACGGTAGACCCAAACACCCACGCACCCATAAAAAAGAGGCTGATCCCCTTTGCCAAGGCGGCATTCGTTCGAGCGCGGATAGACGCGCCGATCACAGCGAGGGAAATGCCGTAGGTCAGTGCGTCACCAAGGAAGTCGAGCGCGTCGGCCTGAAGTGCCTGAGACTTCGCGTAGTGTCCCGCGGTCATCTCGACCACGAACATCGTCGCATTCAACGCGATGACGATCCAAAGCCGACGTTTGTATTCGTTGGACATTCCGTCGAATTTCACCTCGTTGCCGCAGCACCCTGCCATCTCAAAACCTCTTCAGAATCGCGTCAGATCCAATGTAGTGTCTCTAGTGACTAGAGGTTCAAGAGGTTTTTCACATGTTCTCGATTGGCGAGCTTTCGAAGCGGACGAAGGTCAAAGTGCCCACCATCCGCTATTACGAAGAAATGGGTCTACTGGCCGCACCGGAACGGACGGCAGGCAACCAGCGGCGCTACACAAATGAGGGTTTGGAGCGCCTGAGCTTTATACGGCACGCGCGTGATCTCGGCTTCTCCATCGAAGCAATTTCTTCTTTGATTGAGTTACAGAACCATCCGGATCGGTCGTGCGAAGCGGCCACCGAAATCGCAGAAGGTCAGTTGTCCGAAGTACGCGCAAAGATCAAACGCCTCAAAGCTCTCGAATATGAATTGAAGCGTATCGCACAGGGATGTGACGGACGGGGTGTGGCAGAAGACTGTTACGTCCTGGCTTCGCTTGCAGACCATGACCTTTGTGGTCGAGATCACTGACCCACAAAAGCAGACATCTTTTCACTGATTTTGAACGGCCGCTTGGCGGACAAAGTCGCCATCGAAGGCTGAACAATCAAGGACTATTTGCAGCCCAGAGGAGACAATCAAAACCGAGTTTTTTCGCTAACCAAATGCTGGAGGTAACCGCGCTTTGCAGTTGCACTTGATGCCGGCGTAGATCGACCTTAGTGCGATCAAGCAAATGTCCCCGAGCCGTGGTCAGACTAGCGACAGAGTTGACGCAGCGCGAGTTTCCGGCCCTGTTCGTTTCTTATGGAACTTGTTTCACGCCCATTCGTTAGAAAAAGTACTTGATTCCAATGTATGGACCATGCTGGTCGACATCATAGGCGAATTCACCGGAACTCAAAGTGTCACTATAGTCTACGCTAAAGTAACGATATCCGAATGTGAGCGCAGCTTTCTCCCACGGCTGATAGTCGAAACCAACGTTTGCGCCAACCTGGAGATCATTTCCACCGGCACCGAACCCGCCAAGTTCCAAAGACGCAATCCCAGTCCATTTCTGGTTTACCCGCCACATTCCGCGTATTCCGACTACTGGTTCGATCCAGCCCTGATCTCCGCCCAATGTAGGTGGATTTCTCGGTCCCGGGGTAGTTAGGTCAATTTCCTGACGAATGGAGTTGTACCTCAGACCGCCTTGGAGATCGATTGCATATCGCTGGCTCCTGCTACCGTACACGCCATTTGCAACACGGTAAGCCCCCAGCACACCAAACCATTTTTGACGAACGTCGACGTTAATCCCGGCACCGAGAGGGCCAGGCAATGTGGTATCCTGTTCGATCCCCACATAATTCGCATCAACGATGATCCCAAGATCCCCGTTCCAAGCCTCGTACCGGCCGGCTGCCGCGAAATCGAGCACATCCAGGACGTCACCAAGGTCCAGATCCAATTCCGCGGATTGTCCAGCCACGGTTGACGTACCTGTGGTTCTTAGGGGTGTGAACAGATAGAATGAGGCTTCATGCCGCCAGCCTGTTTCGTTTTGACCTGGCGCAGGTAGAGACTGAGCGCGGGAATGCCCGGGCATAGATAATACGACGGACAGAAATACGAGTGCGCTAATTAATCTGAGATGGAGCATCGGAGTTTCCTTGCATATTGGCGGCGGTTAGTAGTTGAATCTGAGACCTATCCCGGCACCTTGGTCGTAGGGTCTGTCAGCACCAATACCGACCAACACATCTGCGTAGAGGGCAATTCCAGGGCTGAGGTTCTTACCGATCTGGAATTCTGCGGTCGCGGGCCACGCATCATTTTCCCAATCGTATGGAGCTTTGATATCTGCTTTGACCCAATACCCGTCACCAAATGGCTGAAGCGCAATAAGGCGCATCGCAGTCTGGCTGACGTCGGTCGAACCGTTATATGAAGCAAAGTGCTGGACCAGAGGGATCAGAGTCAGCCCAGTATTAGTGTTTGCAAATGCGAACCCACCAAATGGGGCTATCTGATCCGACCCGGTGCCGATGCCTTCGTCAGGGTCACCAAAATCGAGGATCCACTCCAAACCAAGTGCGGACTTCACGCTCCAGGTGTCATTCAAGGGTTTCTGTGAGGGAAAGTAGATCAGCTTGAAGCTTGTCTTTTCGAACCCGTTGAACCTTTCGCCAGTAGCATTCGTTGAATTGTAGTGGAGCTCGTATTTTAGTTTTAGATCGGGGCGTAACATGTATGCACCATCGACAAAGGCATCCTGACGGTCTGCACCTCGTGCCAAATCGAAGTACTGATATCGAATGTCGGTGTTGTTAACCGCAGCCAATGGATTTGACGCGTTTTCCTCAGCTTCGGAAGCAGAGCCTACCACGACCAGTGCATAGATCAGAGGAACAAGACAATGGAAGTTGCGTAACATCATACACCTGGGAGAAGTTGGATGGTCAGGTTAGACGGCGACAGGTTCTCGCCGCCGTCTACCTTCATCATTGCCAGCTGGAGAAGACTTCTCGGGTCAACTCGCTTTCGGGACGAAGGTTCTCAATACCTTCATACGGCACACCCTTGCCCAGCGGCAGATGCGGGTGTTTTGCAATGGTTTTCTCATGCCGCTTCACCATGTCTTGGAATGATGCACCGGACCATAATGAATACCCGACAAGCGGATGTTCTTCACGTGGGTCGCGATAGACATTGAACACGGGGGCCGCAGCTCCGGGCTGACCGGGGGCCGGCAAATGCATTTTGAACTCTTGCTTCACGACTGAACGCAACACGGGCCCTTCGTACACATAGACGTAGTCGCGACGCGAGTTGCCTTCACCTTCAAGTAGCAGCGCAGTCTGGTCAATGCCGTCGATCACGCGGTCGCGCGGGATGCGGTCAGTTGCGCCTGCGATCCGCGCGAAGGTGGTGAACAGGTCAGATACATGCACGATGTCACCTGCTGCACTACCTGGCTCAATAGCGCCGGGCCAGCGGATGAACGCGTCAGTTCGCACACCGCCTTCAAGGTGCTGCGTCTTGCCGCCGCGATAAATCAACTGGTTCAGACCGGACGTTCCTTCGTAGTGATACATCAAGCCATTGTCAGCCATGATCATGACGACGGTGTTGTTCGCCTTGCCAGTTTCATCCAGCTTAGCCAGAACCTCACCGATCCAGCCGTCCAGAACCTGCAACTTGTCGGCATGAAAGCCACCATTGCGGGAAACGGCTTGATCCGGATAAGCAAAATTCAGCGGATAGAGTGGCCAGTATTGCATAAAGAATGGGTCGTCCTGCGAGGCGAGGCGGTCTAGCTGTTCCAGTGCCTGTCGCTGATAGCGCAGGTTCATTTCTTCGTATTTGGCCTGTGTCCATTCTTCGCCCGGCGCCATGTCGACTTCGCGAGCCAAGCCGCCTACTTCCCCTTCAACGCCGGTTACCAGACCGTAGGGCTTGAATCGCTCATCCAGCTGGAATTGGTTGGACTGACCGGATGGATGGAAGCCAAGCATGTTGTTGGCAACCATAGCATCCCGGGTCATCAGGCTGAGTTGAACCTGCTGATGCAAGGGGAATGCGGCCCAATCAAACCCTTGGTTGTGCGGATAGGCCTGCTCAATATCGCCCTGGTGCCATTTCCCAACATGCGCAGTGTTGTATCCTTCTTCCTTCAGGATCTCGGCAATCGTGACTTCTTCAGCTGCAAGACCTTCGCCAACCAGCGCAACTTTGACCTCTTCAACGCCGGCGCGCACCGGATGACGACCGGTCAACATGGCCGTTCGTGTCGGTGTGCAGGATGGCTCAGTATACATCCTCATCAAGGACATACCTTCGGTGGCAAAGTCGTTGATGTTGGGCGTATCGAAACCGGTGACGTAGTTCATCGTCCGGTTACCCATTTGACCGAAGCTGACATCGTCGATCAGGATATACAGGATATTGGGCGGCTGGCCGCCATTGGCGTCGCGGATCTCGGCAAGTTTCGCCTCAATCTCGGTGTCCTGCGCATCCCATTGCTCTCCAAACTGTGCGCGCAAGAACTCAAACTCTCCATCATGGATGATGGGCGCATCCTGGGCAAAACCCGCGCCAGCCATCAGCACCATGGCTGAGGCATGTTTCAATAATGATCTCATCGGTATCCCTTCCCCTATGGATTACATCTTTCCTGCGCGCCGCAGCGATTGGAGGATTTCATCCCGAAGACCATCCAGGGTATCGCGGATATCGCAGGCGAATTGGTACGAGTGGCTTCCCGGCTCCGAGTTCATTGACAGAAACTCGTCACATAGAAGCTGATAGTCGCGGCAGATCTCATCGAATTCCGTATCCGCGCGCCGTAAATCCGCAATTGCGGTTTGGTGATCGGGAAACAGGGTATCAAAGGCGTAACGTTCCAATTGCGATGACTCATTCGATGGATCAGCAGACTGCCCTGAGTTTTCGCCGAATTCACTTCTCACAAAAGGTTTATCGGGGCATAATACGGTGTAATCTAATGCGTAACTTACTGAAAATATGGATTTAACCAAAGACACATCTACTGCACTGAATGAGGGCGGGTCACCTGTGCCCAAAGATGTTCGGGCGGCACTTCAGCGGCTTGTCAAATCTTCGACCTTCGCGGGTTCGCAGCGATTGCAGGACTTTTTGGTGTATGTGGTCGAAGAATCGCTCAACGGTCGGGCCGATGATATTCGTGCCAAGACCATCGCCATGGATGTTTATGGTGGGACCCCGTCAGAGATGTCGCGCCGTGAAAACGTGGTTCGGGTCGATGCTGGTCGACTGCGTCGCAAGCTTGCCGAATACTATGCCAAAGACGGTCTCGAAGAAGGCACGATATTCGACCTGCCAAAGGGCGGCTATGCACCTGAGATTCTGGTCAGGTCGCCCGAGACGTTTCAGCCTCCTCCGGCTGGGTCGGAAATCAGAGCAAACACTTGGCGTCGCCCGTTCGTTGGAGTTGCCGGCCTCTTCGTTCTAGCCTGTTTTGTCGTTGCTGTTGTGGTGCTATCGAAAAAACTGGCGGATCCAGTCGGTTCGCCAGCCGACGGACTGAGTCGTGACGAGCGCAGCGCCATATTTGATGCATCCCCTATGCGCCTTCAGGCTGTAAATCTGGCCAATACTGGTCGTGATCTAATCTTTCCGGCCTTGGAACCTGCGCGTCTTGACGCGGCCTTAACCATATTCAAGGGGGCAATTGAAAACGACGAAAGCTACTTCGGCGGTCATGCAGGCGCTGCGCAGGTCGCTGCGACAATTGCTGTGCTTACATCAGATGCCGACCTAGCTAAGGAAATGTTGAACTACGCCGACGCTCAGGCAAACAGGGCCATCGAGTTGGCCCCGGAAACGGGGTGGAGTCAGTCCGCAATGGCCTGGGTCAAGTTTGCCAAGGGAAACTGGCCTGAGGCCATAGAATTTGCGCAAAGAGCACGGCGTTTGGCACCGCACGACGTACATGTTTTGGAGTTCGTCTCGCTGGTTCTTCTCTATTCCGGTTCATTTGAACAAGTCGTAGAAATTAGCGAGGACGCACTTTCAAAAATCAAACTAGAGCGGGGTTATGTGTTTCAGAACGCGATGGGGTCAGCAAAGTTCCATATGAAGGACTATGAAGGCGCTGTGTCAGCCTTTGAACGAGTAACGGAAAAAGGCGGCCCTGTCGGACCTGTAACCGTTGCTTACCTAATGGCGTCACATCAGATGTTGGGGAATAAGGCTGAAGCTCAGACTCTATCTGAACAACTGTCACGCGAGTGGCCTGACAGTCGCGTGGGTGCGCTGTTTGAGAAGCTTTTTGCAAATCCGCAATACGGGGAAGACCTTGGTAACGCAATGAGACAGGCCAATTGGAAGCCACCAAGTTAGGAGTTTGAATTCGAATTGCGGCCGCTATTTCTCGCAATGCGGTCGTTCGCTACAACTTGCTTGAACGTCTAATTTGCGGACTTTGCCGCCATTGGCATTATTGCTCCAAAGGGCCGCAGACAGCCCAAAACGGACATTGAAATTCGAGCGTCACAAATCCGGCAGTTCGGACTGTCCGTCGTCAGGGATTTTGGGACAGATGGCGGCGTGAGCTAAGAGAGGGTCTGGCTCATCTGGTTGTTGTGATTATGCGGCGGATTTGCGGTGAAGCAAGCGCCGGGTTTCGAAGGTCTTTCGTTTGATCCTCTCTCGTTGTTTCAGAATGGCCTGGCCGCGCCCGAAGTAGACATCGGCCGGAGTTAGGTTTTGCAGGCTCTCGTGATAGCGCCGGTGGTTGTAATGATCGACAAAGGCATCGATCTGTTGTCTGAGATTACCGGGCAGGTAGTAGTTTTCCAGCAAGATGCGGTTCTTCAAGGTCTGGTGCCATCGCTCGATCTTCCCCTGAGTTTGCGGGTGATATGGGGCACCCCGGACATGATCCATCTGCCGATCCTCTAGCCAATCGGCCAACTCGCTGGAGATGTAACTGGACCCGTTGTCGCTGAGCAGCCGTGGTTTGTGCAGAACCGTCGCCCGATCACAACCTGAGGCTTGCAGCGCCAGGTTTAGCGTGTCGGTCACATCGCCCGACTTCATCGTCGTGCAAAGCTTCCAAGCGATGATATAGCGGCTGTAATCATCGAGGATGGTCGACAGGTAGAACCAGCCCCAGCCAATCACCTTCAGATAGGTAAAGTCGGTCTGCCAAAGCTGGTTTGGCCGAGAGGTTTTGTCGTGGAACTCGTCGGCCGCCGATAGAACCACATAGGCCGGGCTGGTGATGAGGTCGTAGGATTTGAGGATGCGATAGACCGAAGCCTCTGAGACAAAGTACTTTTCTGTGTCGGTGAACTGCACGGCCAACTCACGCGGCGACAGATCGCTTTCCTTCAGAGCCAGGTCCTTGATCTTCTCACGCATCGGCTGCGGAATGCGGTTCCAGACCCGTGATGGCTTGGGGCTGCGATCCTCAAGCGCCTCGGGTCCGCCAGCCAGATATCGGTCATACCAGCGATAGAAAGTGGTTCTGGGGATGCCGAGTTTGTCCAGCGTACGCCTGGTCGGAAGATGCGATCCTTCGACGAGGCGGATGAACTCCAGCTTCTCAGATGCGGGATACCTCATTCGTCGTCGCCCCCATCCCCGATCATGCTTTTTTTGAGCAGCCGCAGTTCAAGAGCCTGTTCGGCAACCACCTCCTTCAGGTCGCGAGCCTCACGGCGCAGATCCTTGACCTCCGTCGAGGTCGCCGCACGAGCCGTGTCGCCAGCAAGGCGTTTCTTCCCAGCTTCCAGAAACTCCTTCGACCAGCTGTAATACAAGCTCTGCGCTATGCCCTCGCGGCGACACAGCTCTGCAATGCTGTCCTCGCCCTTGAGGCCATCCAGCACGATCCGGATCTTCTCTTCGGATGAGTACTGTTTGCGTGTTGCACGACGGATGTCCTTTACGACCTTCTCACCGTGGCTCCGCTTGGTTCCGGGGTTCTTTCTCATCTCCACTCCTTGGCGGTTACGATGAGCCAGAAACCCTCTCTTATCAAATCGACCTAAACTGTCCCATTGGTGCTGACGTCAGACAATTGAGAAATATCCCTTTTAGTTGACTGGTTTGCACGACAACTACCAAAAATTGAACGAGCTCTTTCAACAGTGCAAAGTTATGGGCAATTCGTGCAATCTTATGCGCAAATACCGCGCAAAATTATAGGTGAGCACACACGAATTTCCTGAATGAAATCAAGGGAAGGAATGCAGTGTTATGCGCGTCCCTACATTAGGTTTAGGCCTTCCAGGAACTCTGCATGCTCTGGATAAGTTTCCGCCATTTCCGTATTGCGCGATTTCTCGAACGGAGCATACCAAACCACTACAGAGCCAACGTTTCCTATGTCCTCACGAAGCCTTTTCAGCAAGGCTGGCATTGGGTTACTGGCGTCTCGGTGGAGATACTCCCTGTGCTCAATTTCTCCGCCAGGCTCATGCTGGATATGCAAGGAATACTGGAAAGCGACTTGCTGATAGGGACGCGTTCCGTCCCAGGGTGGCAGCAAACTCTGAGATGTCTCGTAGTCAAAATAATAAACCGGATAGACAATCTCGCTCAAAAACCTGCTCAACTCCTGATGATCGATTGTGCGCCCACCATTCGCCGTAGCTCTCAAGTAGCGTTGCGTCGACTTGCCTAACACAGATGGATCACTGATCTCGTCAATCTTTGTGATCCCATTTGCGATGAGTTCCGAGGCTTTTTCCGCATTCATGAACGGAAGGCGGTGGATACTGTCATGCGCGAGAGGTGGGTCGAGTTTTTCGCGGATCTCCAGCCATTCACCATAGGATTTAAGGCGCGCACGTTCGGGGGACGGATCAGGCATCGTATCGCTGGCAACGACGCTCAATGCCTGATCAATACGCGTGCGTGTTTTTTCGAGCTGCTCAGTCACCGCATCCGTGATGTCAGTGATGCTGACAAGCTCTTGCGGATTGATTTCGCCGTTTCTGACGTAATCACGGTTCACATGTGCCACTTCGCAGCGCGCAATGGGGAACCCCGCTGCCTCAAGCACGACACGCTGGAATGCGAGATCAAAAGTGTGTTCGGGCTTTGCAGATGTCCCGCTCTTGATCTCTGTCAGAACGTACCCATCGCCACTGCGGCTCACGATGTCGGAGATGCAAGTTATGGTTCCATCTTCATAGCGTCCCTGCGCCACTGCGTTTGCACCGTTTCTCCAAGCCTCCAAAGTACGCGCGGGCAGAGCCTGGTATTCTGAGAAATCTGAAAAACCGAGGCGAATGAGATCACCAAATAGCTCCTCAGCATATGGCTCAAACGCGTGCCCCTCGTCAAAACGCGCTTGCAATGAAGGGTCAATCGGCGGCAGCAGATGCCTGGCGTGTTTCTTGATCCATAGCCAGGCGGGGTGCCTGAGAAACATCATGTAATCTGATTTGGATAGCATCGTATAATTTGTATTCCAGAATTGATGAAATCAGTGGAAGACTATCGCGCCCAGCTATTGAGAGTAACTTTTCTTTGGTGAAGTAGGCGTCACAACTCTATTACAGCCTCATGTAAATCGCACCGACAGCTCGGTGTCCATGACACCACCAAAGCCCGCTGACCATTGTTCGCCCGGAAACACTGGCCATGCGTCTGTCAAAGTACCAGTTGTGACTAGCTCGCCTCCTTGAAGCTGGTCGGCGTCTGAGAGCAGAGAAACAAGATGAGCCAGGACTTCAATTGGGCCACCGAGCGCGTTTTCACCCTTGCCGGACTCGATAGCCTCGGTGCCCTTGAACAATGCTAGTGGCACTTCGGCCAAGCCGGTCAAGACATCATGTGTCGCCTCGATTTTGTCGCCAAGAACAAGGCAGCCGTGCAATCCTTGTGCTGCGATTGAGTCTTCGACCGAGAATTTCCAGTTGGGATAAATCGATTGAACAATTTCAAATCCCGGGGCAACCCACTCCACGCAACCTGCCAGCTGTTCATTGTTCATTTCAGCTGTTGGTGCATGTTTAAGGCCCAGTACGATTTCTGGCTCGATTCTCGGTTCTGAATACCTTGCCAAGTTTACCGACTGATCAGTGGAAAACAGCCCATCTGCGTGAACCTCTCCCCAAATGGGTTGATCCACACCATAAACAGGCCAAATCGTGCGGTTCGTGAAGCCGACTTTTCTGCCAACTCTTTCTTTGCCCAAAATCTCGCGGACACGACTAGCAATCGAATATGCGTCATCCAGCGATAGCTGTCCTGCCTCTGAAGACAGTTTAGGTATCTGCTGGGCAGAGGTCAGGGCATCAGCGATTGTCTTAGCGTTAGCTTCAATATCTCTTGTCATATTCGCATTATACGCGCCTACGGCTGGATTGCGATGCAATCAAGGTATTGAAGAACTAGGCTCCTCAATTCACAGGTATGAAAAACGATGCTAACTATTGGCCCATTCCCTTGGAGACCTGACATGACCAAACTTCGCCTTTTTGGTATCGTCATCCTTTTCCTTGCAGCACTAAGTGGGCTTTCAGAGCACCTGTTTTATGGCGGTGTCGACCCAGACGGCGTTCTGCAAGAAAGCTTCTTTTTGCCGCTGACTTTCATTCTCGCAGCAATTGGCGTCGTTGTGCTCGTAGTTTCGTTGTTCCAATCACCGCGTGACTGAGACGCGTCCGTCAGTTAGAACGCTGTTCCAAAACGCAAATCGGGTAATCTCCAGGATGGCGACCTCCGCCCAAGTCTAGGCAGGCCTCCTCATATTGGTAACGTTCGACCGCACGTCCCGCTAGGAACATGCATAACCCGACCGTCAATACGGTGAGCGCCAACAGTATCTTCGTACTCCGTGTCATTGCTCAGTTTATTGTTTCATTCTCTTGGTTTCAGTCAACCAGCTTTCAGATCTTGTCGAAAATTGGCAAACTCTGAAACTCAAAATTCAAATTGGTTTCGTCGAGTTTCTGAATAAGGGACGCGCCCTCGATAAGATCAATCTCGGTCCAGAAGTTTTGGCCTACTAGCTTGAAAAGGTGCGTATCGGCAGAGCGGTGAGCATCTGCATTGATCTTAGCTATCGACTCCGAAATCCAATGATCCATGCCTATACTCAATGGCGCTGTTCAGCGCCCGTCAAGCTCGGGAAAATCGTTTCAAGGCTTGACCTTTTGCCACGGCTTCTACGCAAAGGTGCGTATGGTCGGAATGCAAAACCCGGCTTGTCTTGCCTCGCAGTAATTGCACGAGCAGGTCTGCATTGGGCAGACCTTCCCGTGTTGTGAGTTTGCTCATATGCCACAACAAAAAATCCAAAAGGATAAACTTTGTTTATCAAGTCCTAAGTTAAGGTAGCTTCGCTTGTGCTGCGAGAGGAGAAAGTTGGTGACAAACAATAGGCCGTTCCCACTAAGTCGAATTGCTCAGCTCATCACTCTGGCGAATATCGCATTCGTAATTTTAGCTTATTTGATGTCGCCAACCAAAGTACAAGCCCAAAGCTCACAGGCCTGCGTAGAATTGGGGTCTCCTCGAATAGAGTATGCTTCTGGATCTGAAAGCACTCGCGTTAATCAAACAATCTCAACGACGGAACGCACGTGTCTCCCGATCCCAAACGGACCCATTACAGGACTTACAATTGGAAACTCCTCAATTACGTCCTCAGGTGAAATTGAGTTGTATGTTCCGGGCCAAAATACCGTTCCAAGCAATGCTTCAGTTTTAACACTTTTGAATGTCGATGTCGCGGCGGGTAGCGGAGACTTTGTCTCCCGGGAAGCGTTGGCAACAAACATCAACGGGAAGCTCAGAGTGAACCTCATTGGAACTTCGATTGGTTCCGGCAGATCAATGACGTTCGCTCCCTTCAACGGCGCGAATATCGACCCCACTGAAGTCTACTTCCAGTCCGACCGCCCGCTAACCTATGACAACCTTACCGTTATGGGAGCCACCGAAGTGGTTTTCGGGGCGTACTATATCCAGACCCGGATTGCTGAGGCTTCCGATTTCACACTGACGAATAGTTCGATTTCCTCAACCAGTGATATGGCGATAGCCGCAGGCACGACTGTTCGCCTCGATACCACAAGCAGTTTGAACACCGTAAATTTTGAGAATTTTGGCACGCTGGCCGGAACGGGAACCGTGAACGCATTCAACTTCACAGTTAAGAACGGAGGGGTGCTTTCGCCGGGCTTTTCAATTGGTACGCTTAACAATAGTGGCGGAATCGCCTTTGAAGCTGGGTCAAGACTTTTAAGCGAAGTCGATCCGACGGCCGGTCAGAAAGCCGACTTGGTGTCATCCAGCGGGCCCGTGACAGGGATTAACCGCGCCACCATACAAGTCGAAGCCGCTCGTCCCGGCCTGACTGCGCAGGACTATGCTGCTGGCAACGACTACACGGTTTTTCAAGCCTCGAGTTTCGATGGAAACTCCCCAACTCTTGTTGCCGGAGGATCTCTGCCCGCCCTATCCAGTCCGAGTATCTCAAACACGCCAACCGCGGACGGTAGAATTGATATTGCGTTTTCGACCCTCCCCGTCTCGAGTTTACCACAACATCCATCAGTTGTTGGATCTCCCAATGCAAGCAACCTTGCTGGTGCGGTGGCCAACACCACAAACACGTCACCTGGAACTAATCTGACCAATGGCTCAACCTTGGGCAATACCGTTAACACGCTTACCAATTCAGGTTTGGCTGGGTTTAATCGTGTGCACGCAGAACCCTATTCCTCCAATTTGACCGTTGGGCTTGAGCAACTTGACCTGATAACCAACACCGTGCTGAGCCACGCTGACTGCCGCAAGTATCAAGCAGTTGGCTTCAGCAATGCGGATCAGCCCGTTGCAGCAGGCGACATCGACTCGGCCCAGAGCCCGAGCGGCGCAATAGACTGCTCTGATCGGCGCTGGTGGATCGACACGGCCTATGTGAGCGGGGACGTTGATGGAAGCAATGGCCTTGGGACATTCGACTATTCGCTGGGCACCATTTTGGTCGGAGCGGATGTCGCAAGCACCGATAGAGGTGTGGTCGGCGTGTACGCAGGTTTTGGGACATCCTCCATGGATGAACACGATCAAGTCGATCAGGACTTTTCGACCGACAGCTATCATGTGGGCGTCTATGGGCGTACAACAACCGGAACTTGGGAGTTCTCCGGACTGATCGGTTACATGTTCGGTGAAACTGATGCCAAGCGAAATAACCCTTCTGTTGATGGCTTTACGGGAGGCGAGGCTAAATCGGATTTGGACCAAGAGGGGATCCACGCCGGTATCCAGGCACGGAAGTTGTTTAACCTGGACAGCGGTGCAAGGGTTTCTACGGTTTTTGGATTGAACTACGGGCGTATTCAACAAGGTTCAGGCACAGAGACCGGCGGTGGTGACTTCAACTACTCAATTGAAAAAGCGGATGCAGAGTCTCTGGTCGCTTCCATTGGAGTTGACTACCAACGGGACTTCTTGACAGAGAATGGTGTGCTAACCCCAGTTGCCTTTGCTCGTTATGAGTATGACTTCTTTGCCAACAAGGATAGTGAGCACGAAATCACTGTAACGAGCCCGATATTTGGCACGTTCACACAAGTCGGACAAAACCGAGGAGCAAATGGTTTCGTTCTTGGTCTGGGGCTAGGGTATCAGATTTCTGATCTGGCCAGACTGACGGCAGGGTATGGTTACTCAGTTCGTTCCAACGGCCAAGAGCATGGTCTCGGTGCAAACTTAAGCGTTCGGTTCTGATTAGGTCGGACCAAAGAAGAGGAATGGTAAGCTAGCTGCAACAACTTGCGGAAGCTAACATGGCGGTGTGAGCGTCATTCTCTAGCGATCAAAATTAGGGAATATTAAAAACATAAAGCCGCGATTTCTTGGCATCGTCTGTCAGAATATAGAGAAGCCCTCTGGTCTCATCGAGAGCGATCCCTTCGGGATGTTTAACTTCCTTTTGTTTGCCATCTTCTGTGAACGTCAAACTGATAGACTTTATGGACTTGGACTCTGGATTGTAGACGAAGATTTGACGGCCTTTGTCACTTACAATCCAAAGAGAACGTGAGGACGGGGACCATGCTAGGCCGCTCAAATCCAGTTCATCATCATCTACACGCTCGGAGATAAAACCTGCATCGCGGGCTAAAGGAATCATCTCAACAATTTCATCTAGCTCTGGTGATACGACCATTAACAACCTTGGTTGTCCCTCAATGCCAATGAAGACCCGCCCGGATTCCGGGTCGACGGCGATGCCCTCAGGTCCCTTGTTCAAAGGGTTACCGACGAGCAATTCAGCGGCGTCCGAGTAGCCTTTGAGAGATGTGAGAGGGATTGTAGTTAGTTGAATGGGGTCAGTCGGGTGAACGACTAGAATTGATCGATCAGTTTCCTGAAGTACTAAAACAGACCCATCTTTTCGTGATGCGACGCCCTCCAGATCTGATCCCGCCAATGAAGGCAGCTTGAATGAGTTTCCTAATGCCCCGTCGATTCCAAGTAGGTGCAGTTTAGGTTCAGCGTCGCTTACTGACCATAAGAAGCCTTCCGCGTTGGACAGAGACAATCCGGAAGGCTCCGAGAAGCCTTCCGATTTATCCGCCACCTTGAAGGAGTCGATGAGAGTCAAACCGGGACTCTCGGCGTGGGCGAGCTCGATCCATGCCAGAAATGTAACAGTCGTGCTTGCATAAGAAGCTAGTGTTCCAAGCTTGGGGAAGCACCGTGAAAACCCAAGTTTCGACCGAAGCAGCTTGTGTTCTGTCATTGGATTCTCTCGCGTTTGGACCACATCCCTGTATCAGCGTTCGTATCACAGTCCGGATACGATGTCCGAAGAATGCACTGTAATCTCTTTACCTGATCCCGCCTGTTGCGATTGAATTGAATAGGGCATGATGTGCCTTTGGTTAAGCGTAAGCCTTTGGCGTGAGCAGGAAGGAAGACAAGTTGAATACGACCCTCACATTTGTGACCGTGTTGTTGATGTTGCTGTTGCCAGGTGCTGCGGTGTCACAAGTCGATCCTGCGACGATGCTGGCCGGGGCTTCGGGGTCGGAAATCGTTATCGAACGCCGGTGGACGCAGTTTCGTGGCAAACAGGAACTGTATTTCTTCACGCTCGATGTGATCGTCACGATCATTCTGGCTGGCTTGATCGTCTATCATCCGGTGAGACGTAAAGCCCGTAGAAGCGTCCGCGACATAGTTATGCCAAGGCTTTTCTTCCTGTATGCGCTTATCGGTATGGCGGTTGGTTTTCTGGTAGTTCAGCACGGTTCAATGATCGGTTTCGTTATCTTTGGCATCGGCGCGTTGCTCAGGTTCCGCTCCAATCTCGATGATCCGGTGGACACTGTCGAAATGATAATCGTGACCGTTCTTGGTCTTGCGGTCGGTTTGGGCTTGCCGCTGATGGCCACACTGGTGGCGGTTGTATGTTGGTGTTTCATTTGGCTCGGTGGACGAAACAAGGGTGTAGAAATTTCGCTCAAAGCTTCAGACGAAGAACACTCATTGAACGTCAGCGGCGCCATTGAAGCTATGGCCGCAGACGCTGGCTGGAAGCTGGTCAGAAAACACCACGTCCCCGGAAAGTCTCGCGTCTCATTGCTTTTCATCACCTCGGGAGGGCTTTCAGAAGCCCGGATCGAAGAGATGGTAAACGATCTGGTCCCAGAAAAAGTCGAACTGAAACTCAACCTTTAGTCATTTAACAAGGTCCAAACGTTTCAACACCGCGTTCGGGGATCTGATCTCTTTCGGAAGCGACTTAAAGTTTACCGACCTTTCGAAATCGGGTCCTCGATATACTGCTATCCCAAACTCTCCGTTCGGCTGGAACGTAACATGAGTGAAGCTGTGAGGTGATCTGGCGCTATCGCCAATAAGCCGCCGCGGACCACCTCCCAAACAAGCTTGGGAGACGTAAGCTACACCGTCTTTCCAACCGGGATAGAAGGCATGATGGTGGCCTGACAGATGCAGAACGACACCGCTTTCCAAATAGATTTTTTCAAGTGTCGGATCACCGATGATTTCGCGCTCGCGCTGGATCGCGAAGGGCCAAAGTGGGAGGTGACTGAAAGTGACAATCGGGTCCCCGTCTGCACCCAGTTCCTGTAGCCGGTCCTGCTGATCACCGGATAGCGGGCCCAGGGTCGTTGCATCCAGAGACGCAAACGTAATGCCCTGCATCTCAAATGCGTAGAAGAACGGGTAGTCATCTGAAACCAGGAAATCAACGTCTGGTTTTCTCGGAGTCCATTCCTCTGCGTATATTTTTCTTTCACGCTCGAACCCACGGTAGGCGGAGGCATCATGGTTTCCAGGCGTGGCCGCAAATGGAATGCCGGCAGCCTCTAAGGGATCTGATACCGCCTCGTGAAACGCCTTCCACATCTCCCTCACCTGTTTGTCGGACAAGTTGGGAATGCGCTGTCCCGCGACCATATCGCCCGTCGAAATCACCAAATCGGGATCAATCTCGACTATCCGCTTAATCGCCTTGTCGACGCGGGCATCGTATTTCACCGAACCATAGCTGCCGTTCAGATCCGATATGACGATAACATCCAATGCCGCCGCTTTGCAGGCGATCAGAGTGGTCCAAATGAACGCCGCGAAAAGCGTAGAAAGCCTACGGGTCATTACAATCCACTGTCTCTACCTCGGTGTTGTTTCTCAAAAAGAATGCGACAGGATCCAAGTCGAACATCAAATCACCATTAGAACAATTGTCCTGGAGAATGGACGTTGCCAGCTCGGTGTTTTTTACAACTTGTGCAATCTGCCTATCTGACAACCCAAGGCTTTGCGATAGCCAGCCGTAGACGGGACCTTGAGATTGAAGATCACTATTCAAAGCGACCAAGCGCCGATACACGCTTGGAGAGAAGTGCCGCATTTTCTCCAGCATTTGAGTGGATTTCGCGAAGTTGGCATACTCGACACGCCCGCCAGCATCGTTGTCGTTTAGATTGCTGCGACGGATCAATAACGCGTCGGCGGGAACGTCTCCATCGTTTGGCTCATGGTGCTTGGCTTTCTTATGCTTCAGCTTTCCGTCTTCGACCCAATACCAATAGGGTGTGAAGTCTATGTTTCCTACGCGGTCCTGCTGGCTAAAGATGAAATCGAGGAGTACAATCTCGGTAAGTTCTTGCATCCAAAATGCCATCTGTTGGTCGCTGACATCGGGACCGAGATCCTTGTTGATCATCCGGTCTCTTCGACCTTCTCCGACGCCCTCTACAATGGCCTCTGGCAAGGGTTTTGAAGAACGCAAAGCCAAGAAAGCAGGAGTTTCCTGAAAATCGCGGTTCTGACCTTTTCCCCAACCAGATTTACGGGTGCCGTTGATTTCCGAGCCGTATCGATGCCCAGGGCTATCAAGCAGCACACCGAATATTTGCGTTCGATCTGCGGTGAACAGATCGTCGGTTGGCTGGTATGAGTTCGGGTCAGCATCCGCAGCTGCGAAGACCCGCCAGCCTTCGTGGTTCATGCGCCCGCCATGAGAGCCACCAGAAATCGCAAGGCCAGGCTCGGCGACCTCGGAAAAATGCGCCTGGGCGTCCATGCTACGCCAAACGGCGACTGGAACTTTTACAGTCGCGTCGAAATATCTGGAGAAATGATAGTAAAGCAGTGAAGACGTGGAAAAGGTTCCACTGGTGCCTTTTTGGTTCATGGTGGACTTGAATTTAGCCACCCTGTCCTTAGCCAGATCTTTTGCCGCCTTCCCCTCTTTGCAAGCGTTTCTCTCGAATTCAGAACGGTTCCCCACGTAAGGTCCTTCCGAAATATCGTAGACTGCCATTCCCGGGCTGGTGCTCCAGGTTTTTGGGCAAATAGCAATTTCGGAGGCATAGAAATCAATCTCGCAATAGGCCGTTTCTTCCTCAAGATCGCTTTTCTTATACTCGCCCGTTGGAACTTTTTCGATCCGAATACAGCGTTCAGTAACGCCGTTGGGACTATCAAATGTCGTGGCTTCACCGAGAACATCGTCGTTCGCCCACAAGACAGTGGGTGCAATTAAAGCAAATGACCCCAGAAGATTGAACTTCATTTTGATAGTCCTCCCAATATCATTTGGGGCAAATCGCTGCCTGTTGCTCGTTGGAGATCTTCAATTTTGGGTCGACACTGAAGTTGGAAAATTTTGAGTCAATCCACTGGTCGCACCCGCCTGAACAAGGGGCTCCGTTTCGGGCATCATTCCAATATTCCTTGGCCCTTTCTTCTGTCCAACCGCAAAACTGAACGAGCGCCATCGCCGACAATGCACCTGAGGAATGAACGCCCCACATGCAGTGCACCAGAACAGGGCCCTTTCCAGGGTTTTTAATCACCTCGTGTATGGACGCCATGACAGCATCGGGTCGAGAGGATCTGGCGCTCTGATAGTCAAAGGATCCGTTTCCGCAGCTGGTGCGACCGTATTCAGTGTTTTTGCCGAAGTCGGCATAAAACCCGGTTGAAAACCCTTCGCCGCACAGAGTTTCGCGTTGACCTTCACTTAGGCCAGTTCGATCCTTGTCGCCGCCCTTGAAACCGGATCGATACAACACTCCGCTTAAGACTGGGCGAAAGAAAGCGACACCATCAATGCCTCCGTCACCACCCTTTGAAAGCATTTGACTGTTGCTTGGACCGCCATTTCGACTGGTCACGTCAGAATTCGCAGCGGTTGCGAGAACACCAATGAATATGAGGGACGCCAAAAACCGCATGCCAAATCCTTTATATTCTTGAACCTTTAATGCTCAAACTCTTGCGACCTGATAGTCTCTCGGAAAGGCTAGTTCATGACAACCATATCAAGTGGGCAAATAGCTTTCCGCTGTGAAACTTTAGATGGGCCACACGAGATTGATGATAACGACGACTACGAAGTAGGCTAGAACAACTTTCCAGTTCCATTGGTGCTTGTTTTCTTCGTTGATCACGCCAGCCGATTTCAATGCCAGGTTAGTGATGATTAAGGCGACAACGATGACCGCCGCGTGTGCCAGGTCGAATTGCAAGTTTGGGCTCCTTCTCTTGGATTTGGGATTGATGGAAATTTGTCAGCAGTCACCTGATGGCAGCATAGCTACATCTGAGTACCTTCCCTCAGACGTCGTGATCTGAGCACATGCACCTGTATCCTTGTTAAACCAGTACGAGGTCAGCCCTTCGCTTCGGATGAGTTCAAATCCGAGACTTTGGATGCCCATTTCAGCTTGGCCCGCTCTTGCCCCTTCAAATGGCGAAAGATCGCTAGAGCTGCCCACAGTTGGTGCACTTGCATCCACCGATCCGCCACTCTCTTCGCATGCTGCAAGTGCAGAAATACATACCGCGCCGATCACCATTAGGACATTGGTTCTCATGTGTTTTTCCTGGCTGTTTTGGGAACGTGTTCAAGGGCTTCTGGTCGATCACCTATTCAATTCCGAAAATTACGTTGTAGCCGACGGAAGAGTTGCTGCGATTGATAACCTCCACAACATGATCACCAGATTGCCAAAGCTGCCCTCGATACTCCTTGTCCGCCGACATTAATCCCAACAGTTCAGAACCATCGGGGTTACGAATAACGTAGTCTAAGGAGCCATTTCGCGGAGCAACGCGGACGTAAAGAAACTGTTCGTTTTTTGCCCCGAGAACATATTGCTGTGACGCTCCGGGCGCGAGTTCACCAACGAGTTCGGCGCCGGTGGAACCAGCATCGAATTTGACACGTTGGCTACCAGTAGACCCGGCGGCGCCTGCCATGGCTCCACCGCCATCATCCATCGCTTCGACAACCGACATCTCGCCGATGCTACCATCCTTGTACGCGATGCAGCGCCAAAGTGTTCCGCCTGCGTCTCGTAGCATGACGAGCGTGCCCGCTTCTGAGAACTCTGAGCTTTCAATCGTACCTGATTGACCGTCTGGTCCTCCAACCTGTCGCAAATGATCGATACACGCGTCGTCTGCTTCAGACATTGCAAAAGAAGCCGTGCCTGCGATTGCGAACATCGGTGCGAGGAATTTGAGTACAGCGAATTTCATCAGATGGTCCCTTGCTGGCTGATCCTTAGAGTTTTGTTCCGTACAAAGCGGAACCTCACTTCGCGTCTCGTAACTTTGACAGAAATTCATCGCATGCCTGCGCGCTGCCGACGATCTCGTCCGTCGTTTCAATTCCTTGCAGTGACGCCATTTCGGAATTTACGCGGTTGAGGATCTGATCCGCTTGCTCGGCGGTGATAAGGTTCTCAGCTTGTGCTCCTTTCAATGTGGTGCAGACACCGGCGGACAAGCCTGTCGCAACGCCGACACCCACCGCGGCCCCGCCACCCAAGGTCATCGCCCCAACCACGCCGAGGACGAGCCCGATCACAATTCCCAAGATTACTTTTCCCATGTTTTCCTCCCTTTTGGTGAGAAAGAGTTCAGCCACCACTACTGGCGCAATCTGCGTGCCCATCTGCAAATCAAAACCAGCGCTAACAGGTTGAGAACCGGTGCAATCGCCGCGAACCACGGTTTGGCCGACTCCGAGATCAAGTCCGTTACAAGTATCCAAGGTAGTCCCA
>NZ_JBQFTP010000018.1:0-65443 GCF_056538705.1 Ruegeria sp. BF12 | reverse complement strand
TTCGATCTCGTCACGCTGGCGGCCCAGCTCGGACGTGATCGAGCCGAACAGCTCGGGATCACGGTCAGACAAAGACTGGGTGAAAAATCCGTCGATACGGTGGGGGGCGTTCATATTGAAATCTCCTGAAAAGAGGCCACTCAACCGGACCAAGCCGGTGAGCAGCCAAGTGGGGATTGGATCAGATCACACGATCACGCGGCGCACGGCCTGCGAAGAAGTCTCCGAGGTTGTCCAGAACGCGGAAGCCCATCGCTTCACGTGCCTCGCGCGTTGCACTGCCAAGATGCGGCAGCATCACGAGGTTGTCGCATTGCAACAGATCCGGGCTGATACGGGGTTCACCATCAAAAACGTCCAATGCGGCACCACCGATCATGTCGAACATCAGGGTCTGAATAAGAGCCCATTCGTCGATCACTTCACCGCGCGCGGTATTGATCAGAAACGCGTCGCGCTTCATCAGGCTCAACCTGCGGGAGTTGATCAGGTGCCGGTTCTCGGCCCCGCCGGGGCAATGAAGCGACACGAAATCGCACTGCGGAAGCAGATCATCGATCGTATCCACTTGGGTCGCATTGCAAGACGCCAACACATCAGACGACACTTGGCTGCGGTTGTAGACAAGAATGTCCATACCAAACCCATGATGAGCCCGACGGGCCATCTCTTGCCCGATGCGGCCATAGCCGATGATGCCCAGGGTCTTGCCACTGACCTTCGTGCCCACCAAATGCGTGGGCCGCCAACCGGTCCAGTTACCGGACCGTAGTTCACGCTCACCCTCTCCGGCTCGGCGCGCGACCATCAACATCAGGGTCATAGCGATATCTGCGGTGCATTCAGACAAAACGTCAGGAGTGTTAGTCACGGTCATGCCCAATTCACGTGCCGACGGTTCGCAGATATGGCTGTATCCGACTCCATAATTGGCAAGGATTTTGGTCTGCGCCGCCGGGACATCCAATGCCTCGGCGTTCAGAGTATCGGTGACCGTGGGCAACACGGCGTCATAATGTTTCAACGCTTCCCGTATCTCAGCCGAGGACATTGGCTTGTCCCCGGTATTGAGCACCGCGTTGTAGTTTTCGGCCAGCTGCGCCTCGACGGCGGCGGGCCAGCGACGGGTAACAAGAACCGAAGGTTTTGCCATCACGCTGCCTTTCCCATGACGCGGGCGATGGTTTCGCCGATGACAGCGGGGTTTTCAGCAACCGTGACGCCTGCTGCCGAAAGGATTTCGACCTTCTCGGACGCGCTTTCGCCAAAGGCCGAGATGATCGCACCGGCATGGCCCATGGTCCTTCCTTTGGGTGCGGTCAGACCCGCAACATAGGCCACAACGGGTTTGGTCACATGATCGCGGATGTATTCGGCGGCTTCAGCTTCCTGCGGGCCACCGATCTCGCCGATCATGGCGATGACTTCTGTCCCTTCATCCTGTTCAAATCGCTCCAGAATATCACGGAACGAAGACCCGTTGATCGGATCACCGCCGATACCCACGCTGGTCGAAACTCCAAGCCCGCGTTCCTTGAGCTGGGCGGCGGCCTCATACCCGAGCGTGCCAGAGCGGCCGATGATCCCGACATTTCCGGGCAGGTAGATATGGCCTGGCATGATCCCCAACAAGGCTTTGCCGGGGCTGATGGTGCCTGCGCAGTTTGGCCCGGTCAGCACCATGCGTTTTTCCTTGGGATAGCGGTACATGTAGCGCTTAACGCGGATCATATCCTGCGCCGGGATGCCGTCGGTGATGCACACGCAGTAACGGATGCCTGCATCGGCTGCTTCCATGATGGAGTCTGCGGCGAACGGAGGCGGCACAAAGACCAGGCTGGCGTCAGCACCGGTTGCTTCGACGGCCTGTTTGACGGTGTCAAAGACCGGCACGCCTTCGACGGTTTCGCCGCCCTTGCCGGGTACGACTCCGCCGACCACGTTGGTGCCGTAGGCCAGCATATCTTTGGTGTGAAAGCGCGCCATGCGTCCGGTGATGCCTTGCACGATTACGCGTGTTTCGCGGTCGAGAAGAATGCTCATTACACAGCCCTCATCTTGGTGTTTTGGGACAGATCGTTGCGCCACGCACCTACGGCGCGTTCGGCGGCCTCCATCAGAGTTGTTGCTCGGATGATCGGCAGGCCTGATTTCGCGAGGATTTTCTGGCCTTCTTCGACGTTTGTTCCTGCCAGTCGCACAACGACAGGGATGTCGAGGTCCAGTTCCTTCAGAGCCTGCACCACACCTTCGGCGACCCAATCGCAGCGGTTAATCCCCGCGAAGATGTTCACCAGAATGGCCTGAACGTTTTTATCGGACAGAACCAGCCTGAACGCTTTGGCGACCCGTTCTGGCGATGCGCCACCCCCGATGTCGAGGAAATTGGCAGGTTCGCCCCCCGCCAGCTTGATTGTGTCCATCGTGGCCATCGCCAGACCAGCGCCATTGACGATACAACCAATATTGCCGTCCAACCCAACGTAAGACAGGCCACGGTCGGCAGCCCGGCTTTCACGTGGATCTTCCTGGCTTTTGTCACGCAATTCGGCGATTTGCGGATGACGGAACAGGGCGTTGTCGTCAAAGCTCATCTTTGCGTCCAAGGCCAGCACCCGATCGTCACCGGTCACGACCAGCGGGTTGATCTCGACCATCGTCGCATCCAACTCGCTGAAGGCTGCATAGCATCCCTGCAGAGTGCGAACCATTTGCTGTACCAGACGCGGTTCCAGTCCTAGCTGGAACGCGATCTCGCGCGCTTGAAACTCCTGCAGACCAACCGCAGGTTCCACAATGGACCGGACGATGCTGTCCGGGCGTTCGGCCGAGATATCTTCGATCTCCATCCCGCCTTCAGACGAAGCGACAATCATCACCCGCTGGCTGGACCGATCCAACACGAACCCCAGGTAGATCTCGCGGTCGATCGGCACGGCGGCTTCGACATAAACGCGGTAGATGCCTTTGCCTTCGGGACCCGTCTGATGGGTCACCAGCTTGCGACCAAAAAGATCGTCACAGGCCTCGTAGATCTCATTTTCAGTGTTACACAGCTTGACACCGCCCGCCTTGCCGCGACCCCCGGCATGAACCTGGGCTTTGACAATCCACTTATCCCCCCCCAGTTCCCGCGCACGATAGGCCGCCTGTTCCGGGCTGTAGGCCAAAGCGCCCGACGGAACAGCGACTCCGAAGTTCGAAAGAACTTCTTTCGCCTGATACTCATGAATATCCATCTGCAATCCTCCCGTTCATGCAGTGTGATTAAGCGGCAATCGACGTGCCGTAACGGCTTTCGAGCAGCGCCTCGATCTCATCGGCATCGACTTGACCGCCCAATTCTCGCATGGCTTCGGCGAACAGGCGCACGATGCGGCTGATGGCCTGACGGTTCAGTTGATTGAGAATACCGATCCGAACCTGCACAGGCGCGCTGAGCGTTGGCCAAATACCAAAACCCCGCGCCCTACAGTTCTGCACCAGTTCCATCTCGCGCCCGGCGAGCTCTGGCGGCAAATTCAGCACCACGAGGCTGGGCATGTCCGAGGTCACCTCGCAACCCATTGCTGTCACGGCATCGCGCAGTACACGTTCGTGCGTCTTGTACGACGCCGACCGCCTGGCCAATCCCTCCTGCAAAGTCAGGCGCAAGGACTCATGGAATGCAGCGACGGCATAACCGGAATGGGTTCTGTGATATGTCCCTTTCTCGACGTCTGCGCCGTCAACGATCCCCCAGTGGCGGGCTTCGAAAATCGGATTGTGGACGTAGGTGTAGGCACCTGAAGATTTCAGGGAGTTGATATACGCATCCGTGAAGCTGACAGGCGCATAGGTCAGCGGCAGACAGCATAGGCCCTTTTGCGGGCACGACGCCCAACCAGCAATCCCTGGGTAGTCGTCGATCGAAAATTCATCGACGCCCAACGACGAGACGGCGTCGATCAAGCCCATAGCGCCATGGCGCTGACACGCGTCCGAGAAACCGCGCAGATCGTTGATGCGACCGGAACCGGTTTCCCAATGCGCCATAAAGGCCCACTTCGGCTTGTGTTGCTCCAGCGCGGCCTCAACCATTTCACCAGTGACCGGCTGGCCGTGTGGCACGTCAATTACTGTGACGCAGGCTGCCTGAGGGTCAAGTGGGCTGGCCGCGTGCTCTTCGGGTGTGGCAGCCTTGATCCGCAATGTCAGCGCATCAATCTCGGAAAACGTGCCGTTGGCAAAAGCCACGACCTTATCGCCGGGCATTACGGCGGAGAACATCGTGTCCAGGGCGCTCCAGCCTGTACCGGCAACAGCGAAGGTATAGGCGTTTTTAGTCCCCCAAATCTTGCGCAGCATATGCTTGCATTCGACCATGCCCCTCAGGACATCGCCCTGCATGTGATCGGCGACGCCGGCATTGGCGAAAGCTTGCAGAACACGGGCGTCGGTATTGCCCGGTCCCGGGCCCGCGGCCAGTGTCTCGGGTATCTCAAGCGGAGGGAAAATCTGGAATGTCATGGTTGGACGACCTCGGCTGTTGGCGGGGCGCATCGGCCCGTTGTGGTAACTTGCCGGGTAGAAAACGCGGGGTTGCCCTATGACGCAACGTAACTTACTACTGCTTTTGGACAGCTAAAAGTATGGGGAAATACCCACCCAATTTGGTAAAAATACCAAAGTATACCGAAAATCAACCTACCCAAACGGGTGGGAAACTGCAAAACAGGGCGAAAATCAAATGGTTGAAACTCCACAAGCCCCGATCGACGTCATGCTGGCCGACAGCAATCCGCTCGTCCTCTCTGCCATGTCCGAAATCTTTGAGCGCGACTCACGATTCTCGCTTGTGGCGACATCGGCAACGGCCGAAGGGTTTCTGGGAACCGTGATGCGGGTCCCCGTCAAGGTTGGCGTGGTCGATTGGAATCTTCCCATCCTGGGCGCAGCAAAACTGATCGAAGTCCTGCGCGAACAGGCAAATGCCCCGCGCTTTGTCGTCTATGGTGATACGGCAGGCGATATTCCACGCCTCGCAATGCAGGCCGGAGCCGCCGGGTTTGCCGCCCGCTCTGGCGAGGTTGAAGGTTTGTTAAAGACCTGTGCCGATGTTGCTGCCGGTAAGATGGTCTTTCCGTTCATCGACGTTCGGAAAATGCAGCAGGACCCGATCCAAAGCCTGTCCCGCAAAGAGCGAGCCATTCTCGAAGCGCTGGCGCAGGGCATGTCCAACAGAGACCTGTCAAAGGAACTGCAGATATCCACCAACACCGTCAAGTTCCACCTGTCCAATATCTATGAAAAGCTGGCTGTGAAGAACCGAACCCAAGCCATCGCCTATTACTATTCCTCGCAGATGTCCCGGGACTGAATTTATCGCCCAGAGTTGACAACACGGTCCAGTTCAAATGGGACCGATCAGTCCTTACTCACAGTTTTGGCGTACAATCGACCCAGCTCGAGACGGCGCTCAGGTCTTTCAGGTTTAACAACTCAATCCTCGGCATCGCCGCCCACGGGGACACATATCATTCAATTTATTGGAGCGTTTTCTCAGTATGAAACCAACGCGCTATTCGTTTAAGTCGTTCAAAATCCGGCTTTTTTCAAGCCTTCAACGAAATGCTGCGTGTCTTCTTCAAGCCGGTCCGGTTGGACCGTTGTCCACCGCGCCAGGGAAAAGTTGGGATGCGCCTCGCGGTGTTTATCCGTAATCAAGCGAGCCATGTCCGTTTGGCCAAGCTGTGCGTAGCTGGCCGCCAACATCCGCTGCCCCTCGGTCGGGTTGTTCATTTTGTTGACGGTCTCAATGACGTCTTCGTACCGCCTGAGATTGTAGTAGGCCCCGCCCAGATGCCACAGGTATTGATCCGGGAAATACGGGTTCAGGCGCATTGCCTGCTGAATATGCGTAATCGCGGTTTCATTGTCGCCATAATGGGCCAAAGCATCCGCATAGTCCGAATGCATATCCGCGTCATTGGGGTTCAGCGCCAAAGCCCGTTGATAGGATTGGATCGCCGCATCATGCTCTTTGCGGTAAAGATGCACGTAACCCAACTCGCCAAAGCCGCGCGCATCAGTCGGGTCCAGCTCGATTGCGCGCTGCGCCAAATTGAGAGCCTGCTCCAGTGCGCCCGAAGGATCCTTGGCCCACGAATAGCGCCAGTCGATGTTCAGAGTCCGCGACAAAGCGGCCGCAGCCCGAGCATAGCCCCCATCTCGCTCTAGCGCGGATTGATAGAAGTTTTGTGCAATGCGGTTGTCGTAGCGCGTGTATTTGAAGATATGATGCTGGCCCTGCAACACCGAGCCGTACGCTTCAAGGTCGGATGGTATCGCCTGAATCATCCGCTGTTTTTCATGGGACTCGATCATTACGGCAGTGGCAGCGACGATGC
This sequence comes from Ruegeria sp. BF12, assembly GCF_056538705.1. Lineage (NCBI taxonomy): Bacteria > Pseudomonadati > Pseudomonadota > Alphaproteobacteria > Rhodobacterales > Roseobacteraceae > Ruegeria > Ruegeria sp. BF12. The sequence goes on along the minus strand of NZ_JBQFTP010000018.1, from coordinate 59,054 downwards.
ACTCCGTTACCTCGTCAAGAATATCGAATATGTCGTCAATCTTGCGGTCGAACCGCTCACCCCAAATCGTCCGCTCGCTGTTGGCATCTATCAATTCGGCAGTAATTCGAATGCGGCTGGCAGAACGACGCACACTACCGCGCGCGATGTAGCGAACATTCAGCTTTTGCGCGGCCTCTTTCGGCGGCATCGATTGGGTCTTGAAGAAAAACGACGAATTCCGGGCGATGATGAACAGGTTCCGAAACTTGGACAGATTCATGATGATGTCATCCGTCAAGCCTTCGGCAATCCAGCTGTCGGATTCGTCACCGCCACTGCTGCTAAAGGGTAAGACCGCCACCGATGGGGTATCTGGCCGTTCGAGAATATTCCCCTGCAGATCAGGGCGCATTGTCCCGGCCATGGTCGCGCCGGCCACTTCACTGCGGACGCAATAGGTGGAGACAGGGTTCAGAATATTTTTTAGTTGCTTCGGTCCAAGAAATTCATACCCATAACGCAGTCGATTGCAAACTTGGTCATAAACTGCAGAGCTGACGTACACGCGTTCAGGCTCGGCGATCTCTTGCAATCGCGCCGCGATGTTCACGTTGTCGCCGTGTATTCCGCGCTCGTCTATCAGAATTTCCCCAAGGTGAATCCCCGCGCGAAACTTGATTCGCTGGTCCTGTGCCCGCGTTTGATTGTGCTCGCTTGCGATCTGGTGCAGTTCCACACCGAATTCAACCGCGCTGGTTGCTGTTTCGAACAGCGCCAAAACCCCATCGCCACGCACTTCGACGACGCGACCTTGGTACTTGGCACATGAGGCTTCGAGCAGAGCGAGAAGCGATTTCAATGCGTTGTAGGTATCAAGCTCGTTTTCGCTCATGAGCCGTGAGTAACCCACGACATCGGCGAAAAGGACCGCGCCAAGTCTCTGGGTTATTGGAACGTTCGAAATCGTTGTGCTCACAGGTGCTACTCGTTTCTAGGACTCTGATCGGACCCAGGATCAACATATAGCAAAAATTGCTTTTGACGACCGAAGACCTCTATTGTTACTGCGGGTCAACTGGCCGTGATGTGAGGCGGCCATGACCAGGCGGCACAGTCGTTCGGACCAAAAATGACGGTTGTTTTGCTGTCCAACTCCTGGGCCAAAGCCTGACGGCGCGCCATCCAGTCAGTTTTCAAAACCCCGACCACGATCATATCGTGAAACGCTCCGTCGGCGAACCATGCCTGCCTCATTGTTCCTTCAATCTGACAACCAACCTTAGCCACCAGATCCCGGCTGTGGTGGTTATCTGCGCGGTAGTAAGACGTTAACCTGTTCAGTCCCAACTGCCGAAAGGCCAAGTCCATCAGCAAAGCAGTCGCGCGAAGCCCAACACCCGACCTGCGGGCTGATTTGTTGATAAAGATAGCAATTACCGCATCGCGATTGATGCTGGATATTGCCTCCAACCCTGCCAGTCCAACGGCCTCACCGCTGCTGGATTCAATCACAAACCAACATTTTCGACCGGCATCGCACGACGTGAATGTGTCCTTCCACATATCTTCGGCATGGGAAAGATTCAGAGGAACACGTGTGGTTCGGTCAAAGCGTGCAAGGTCTTCGACATCTTGAAACCAGGATATGACTGCCTCCAAATCCGCCCGCTCCATCGGGCGCAATCTGAACGTACTCTTTGCGTTATCAGGCACGAGAAAACTTACCTTTGAACGAAATCAGTAAAATCTAATCAGACAGTAGCACAAAAATTTTATGTTTACGAAATGAGAAAAACCCGCCCCGAGCAAAACCTGTAAATAATTGTAATACCTATATTTTTACTGCTCGCCGATCCCCAACGAAAGCCCGGCCCACCTAACAGGCGGGCCGGGCAGTTACAGATAAACAAGTGTCAGTCGTACAGAACTGCGGCGATCTTGGGATCGTCAATGTTGGACGCATCGTAGTAGTAGAAACCCGTGTCGATCAGAGCCGGGACGTCCTCGCCCTTCATTGCGGCAACGGCTGCTTTGACGGTTTCATATCCAATCCCGACGGGGTTTTGGGTGATGGCACCTGCCATCAAACCGCTTTTGATCGCGTCCTTCTGGGCCTTGCCACTATCGTACCCAATGATGACCAGACCTTGGGTGCCCAGTTCCTGCACACCGTTGACCACGCCGATTGCCGACCCTTCGTTTGTGCCGAAGATACCGTCTAGGTCGGGATTGGCCGTCAGGATAGCTTTCGTCACCTCGGTCGATTTGAGGTGATCGCCCTGCCCGTACTGAACAGTGACAACTTCTATGTCCGGGTACTTCTCGGCCATCCGGTTTACAAACCCGTCACGGCGGTCGATTCCAGTGCGGCTGGTCTGGTCATGGGCAACCACGGCAACCTTACCTTTTCCGCCGATCTTCTCGGCCATTTTGTCGGCAGCCAACCCCGCAGCGGCCAGATTGTTCGTCGTGGCCGTCGAAACCGGGATGTCACTGTCGACACCGCTGTCGAAAGCGATAATCGGAATGCCTTTGTCATTGGCCTGCTTCAACAGGGGAATGGCCGCCTGGCTGTCCAGCGCGGCAAAGCCAATGGCCTTGGGGTTGTTGGCCAGCGCCGCCGCCAACATGTCAATCTGCCGGTCGACCATTGTTTCGTTGTCCGGCCCTTCGAATGTGATGGTCACTCCGTATTCATCCGCTGCCTGTTCGGCTCCGGACTTCACCGCCTGCCAGAACTGGTGCTGGAACCCTTTCGACACTAGCGGGATGTAGACATCCTCGGCCGTGGCCATAGAAGCGGGCATTGCCAGAGAGGCTGCGGTCAGTGCCCCCAGAATGAAACGACGTGTAAACATGATTTTCTCCTCCAGTTGGTCGTTTTTATTCGTTTCCAGAAATGGTCAGCCGCTTTTCTTGCGCCGGACCATGTCGGCGTAGACGGCCAGAATGATGATCGCGCCGGTCACAACGGTCTGCCATTCCTGTGCTACGGACAAAACGCGCAGGCCATTCGTCAGCACCGCCATAATCAACGCGCCGATCAGTGTGCCCAGAATGGTGCCACGCCCGCCGGACAGGGATGTACCCCCGATCACCACAGCGGCGATGGCTTCCAGCTCATAACCCAGTCCCAGCGCAGGTTGCGCCGAGTTGAGGCGGGATGCGATCAGAATGCCTGCAATTCCGCAGATCGCTCCGGCCAACGCATAGATCCGCATTTTCCACATGTCGGTGTTCACACCGGACAGGCGCACGGCCTCTTCATTCGATCCCAACGCAAAGGTGTACCGGCCCAGCACCGTGCGCCCCAGAATGTACGAAGCCGCAATCGCGACAAGGAACAGGATCAAAACGCCATTGGGGATCGGTAATGCCGGGAAGATTTCTCCGATCAGCGACCCGCGCGATATCTGATCAAAGCCGGGTGTATCGTTGAAATAGATTGGCCGGGTGCCAGAGATCACAAGCGAAAGACCCTTGAGGATCAGCATCATGCCAAGGGTGGCGATGAATGGGGGGATCTTCATTTTGGCCACAAACGTTCCGGAACAGAGGCCACAGAATGCCCCCGCTGCTATGGCCGCAGCCACACCCAAAAGCAGCGGCATTCCCAGATAGGTTAGAACGACCCCCGCGATCACGGCGCAAAATGTCATCAGCGTGCCCAACGAAAGGTCAATACCGCCCGTGATGATGATCAAGGTCGCCGCAACTGCGAGGACCCCATTGACCGAAGTCGCCTGCAAAATAGCGATCATGTTCGAGGTCTGCATGAAGTTTGGCGACGCGATCGAGAACCCGATCAGCAAGGCAATCAAACTGGCGAAGGCCAGCAGTTTTTGATACGCGCCGCTTTCCGACAGACCCGCGAGGGGTTTCTTTTTGTCGATATCCGTTGCTGTGGTCATTGCACTGTCCCTGTTACCAGCATCGCCGCCGAGCGTTGGGTGGCCAGATGCATGATGTCTTCCTGAGTGGTGTCCTTGCCCCCGGGCAGAATTCCGGTCAGCCGGCCTTCGCACATCACGGCGATGCGGTGGCTCAGGCGCATGATTTCGGGCAGTTCCGATGAGATCACGATGATCGTTTTGCCCTGTTCAGCCAGCTCTTCGAGCAGTTTGTAGATTTCAGACTTCGCTCCCACATCGATGCCGCGTGTGGGTTCATCAAAAATCAGGATGTCACAATCGCGCAAAAGCCACTTGGCGATGACGACCTTTTGCTGGTTTCCGCCAGATAGCAGACGAACTTCCTGAGCGTCTGACGGCGTGCGGATACCTAGCTGCTTGATATAGCTTTTGGCGGTGGTACTGATTTCGCCATCATTCAGAACACCTCCACTTCCGGTAAACATGTCCATCGAAGCCAGCGCGATGTTGTCCCGCACGTTCATCCCTGTCGCGAGGCCAAAATGCTTGCGATCTTCGGACAGATATCCGATTCCGGCACGCACCGCATCCTTCGGCGAATTGATCGAGACTGATTTGCCGTGTACCCGAATATCGCCACTGTCTTTCGGATCAGCGCCGAATATGGCCCGAGCAACTTCGGTGCGGCCCGCCCCCATCAAACCGGCGAAACCCAAGATCTCACCGCGCTGAACCGAAAAACTGACGTCGCTGATTTCCTTCCCCCGGTTCAGCCCCGTGATTTGAAGCGACACCTCAGCATCGCCCAGATCAGGCACGTCCAACGGTTCCTCGTTGACTTCGCGCCCGACCATCATCGCAATGATCGCGCTGATTGGAGTCTCTGCGGCGTCGACCGTTCCGACATATTCGCCGTCCCGCATCACGGTCACGCGGTCCGCAATCTGCTTTAGCTCATCCATTTTGTGGCTGATGTAGACAATGCCTACACCCTCGGCCTTGAGGCGGCGAATAATCACGAAAAGCTCCGCAATTTCAGCGTCGTTCAAAGCCGCGGTTGGTTCATCCATGATCAAAACTGAGGATTGGTAGGATAGAGCCTTGGCAATCTCGACCATTTGCTGTTTCGCAATCGTCAGGCTGCCGACCAGAGTTTTGGGATCAAGGTTCAGATTCATCGAGGCGAAAATCTCGGCCGTTCTGGCATTCAGCGCGGCCTCATCTAGTCGCCCAAAACTCTTGCGGGGTTCGCGCCCGATGAAGATGTTCTGAGCAACCGTCAGATCGTTCATCAGGCTTAATTCCTGATGGATGATGCCAATACCCAGATCCTGCGCCTCGCGTGGGGTGGTTGGACTCGCCGGTTTGCCTTCGATCTCAAGATCACCACCATCGCGCTGATAAATCCCGGACAGGATTTTCATCAACGTGCTCTTTCCGGCGCCGTTTTCGCCCATCAATGCGTGGACTTCACCGGCATACAGATCGAATTGCACGGATTTCAGCGCGTGCACGCCGGGGAAGTGTTTATCAATCCCCGTCATGTCGACCAGCTTTTTCATTTCTCCTCCCATGTGCCCCTCTCCCCTTGGGCAGCGCGCGGATTACATCACCGCACCGATTTGCCAGGGCACGAATTCCACGCCCCCAAATCCAAGTTCCTCACTTTTTGTTTGCTCGCCCGAGGCGACGCGCATCAGGATTTCGAACAACTCCTCGCCTTTGGCCTCGATGCTGACACCATCGGTGACGATGTCGCCGCAGTTCAGATCCATGTCGTCGGCCATACGGGCATACATTTCGGAATTCGTGGCGAGTTTGACGCAGGGTGTCGGCTGATAGCCCGAGACCGACCCGCGACCGGTGGTAAAGACGATCAGGTTCGCGCCCGAGGCCACCTGCCCCGTGACCGAACACGGGTCAAAACCCGGGCTATCCATGAATACGAACCCGTTTTTGTCGATCGGTTCGGCAAATTTGTACACATCCCGCAAGGGCGCGGTGCCGCCCTTGGCGACAGCGCCCAGTGATTTCTCAAGGATGGTCGTCAACCCGCCGCGTTTGTTCCCCGGGCTTGGGTTGTTGTCCATTTCGCCGCCGTTGCGCGCGGTGTAATCCTCCCACCATTGCACGCGCTCGATCAGCTTCTCTCCGACTTCTGGCGTTTCGGCGCGACGTGTCAGCAGGTGTTCAGCCCCATAAATCTCCGACGTCTCAGAAAGGATTGTTGTGCCGCCATGGCGCACCAGCAAATCCGATGCGTAACCTAGGGCTGGGTTGGCGGTGATCCCGGAATACCCATCCGAGCCGCCACACTGCATACCAACCGTAAGCGCGCTAACGGGCGCGGGTACACGCGCAGCTTGGTTTGCCAGCTCAGCAATGCCGCGAAGCTCCTCCAAACCGCGCTGAATTGTGCGGCGCGTCCCGCCCTCGTTTTGGATGGTCATGTATCGCAGCGTGCCATCCGGGCGGATCGGGCGGCCACCCACCAGATCAGCGACCTGCATGACTTCACATCCCAATCCAATCAACAAGATCCCCGCAAAATTTGGATGCTGCGCATATCCCGCAAGGGTTCGAAACAACGTCGCGTACCCTTCATCCTTTGCGGACATGCCACATCCGGTTCCATGGACGATCGGAACGATACCGTCGACATTTGGAAAGGAGGAAAGAAGACCCGATTTTTCCGCAGCCTCAGCGATAAAGCGCGCGACGGAGCCCGAGCAATTGACCGTCGTAAGGATGCCAATGTAGTTGCGGGTTCCGATCCTGCCGTCTGAACGGTGATAACCTTGGAAACTGCGGGCTTTGTGAATTTCCGGCAGCGGTGCGTTGGCAGAGGCATGGGCATAGTCCTGCTGATGCTCCCCCATGCCCAGATTATGCACGTGGACATGTTCACCTGGAAAAATATCTGACTTGGCCTGCCCGATGATCTGACCATATCGAATGACGTTTTCACCTTTGGCGATCAGCTTCGTTGCAATCTTGTGGCCACGCGACACTGCCCCAAGAAGCGGAACCGAAAGGCAATTCGGATGTTCACCAGACGCCAAGTCGCGCAAAGCGATGACGACATTGTCATCCGGATTCAGCCTGACCGTATCGCGTTGCGCGCCCTGACGGGCCTTGATTTGATCACGTGCTTGCATTGCTATCCCGCTTGCTTGCCCCGACAGCTACGTCGAAAACTACCCTCTTGTCAACTAACATGTTAGAATGATAGACCCGCAGTTATGAACCGACCTCAAGATATTGACGCAACCCGCCTGCCGGACATTTCCACCATCGAAGGGTCGCTGGCTCAACGGGTTTACCAGTCAATCAAGCACGCCATTCTGGCCCTTGATTTCCCGCCCGGCGCCAACCTCAGAAAAGCGCCCATCTGTGAACGTCTGGGCGTGTCGCGTGCGCCCGTTTCCGAAGCTATTGCGCGACTGGCAGCCGATGGTCTGGTTGACGTCGTCCCGCAATCCGGCACGCGTGTTTCCTACTTTTCGATGGCTGAAATCCGCGAGGGCGCGTTCCTTCGCGAAGCATTGGAGCTGGCGACGGTCGCGAAGGTGGCCCGGGACCTTACTGAGGATCAGCGCAAAAAACTCAGCCGCAATATGCGCATGCAGGAATTGTTGATCGAGGATGAAGACATCCCCGGGTTTTATCAGGCCGATGAAGATTTCCACGCCCTGCTTATGGATTTCACTGGATTTCTACGATTGCCAGAGGTCGCTCAGACCGTCTCCCTGCAGGTCAGCCGCGCCCGGATGCTGCTGCTGCCAACCCCAGGGCGAGTTTCTGAAACTCTGGCCGAACACCGGGCCATCTTTGAGGCGGTCAGCCGTCACGACGAACAGGGCGCACAGGAAGCGATGCGCCATCATCTTGGCCAACTGATGCCTCGTATCGAAGTCCTACGGCAGGAAAAGCCGCAACTGTTCAATATCACTCCTAAGGACACGCGAGAGGCAGGATGACCGTTTCACAAACCGAGCTTTTGAACAGCCGCACACACCGACCTGTTCCCTTGACCCGGATGGGTTTTGGCGGTGCACCTTTGGGGAACCTTTATCGCAAGGTGACCGATGAGGATGCGCAGGCCGCTTTGCATGCGGCGTACGATGCCGGCATTCGCTTTTTTGACACGGCACCTCAGTATGGGTTGGGTCGGTCCGAACACCGGCTTGGCCAAGCTATCGCCCGCTTTGGGCGCGACAATATTCAGCTGTCGACCAAAATTGGCCGACTGTTGTTGGACTGCGAGCCGCATGAAGTCACGCCCGAGGCATTCGTGGACGTTCCGCAGAAACGCATTGTATTTGACTACACCTATGACGGTGTCATGCGATCCTACGAAGCCAGCCAGAACCGGCTGGGTGTAACCAACACGGACATTCTTCTTGTGCACGACGTCTGCGTGTTCAGTCAGGGCAGCCAGGAAATGTCGGACGCCAAAGTACGCGAGTTGTTTGACGGCGGCGGCTACAAGGCGCTGGTTGAACTGCGTGACGCGGGTGAGATTGCCGCCATCGGGGCGGGCGTGAACGAATGGCAGGTTTGCGAGCGATTGCTGGGGCTGGGGGATTTCGACGGATTCTTACTGGCTGGACGCTACACGTTGCTGGAACAGGAGGCATTGGACAGCTTTCTACCGCTTTGTGAAAAGCGGGATGTGGGGATCATCCTTGGTGGCCCCTACAACTCGGGCATTCTGGCGACAGGCGCCATTCCGGGTGCCAAGTACAATTATTCCGATGCTCCGGAAGAGATTTTGAACCGCGTCCGCAAGATTGAAGCGGTCTGCAAATCGCACAATACGCCCTTGATTGCTGCGGCACTGCAATTTGTTCTTGGACATCCCTGTGTCAAGACCGTGGTGCCCGGTGCAGTCAACGCGGCTGAGGTAACGGCCAACGTTGCACTTCTGGAACACGATATCCCGGCAGTCCTTTGGTCCGATCTGAGGAGCGAAAGCCTGATCCGTCCGGACGCGCCATTGCCTCAGGAGGCTGCAAATGCTGCATAACATCGACCCGATCCTTTCACCCGAACTGCTATACGCGTTGCGGGCCATGGGGCACGGGGACGAAATAGTGATTGCAGACGCGAACTTTCCGGGCTCCAGCTGCGGACCGGACTGCATCCGGGCCGATGGTTCCACTGCCAGCGAAATCCTGCGGGCGGTAGTATCTGTCATGCCTCTGGACACGTTCGTTTCGGATCCGGCGCTGACTATGCAGATGGTCGAGGACCCGGATGCCATTCCGGAGCCGGTTACTGATTTTCAGAACATCATCAACCAAGTGGCTGACAACCCGGCACAGATACAGGCGGTGGAACGCTTTGCCTTCTACCAGCGCGCAGCCAATGCCTTTGTCATAGTGCAAACCGGTGAGCGCAGGCTCTACGGTAACATTATCCTCAAAAAAGGCGTCATTGGATGAGGATCGACGCCCATCAGCATTTCTGGACCTTGTCCCGTGGCGACTATGGCTGGCTGACGCCAGAGCTGACACCGATTTACCGCGACTTTGCGCCAAATGATCTCGCGCCCCTGCTGGAAGCAGCCGGGATTGAAGGTTCAATTCTGGTTCAGGCCGCTCCGACAGTCGCCGAGACAGAATTCATGTTGTCGCTGGCGGATCACACCCCACTCATAAAAGGTGTCGTTGGATGGGCTGACTTCGAAGCCCCCGATGCCCCTGCGCAGATAACGGCGTTGGCTGCCCATCCGGCGCTAGTTGGGCTGCGGCCCATGATTCAAGACATAGCTGATCCCGAATGGATGATCGGTGATGCCTTGACCCCAGCATTTGACGCATTGCAACAGCGCGATTTGACCTTTGACGCGCTTACATTGCCTCAACATCTTGGCCCCCTCAGACAGCTTCTCGCGCGTCATCCTCGGATGCGCGTTGTCATCGACCACGGGTCCAAACCCCTGATCCGCGATGGTTTGATCGATGGCTGGGCGGAGGACATGGCAGCGCTTGCCCGAGAGACGGACACCTGGTGCAAACTGTCCGGGTTGGTGACCGAAGCTGCCCAGAACTGGGCCGTTGATGATCTGCGCCCCTATGTCGACCACCTGCTGGACACGTTCGGTCCGTCCCGCCTGATTTGGGGCAGTGACTGGCCGGTTTGCACGCTGGCCTGCACATACGAACGCTGGCTTGAAGCCACTGATGCTTTGCTGCACGACTTGACCAAGCCTGAACGACAAGCGGTTCTGGGGGGCAACGCTACCCGAGCCTATAAACTCAGGGATTGAAATGGCTTATCCGAAACTGGACTCTGACGGGCTATGGCTGGGTCGCGTGGAACGCGCGGGGATAGGTCCTTGCGTTGTGACGCTGCGCGCCGGGCAGATTGTTGATATCACATCTACATCGGCTCCGACCGTACGCGATGTTCTCGAGCGAGAAGATGCCGCAGAATATGTCCGCAAGACCGAGGGAACCAGGATCGGACCGCTTGATGCAGCGCACGATTGGCTGGCCCCGTGTGATCTGCAGGCGATCAAAGCGTGCGGAGTCACTTTCGCCGGGTCCATGGTCGAGCGGGTCATCGAAGAAAAGGCCGCCGGAGATCCCGCAAGGGCACAAGCAATCCGTGTCCGTATCGGAGACAAGATTGGTAGCAGCCTCTCAAACATTGTTCCGGGTTCCGACGCCGCCGCACAGGTCAAACAGGCGCTGATCGCGGAAGACCTGTGGAGCCAGTACCTTGAGGTCGGTATCGGGCCGGATGCCGAAGTCTTCACAAAGGCACAAGTCCTGTCTTCGGTCGGCTTCGGCGCGGATGTCGGCCTGCACCCGATCTCAACCTGGAACAACCCCGAGCCCGAGGTTGTTTTGGCCGTGAATTCGACCGGTGCGATCAAGGGCGCAGCGTTGGGTAATGACGTCAACCTGCGCGACGTTGAGGGGCGCTCGGCGCTTTTGCTCGGTAAGGCCAAGGACAACAACGCATCCTGTGCCATCGGGCCTATGATCCGCTTGTTCGATGAGTCCTATACGCTTGAAAATGTCCGAACGGCCGAGTTGTCTCTGACTGTGACCGGATTGGATGGCTTTGTCCTGAACGGCCACTCTTCAATGTCGCAGATCAGCCGCGACCCCGCCGATCTGGTCACGCAAACAATTGGACGACATCACCAATACCCGGACGGGCTCATGCTGTTTCTGGGAACCCTCTTCGCACCGACACAAGACCGGGATACCGCGGGTGGAGGGTTTACTCACAAACTGGGCGACATCGTCACGATAGCAAACGACAAACTGGGCACACTCACAAACTCAGTGCACCTCTCGACAGAGTGCCCCGAATGGCGGTTCGGGGCGTCTCATCTCATGCGAAACCTGGCCCAACGCGGCCTGCTTTAAGAAAGAACGAAGATGTTGATCGGAAAACACCTGATCGCCGGTGAATGGGTCGAAGGTGACACCACTTTTGCCTCGGCACCTGCCCATGGGCCAAGCCACGACTTCGCGACCGGAACTGCAGCGCATGTCGACGCCGCTGTGCGGGCCGCTGAAGAGGCCTTTATCACATTCGGTTGGTCCTCGCGTGACGACAGAGCCGCCTTGCTGCGCAAAATCGCAGAGGAAATTGACGCCCGCGGCGACGCGATCACTGAGATCGGCAGTCAGGAAACCGGCCTGCCCGAGGCTCGCCTGCAAGGCGAACGCGGACGCACGGTCGGCCAATTGCGCCTGTTCGCCGATTACATCGAAAAAGGCGACTACCTCGATCAACGCCATGATCCCGCGATGCCGGACCGTGCGCCCCTACCACGCTCGGATTTGCGGATGATCCAGCGCCCGCTCGGGCCTGTCGCCGTGTTCGGAGCCTCAAACTTCCCGCTGGCCTTTTCGGTTGCGGGTGGGGACACAGCTGCGGCCCTGGCTGCGGGCTGCCCGGTTGTGGTCAAAGGCCATCCGGCCCACCCCGGAACCGGAGAAGTCGTCGCGCAAGCCATTGACGCGGCACTAAAGGCGACTGGCACGCCTGCGGGCGTGTTCTCATTAATTCAAAGTGATGGCATCGAAGTCGGGACCGCCTTGGCCCGCCACCCCTTGATCCGCGCAGTGGGTTTCACTGGGTCTCAGCGGGCCGGCCGCGCTTTGTTTGATCTATGCGCCACCCGTCCCGAGCCAATCCCGTTCTTCGGAGAGCTGGGTTCGATCAACCCCATTTTCCTGCTACCGGCGGCAGTATCCGAACGCGCAACCGAAATCGGGACGGGATGGGCAGGATCCCTCACGATGGGCGCAGGGCAGTTCTGCACCAACCCCGGAATTGCGGTCGTCATAGACGGGCCAAGCGCGGATGCATTTCAGTCCGCTGCGCAAGGCGCATTGGAACAGGTGGACGCGCAAACCATGCTGACCGATGGAATCTCGGATGCCTACCGACGAGGCGTCGCTCAAATCGCGGCGCAGCCCGATGTCGCGCAGATTGTGGCCAAGGAAAGCGCCCCGCGCGGTGCAGCACCAAATCTGTTTGTGGTGTCGGGTGACGACTGGCTGGCCAATGCGGCCTTGCATGAAGAGGTCTTTGGACCGATGGGCATCATCGTCAGGGTCCGCGATGCCGACCAAATGCTGCAGCTTGCCCGCTCTATCGAAGGGCAACTGACCTGCACTATACATCTAACTGACGATGACGCAGAATTCGCCCGTCAACTGGTTCCAGTGCTGGAGCGCAAAGCAGGCAGGTTGCTGGCCAATGGCTTCCCGACCGGGGTGGAGGTCTGCGACAGCATGGTGCATGGCGGCCCCTATCCGGCCTCGACCAATTTTGGAGCAACCTCGGTTGGAACCCTTTCGATCCGGCGGTTTTTGCGCCCCGTTTGTTATCAGGATATCCCAGCAGGCTTGCTGCCGGAACAGGAGTGAGGCTGCCTATGAAACCCCAGGAAGCCACGGGTCGCCTGACCGGCAAAACGGCATTGATCACAGCGGCGGGGCAAGGAATCGGCCGCGCCACGGCCGAGTTGTTTGCAGCCGAGGGCGCCAAGGTCATCGCCAGCGACATAAACTCAGACGCTTTGGCTGAATTTGAGCAAATCGACCGGATAACAACACTCAAGCTGGACGTAACAGACGCGGAAGCGGTCCAGGCCGCGGCGGCGGACCTGCCGCCACTGGATGTGCTGTTCAACTGTGCCGGCTATGTCGCAAACGGTTCCGTTCTGGAATGCGAGGAGCGTGATTGGGATTTCAGTTTCGATCTGAACGTGAAAGCCATGTACCGCCTGATCCGACTGACTCTGCCTGCGATGCTGGCCAATGGTGGCGGGTCGATCATCAACATGTCGTCGGTAGCGTCATCGATAAAGGGTGTGCCGAACCGGTTTGCCTATTGCGCCTCAAAGGCGGCGGTCATCGGACTGACCAAATCGATCGCCTCGGATTTCGTAACTCAGGGTATTCGTTGCAATGCGATTTGCCCAGGCACCGTCGACAGCCCCAGTTTGCATGACCGTCTGCGTGCCACAGGCGACTACGAACAGGCCATGACAGATTTCATCGCGCGCCAACCGATGGGACGGATCGGAACGGCTGAAGAAATCGCAGAATTGGCGCTCTATCTGGCCAGCGATGCCAGCAAATACACATCGGGACAGCCCTTTGCCATTGATGGCGGCTGGACAATCTGAGCAGGAAGGGACACGGAATGAAACTGCTACGTTATGGCCCCAAGGGCGCTGAAAAACCCGGCGTACTGGATGCGGATGACGCAATTCGTGATTTGTCAGGTGTGGTCGATGACATTTCGGGCGATACGCTGAGTAACGAAACGCTTGCACGCTTGAATGCACTGGACGTTGCTGGCCTTCCTTTAGTGGATGGCGATCCGCGTATTGGCCCTTGCGTGGGCAATGTCGGCAAGTTCATCTGCATCGGACTGAACTACGCCGATCACGCGGCCGAAAGCGGGATGGAACTGCCAGCGGAGCCGGTGATCTTTTTCAAAGCGACATCCGCCATTGTTGGTCCGAATGACACGGTCGAAATTCCGCGCGGTTCGGTCAAGACGGATTGGGAAGTTGAGTTGGGCGTGGTTATCGGAAATGAGGCCAAATATGTCTCCGAAGCCGACGCCATGGATCATGTCGCTGGATATTGCGTCATAAACGACGTGTCAGAACGCGATTTCCAACTGCATCGTTCGGGCCAGTGGGTCAAAGGCAAATCTGCAGACACGTTCGGCCCGATCGGTCCGTGGCTGGTCACTCGGGACGAGGTGCCCGATCCGCAAAACCTGCCGATGTACCTTGAAGTGAACGGCCACCGCTATCAGGACGGTTCGACCAAAACGATGCATTTCGACGTGGCGACAGTGATCTCTCACCTGTCGCAATTCATGTCGCTTCAGCCGGGTGACGTGATTTCGACCGGGACGCCGCCAGGGGTTGGCATGGGGCAAGATCCGCAAACCTACCTGAAACCCGGTGATCGGATGGAACTGGGCATCGAAGGTTTGGGCGTTCAGCGGCAGGATGTTGTGCAGGGGTGACCTGCACTCTGCCGCCAAAAGGTTTTAACCCGGCCAGGGCAACGAGTAAGTTTTGACGTTGGTGAAGAACTTCATCGCTTCGATGACACCTTCCTTGACGCCATTGCCGCTGTCCTTGATGCCGCCAAAGGGGGACATTTCGATCCGATAGCCCGGTTGTTCCCAGATATTGCAGGTGCCAACGTTCAGGCCGTTGATGTAAGCAATCGCACGGTTGAGGTCGTTGGTGCACACGCCCGCAGACAAACCAAACGCAGTTCCGTTCGAGATTTCAATGACCTGTGCGTCGTCATCCGGCACGCGGACGATGGGCACGATAGGGCCAAAAGTCTCTTCCATGACCAATTCGCTGTCATGGGGCACTTTATCGATCACAATCGGAGGCAATAAAGCGCTTTGCCGGCCAGGATGGTAGAGGATCTCTGCACCCATTTCAGCGGCCCTGAACACGCGCTTTTCGAAAAGTTCTGCGGCCTGCTCGTGGATAACGCACCCCAGTTGCGTTTCTGGGTCCTGAGGGTCTCCGAACCGGATCGCTTTCGCTTTTTCCAGAACTAGCGGCACAAATTTCTCTGCAACGCTTTCCTGCACCAGAATGCGCTTGATTGCGGTGCAGCGTTGCCCGGAGTTTCCGGTGGCACCAGCCACGGCGATGGTGGCGGCCTTCTCAAGATCAGCATCGCTCAGGTCGTTGAGGACGATCAGAGGATCATTCCCGCCCAATTCCAAAGCCTGCCGTTTGTAGCCTGCTTTGGACGCGATCATCTTGCCCACCGGAACCCCGCCTGTGAAAGTGATGATGTCGATATTGTCATTGGTGATCATCTCGTCACCAATGTACTGCGGCCAACCGGTGACGACCTGAAACATCTCGGGCGGCAGCCCTGCCTCGTAAAGGATGTCGGCGAGCGTCAGCGCCGTCAAAGGGGTCAGTTCCGTAGGCTTGCACACCATGCAATTGTTGGTCGCAATCGACGGCGCAATCTTGTGACTGACCATGTTTAAGGGATGGTTGAACGGTGTGATCGCACTGATGGCTTTGACCGGCTCGCGTTTGGTGAAGATCTTACGCTCTTTCCCGTTATGAGTCAGGTCGCACGAGAATATCTCACCATCATCCTTCAACGCTTCGGCGGCGGCAAACTGGAACACGTCCTGCGCGCGCTTGGTTTCGTAAATCGAATGCTGGTGGCAAATACCCAGTTCCAGCGTCAGCCACTTTGCAAGATATTCTCGTTTTTCGCCGATCAATTCGCCGGTGCGCTGCAGGATTTGACTGCGCTCAAAGCGGGTCAGTTTCGAGGTATAACTGGCCGCGACCTCAAAAGCCTTACGCGCGTGTTCGGCGGTGCCCGCAGGAACGGTCCCTACGACTTCGTTTGTATAGGGGTAATGCACAGGAATCGTGGCTTCGGTGAAGACGATCTCTCCACCAATGCGCATGCCTTCATTGCGGATATCGATTGTGCTCATAGTACCGTCCATTTTCAAAGGGCCGCCGCTGTGGTCGCGTAGTAGAACGCATCGAAATTGCGCAGCTTTGGCTGTGATGGCAAATCGATCACGCGATTGATGATAAAGGGAACTTCCTGCTCGGTCACGCCACCATGACTGCGCAGAGGTTCGTCCAGTGCCGCCAGATCGTGCCGATCTTCGGAAGTGCCGATACAGGTGTTTTTGCCTGAGACCATCACGATATCCCCGATGCGATCGCCGGGCAGTTCAAATTGCTCAATCGCCGCTTCTCTGGTCAGGACATGTGTTATGTCATCTATCCCTCGGAGTTTCGCGACAATATCCGCCCGATCCGCACCGTCAGGCAGGTAAGCCGTGGCGAAGCTGCCCAATGCGCCGTGGTGAACAACATACGGATCAGTGATCGGCAAGATCACACGGGCAGCATCTCGACCCAGCCATTCGTCCAACAGATCCTGTGCATAAACCACGTTGGGCGAGCCGTCGGCGTGATGCTTTGGATTCATTCCGTGATCGGCAGTCACAACAATGGCGGCTCCGGTTGCATTCAGCTCAGTCAGGTATCTGTCGAACATCGCGTAGAATGCCTTCGCTTCGGCCTGATCAGGGCTGTATTTGTGCTGCACGTAGTCCGTGGTCGTCAGATACATCAGGTCCGGCTTCCACTCCTTCAGCAGCTTGACACCAGCGGCGAACACAAATTCTGACAGCTCCGCTGAGTAAACCTCGGGCTGAGGCAGACCGAGCCACGCGCTGGCGCAGTCCTGACCGTGTTCAGCAGCGGTCGAGTTGCTGGCCTTCTCGGCCGAAAAACACTTCGCTCGATCATCGCCGAAAGAAAGTCCTGCCCCCAAAAGGGCACGCAGCTTGTCTTTGGCCGTCACAATGGCGGTTTTGGCGCCAGCATCGTGGAATTTTCTAAGAACAGTCGGCGCGCGCAGGAAACGCACGTCATTCATCATGACTTCTTCGCCGGTCTCGGGATCGATCAGGTAGTTGCCGCAAATTCCGTGCACGATCGGAGGCCGCCCAGTCGCGATCGACAGGTTGTTGGGGTTGGTAAAGGACGGGATCACCGAATGCGCAATTCGACCTGTTCCGGTTTCCCGCATACGCTGAAGCGTAGGCATAAGGCCGTCCGCGATTGCCTTGTCCAGGTATTCCGGCTCGCAGCCATCAAGGCAGATCACAACCGCTGGAACCTTGGGTATCGGGTAGATCCGCTCGTTCGCAGAGATCGGAGTTTGGGACATCATTATTATGGACCTTAGTTCAAGCGCCAACATATTGCCTAACGCAGAATGCACTCTGGCAAATCTGCCGAGCGTGGTCGAAAGCCAGAGTGAATCCGTCTATCAGTCCAATGGAGGAATCTAGGACACCTGTCGCAACGAGTAGCGCCGGTTGTCATACTGCACAAATGCTCCTGATGTTTTGCCGGGGATGCAAGTGCGTATCCCATTATCTTTCGAAGTCACTTTGAACCCATCAACATCTAGCAAGCTGCTGAGCAAGGCGCCTGCAGCTTGGTGTTAATGCCGCCCTTAGTGGGTATGATCAGCCTTCCGCGTCCCTTTTTTGGCACCCAAGCCGGACGCTGTTCGGAGTGGCGTCAGGTTGGTTGCGTCAATCGTCACGGTCTATACACCTACGAATATGCCGCCGGACCTGTCACCACTTGGGCGAGCATCCCGTGTCACGCCGCTGCTTCAAATGGTTGCCTAGCGCCTTATGCAGGCCATATTACTAAGGCGCATCTTGCCACCGCACCCACGGTGTTCGAAGTATTCGAAAAAGTTGTTACCACTTAAGACCCGACATCTGGGCGTCAGATTTCCAGAAACGACCAGACAGGCTTACAGGTCGTTCTGGGAGCCGTGATCCACGAAAACATTCGGAAATCAAAGGGCCCCGAGCCGTATGCAGATTGGGCCAAACCCTTGAAGCTTAGTCCGTTCCGAAAGCATGCAATCAGAAGGTTTTGCGCGCAAAATCTCAGTCTGCTCCCAGTGCCAGTATATAGCTTGGTGAGTTGCTCAACCGTTGTCCAGAAAATCAACCTAAGCCAAGGTGAACTCGGTCGCTTCTGTACGCAGCAAACCCAGACCACCGGTCAAGCGCAATTGGTTTGAGAGGGTTGTCTGATTAATCCGGGCCGAGCCGAAATTCTCCGTTCGCTGCCCTTGCGGCAGAATGTTAGCACACGCCAAGGACACGGCCCATGGGCTGGCAGCTTAAATGCGACATTACCTCCCAAACCGCCCTGCCCGCTGATTGCGCGCTGACTTGCCTGTGTGGGGGTCACACAAACGTGCGACTATAGCGATTCTCCTTATGGCTGTATCCTTGAGTCTCAAGAGTCGTAGGAAAATCGAGAGGGCCGATACAATGGACTTCAAGGACTCCGAAGGACTGAACCTGGAACTCAATGACGATCTGGAGTTTTTCGGCGAGGGCTCGTCTTTTGAAGACGACCTGAGCGCAGAATTCGAACTGGATACCGAAGATCTCTCGGACATCGAGAGTTTCGGCCGCTTCGAAGCAGATCCGGCAGGTGGTTTGGTCGAAGAACTTACCGACGAATTTGACCCGGGCCCTGATTTTCAGGTCATCGGACCAGATACACGAAAGCGTATCGGCAATACCCGGTCGGTGCCCTGGCGCCACATCGTCAAGATCACACCTCCGGGTTGCACCGGCACGCTGATCGCGCCAAATAAAGTGCTGACAGCAGCCCACTGTGTCTACAACCGTTCGAACAAGCGACGGTACTCCGGTATTCGCGTTATTCCCGGCAAGAACGGGTCGCGAGAACCATTCGGATCAGCCCGTGCAGTCCGCATCAATTACCCCAGCGCCTATGCCAGCGCGTCGACATACGGGCAGGCATGGCCGCATGACTATGCTGTCATAACTCTCGACAAGCCCATCGGTCGAAGAATTGGTTACTGGTCCCGCATCGCGGCGCTGTCGCCATCCAGACTGTTGCGGATCAAGCTCAACACTGCGGGTTACCCCGGAGACAAGGGCGGCCAGCATATGTACTGGACCTACAACCGCGTCGTCAGCGTTCGCGGGCCACGGATCGAATATCTGCACGACACGGCCGGCGGACAAAGCGGCAGCCCGGTATGGCTGCGGCATCGCTCGGCCCGGACTATCGTTGCAGTGCACGTGGCGCGGGACGACTCGGCGACCTCTGTCGTTGCCAATCGCGGCGTCGCGATTACCCCCGCAATCCTCAGACAAATCCGCGCATGGGTACGGAGCTGATATCCCTACCCGTCCCGGCCCGTGGGCTGCCGGACGAATGGACGCGCATCCAGCGGGTTAACTTGTCACGGCACGCCTTCGGGCTGGCGCCGTTCCAGCCAGGCGAGTTTGGAACAGGCCTTGCCCAGCCGATGGGAGCACACCTTTCTGCCGTCAATGCACTGCTCAGCCGGTTCGGATCAGAGATCCGCACGAACCTTGCCCGTATCGACGCGTTGGGCTCAAGCGGCGGCGGAACCGCAACCGACCGGCTGACGCTGTTGAAAGATCGCGGCCAGCAGATCGTGGAAGCCGCCGAGCTTGTCTGGGACTTTTATCACCGCCTGTTCAGCCAACGTCAGACTCGTGTTGGCCTCAGGCTTCATGCTGCGGACCAGATCGCTCTGGATTGCTACAGAAACGTTTATACAGGGTTGGGAACTGCGCGGTCGATCCCAACCCCGCCGCCGTTCTCGTTCATGGCTTCGGGGCTTGGTCCCGCAACCTGGCGCAGAGGCATACAGGTTGCTCATCTGGGCCGACTGCCCAACCCTTTCCCACTTGTGCAATTGCCGCATCACCGGCTGCTAAACCCATGGACACTTGGCGCGGTCGCGCATGAAATCGGACATAACTTGCAAGCCGACCTGGGCCTTTGGCAAGCCTTTCCGCGAGAAATCGAGCGGCGTGTCCTTTCGACCGGTGCACCCCGGCCCGTTGCAAATATCTGGGCGCGCTGGCATTCCGAGCTGTTCTCGGACCTTGCCGGTATTCTCCTTATCGGCCCGGCTATGGTGGCCTCTCTTATTGACGTAATGGCCCGTGAGCCACGACGTGTATCGCGGTTTCATCCAAAAAACGTCCACCCGCCGATCATCATGCGTATCCCGATCTCGCTTGCGCTTTTGGCCAGGATGGGGTTCCGCCCCGAGGCACGTGCGCTGGGGTCGATCTGGCGCAGGCTCTACCCAGCCGCGGTGGCTCGGCGTCTTCCATCCGAATTGCGCGCCACCGCCCGCTCGGCGACCAGCGCGGCAATCGAGGCTTTGATCTATACGCCTTACCCCCAATTTGGCGGACGCGCGCTTTCACAGGTCGTCAGCTTTGGCCCACGCGAGGCCGCAATGACCCAGGAAGCGGCCGCACGCCTTGCCGCCGGGACCGATCCCGGCATCCTTCCCGAGCGGTTCCTGATTGGCGCTTCGCGTATCGCGTTGGAACGCCGACTGGCGCCTCCCGGCCGCATTGTTGCAAATTTTTATCAGGCATTTGAACGGAGGTGACCCATGCAGCGTGCCGACACGTCCTTACGAGCCGAAGACCCCAAAGCCAAAGTTGACCAAATTCTGGCTGAGCTGATCGGCCGGAACTACGACTTGCTCAGCGAAACCGGCAGAAACGCGGCGATCGAAGCGATCGGCAGTCGCGCGCCTGGCACAGATCAGAAACCCACACCCGAAGTGCCGGATGGCGACACGCGCAGCGCCTGGGAAGCTGCCCGTGGCCTATGCGCAGAGGTCCAAATCAAAGCGGCATTGGCCCATCTGGACAAGCTTGAACCCCTGCCCGACAACGAAAGTGACCTGATGGAGGGCGAAACGCCCACCGAGTATTCGACGGCTCGAAGGCAAGTCGGCGAACAGCTTGGTGCCCTGCGGGATGAATATGCCGGCGACAATAACCGCGAAGTGTTGGAAAACATCCATCGTACGCTTTTTGGAGGCGAACGCCCCTTGTTCGACCAGCTCCGCGAGGCGGGCAATTTCGTCCCAGCCCATGTGAACGACCGCAAGGATGAGCGGCAGGTAATCCACTACACCGCGATCCGCGCCTTTACGGCGCAGCTTTGTCGGTTTGGGTTGAGCTGCGACACGCCAACCACGGAACCGGAAGGTCAAAGCAACGTCGGTCAGTCTCTCGACGGCACCGAACGCGCCTTGCGTTGCGCGCGCGAAACCGAACGGCGTCTGTCCGACGAACTGGCAGAGCTCGGAATGGCCGAAAACTGCACACTTGGCACCATTCCGGGCGTCGAGTTTAGCGGCGGTGGTGAGCCGGAGAAGCCGACCAAAGCCGAGGATGGCAAAAAGGACGACGTCTATTCCGAACCGCCCACGGAACCCGATGCGCCTTGCGCCCGCGAGTTTTTCAAGCTTTTGCGCCGCGTCCGGTCAGAGTCCGGAGACTGGCTCGAAAATCTTGACCGCGACGGCAAGCAAGGGGCGCGCCTGATCCGCAGCGAAATCGACCGGATTGCCGCCAAAGCCCAGAGCTATCGACCGAAACCGCCCGCCAAAGGCAAGGACGAGCCCCTGATCGCGCGCCTTGTTGCGCTCTTCGTCGGTGAACTGGAGCGGGCATCAACAGAGATCGGTCGTCTACTCGACGGCTGAGCATTTTTGAGAACCCAAGCATTTGGAGATTCCCATGTCCACATTCGAAGAATTCGACAAACGCCGCAGGAACCTTGAGGAACTCAAGACCGAAGCCTGGCGAAAGCTGGCTGAGGAACATCCCAACGACCCGCAGGCACAAGCCCTTCTGATGTCACGGTTAAACGCGCTGGACGAAGCCGTTTTTGGGACTGACCGCAATTCGCTGAGCCCTGTGAGGATCGGGACACTTGGCATTGCGGCAGAATCCGACGCGGATCGGTTGGAGCAACTGCCCTCGGGGGACCGGCCGCCCGGATACGACGACAATGTCAGCTATCAGCGCCTGATTGCAGTTGCGCAGTTGTATTTTCTGGCAAACATCGAAAAAGCCGGCTTGTTCCGCTCGGTCGCAAAGCTAGTTGAGTTGTTCAACTCAGGCGAGGTTCGGCTTTCTGGTGGTCGCGGCGCGCAACTTTTGTACCAGATAGACCGCACGCGCCTCACCCGGTATTCAGCGCGCGATCGGATGCAGGCCTATTCCCGAGTCTTTGGCTATACGCGGGTGACGCCCCCTACCGGAGCCAAACCAAACCCCGCCTTTCACAAGCTGTTCGTGACCTTCATCCGCTCGGTGGTGAAGTTCAACCGAGACCGGCGTGTTTCGGATGTTATCCGGCCCGACAACCAGCGCGGCAATTTCGGCAGTATAGCTACCGTTCGTCGGGCCGGAATCGAACTTCGCAACAACCTCAAATCAGCATCATATGGCTATGTGAATGTCTTGCGACAGGAAGTCTTCCAGCTGCAAGCCGTTTGCGTCGACATTCTCAGCGCGCCGGATGTGCAGAACCTGTTCGGCACCGAAGACGTCTGGGAAACCATGGAGCAGGTGCTGCGTCAGCACCTGAGAACGGAGGTTCGCGTATCAGAACGACTGCGGCTTGCGGAAGCAGGTGAGAACATGCTGCTCTGGCTTGCCGCACCCCATGTAACCATGCGCGACCGCGCTGTCTTTCAGGCCAGCCTCGACGACATTTCCGAAGATGCCGAAGAATGGCTTACAGTCGCCGCATCGTTGGGGGAACTGAATGCACCCTCCGCGCCCCGCGCAAAACCCGGCGGCAACGTGGTTCCCATGCGCCGGAGGACCGTCTGATGCAGATCGCCCGTATCCCGGATCGCGCCTCGCTTCTGACCTCAAGCGCCCATTGGTCCGCTGACCTGCCGCTGTCACCGCGCGAATGCGAAGTTACGCGTCTGGTGGCGTCCGGATTAACGAACAAAGAGATCGCGGCCGTGCTGGAAATCAGCGAGTGGACCGTCTCGACTCACATGCGCCGAATATTCGGCAAGCTCGACGTGCATTCCAAAGTCGCAATGGTCGGCCGCGTTCTGGACATAGTTGCCGCCGCCGAGCGCCGTAGGGTGCTTGCCCTCGCCCGGAGGATGCAGGTGCCCAGGCAAATTGAATCGCGTCGTGTCGACGCGCGCTGACATTTCCCGAAAGGAGAATTGCAATGGACCGCACTTATCAAACCGATGATTTCGAACTGGAAGAGGAACTTTTCGAGCTGGAAGGTAGCGATGATGGCTTCGAATATGAACCCGGTCTCGAGGGTGATGACGTCGCCGGAGAGCTGGAGTTTCCCGAGGTTGAAGACGAGTTGGATGAACCCGAGGAATTTGAGGATGACGATGTTTTTGAAGACGGCGGTTATGCCATCTCAGAGGACGAGTATGAGTACGAGTTCGATCTGACCGAAGATGATGATGACGAGTATTTTGAGGACGACGATGAAGAGATCTTCGGTTTCATAAAGAAGATTGGCCGGGGTATCGGCAGCCTTGTCAAAAAAGGTGCGCGTGCCCTTCGCAAGGTCGTGGGGCCATTGCTGAAGACGCTTGGCCCGATCGCCGCGCGTATTGTCGGCGGCGCTATTGGCGGCCCCGCCGGCGCCAAGATCGGCGGCACGATCGCAAGCGCCATTTTGCGCGAGGGTGAGATCGAAAGCGCCGGAGAAACAGAGGCCGAATTCGAACGCAGCGAGATTGAATTCGAAGCCGGCGGTGGCAATACCGAAGTGTTCGAGGCGATGATGGATGAAGCCGAAGTGATGGCCGAAACCGAAAGCGAACGGCGCGTCAACCGCCGCTTTGGTCGCCTGGCACGTATGGTGAGCCGGCTATTCGGCCACAATCGCCGCCTGCGCCCTGTGATCCCGCATGTCGTCCGCGCGGCGCTTGCGCTGGTCAAAACGTTCCGCGCCAATCGTAAAACCCGCTGGGCGATCCGTGCGATCCCACTGATCATTCGCCGCACGCTGACGCGGCTTGCACGCGCCCGCAAAATCGACCGGAGAGCTATCGTTGTGGCAATGTCACGCGAAACCGCCTGGGTCCTCGCCAACCGCCGCCGTGCTATGATGTCACTGCGCCGCGGAAGAGGCGGTCGCCGTCGCATGCGGTCACGCAATCGCCGTCGCCGCGGTCGCAACCGCGAGGAACTCGTATACTAATCCCAACAAGACTAGGAAAAGGGGCCGGCAGATGTATCGGCCCCAATTTTTTTGACCTGCAGCCGGGTTCGGATCAGATGAAAGACGGCTCCCGCGTGGTAAATTCCACGGGGGTGTTTGCGTTCAGATAAACCGTCCTCAAACACGTGCGCCAACGCAGCGGCTTGGCAGCAAACGCCGCGTCGACATACACTTCCATTGCGAACCCTGCGTGGTTCGCGGCATTGCGGATCGCCTTATGCGCGGGCAGTCGCAACGCGTCGCGACCGTAACGTTCGTTCGGCGTCCCAAGTGTTTTACCAACCGTGTGAATCAGTTCATGCACAATCGTATCCGCATTGCGCAGCGTCGACGTGTAGCTGACATTTGACGGCGGTGCGGTGTCGCAATCCCAAAGCTCCCCAGGTCTGAAAAAAGAGTTCTTCAGCCTGATCGCTCGCGCGCCCCGTGATGCCGAGCCAGCGTCTGGCAGGTCCAGGCGGAAGAAAATAACCCAACCCCGCAGCATTTTCCGATGCGCACGTCTGGCATAGCGCCGCGCGATATCCAGATGCGCCCGACGGTAAGTACCGAACCATTTGCGCGCGGGACTTGCGTTCCACGCAGCTTCGCGGCGCTTCCTAGGAACGGCGCGGATCGCATTCAATGACCGGACGCTTTCAGAGAGCATCCTAAAGGCAACAGGCCAGGCATCAATGACATAATCCTTGTCATCCTCGGACCATGGAATTGCGAAAGCGTGCCGACGCAATTGTCCGAATTTTGGCAAAGGTGGCGTGGTCTGTGGCCGTTCGGCCTGCAGCACCACCCTGTGTCGCGGCACGATACTGTCACAGCATTTGCAAACCATCTATGAGGTCCTTCTTCTGTGTGCATCGATAAAGCTAAGGAAATCGCTGCCCGGAGCCGCGATCAGCGCTTCAACCTCGTGCGCTCGTCCACCGGGAGCAAGATTGTCAGGGGCAGAAATAACCATTGCCCAAAGATGACGCCCCCCAAGCGAACGGTGCCGACTGACCCAAACGGGGCTGCCGGATTCACCTCGGCGTGAGCGGCTGTCGATGAACAACAGATCACTGGCCACACCACCGGTGTCGAAAGTGTCAGCGAACCAATGATCCTGAAACCCGCGCCCGCGTGACGCGTATCCGGAATGGTTGACTTTGAAGCGGCCCGGTCGCCAACCACGAAGTGCCCCGAAACGCGACCCGCGCGCATCGCCGGTCGCCCGGGTCATACCCCAATGGCCGGGCGCTGGTGAGAAATCGCCATCCGCTATGACCATCGCAAAATCTGCGGGCGATCCCGGCACTGGGTCGGCGATCCAGGCAGCAGGTAATATCACGCGCGTAGCCTGGCGTGTCCCGAATGGTCGGCTACGCCCAGCCCTGCCCGGCGTGATCCGCAAATCAGCTGCAGGCCTCCCACCACCCGCTGCAAAAGCCTCGACGACATGTGCGGCAGTCAGGATCGCGCGTGACCCAACGAGGGTACCAGTGCCAAGAATCCCCTTGCTGCGCCTCCGCTTGCGTTTTTGGATCGGCGTGAATTCAAGCGCGCAAATCCAACGGAAAGGGAATGTTCCGGCCTCTACCCGGCCAATTCGCGCGACTTTATGGGCTTCGGTAGGGCCAAAGCCTTCTTTGGCGATGTCATTGAATGGCAGCGCTTCGAACGAAAGATCGCGAAAATCCATGAGACTCAACCTCCTTAGAGACGTGTCATTGGTTGGATTTTCTCATCGCCCAGCGGTTGCGGACAAGTCGCACATCCAAGCTACACAGCCGGGATTCGCATTGATTTTCGAGGTGTGCAAAATCTGAAATTCTGATCACACCCCAACCATTGAGCGGGCATGCTTCTACCTTTGAACAGCGGCAGTCACGAAACTTTGAAACGGACCAGAAATGGCGTTTTTCGGATCGTGACCACAGCCTCTTGTCAGTGCATCAATCAAACTGGCCGTTAAGACCAAACATCGCGACAGAACTCGCCAGAACCGATGCCAAGCGGACACGATGAGCCGGCTCGGCGGACTGTTTGCAGGGCAATCTCAAAGATCAGTACTCGCGTATTAAAAACTTCATTATAGTCACTTACGATTGTTTAGGCCATGATCTGGCACTGGAAACACTTCAACGGTCAGGAGTGCAACCACGAAAGGAAAGTGCTATACCAGCGTGGAATTTCCAATGCATGGCGCGAGCAACGCAGCGACAAATACACTGACCTATTAAGAATTCCAGGATCGATCCTTACATGGCACAGAGTATTTCTTCTCTCTCTAGTTGGCTGGAAGAAGCTGGATTGGGGAAATACGCTGACGTTCTGCAAAGGGCTGCGATTGATATTGATATGATCGGCGAACTCACCGAGGCCGATTTTATTGAGCTAGAAATTCCCATCGGTGATCGCCTGCGCCTGCGCCGACATTTTCAGGCCTCGCTGGCACGCGACACATTAGACTCCAGAGCGTCTTCAATCTCGGAAACGACGACTGAGCATCGGCAGATAACAGTTCTTTTCAGCGACATCGTCGGCTGGACGGCTCTTTCCACCGAGTTTGACTCGGAAGACCTTAGTGAGATTATTTCCGATTGCCGCGCACGGTGGACGAAAGCCATCGAACGCTATGACGGGTTCGTCGCATTCCGGCTTGGGGATGGGATGATGGCCTTCTTTGGTCACCCGCAGGCCTACGAAGACAGTGCTGAACGCGCAATTCTTGCTGGCCTCGATATAGTGAAGTCGGTCAGGGAAGTTCGCGATGAATCCGCGTCCGAAATTGCGCGCAGGCTCGCGGTTCGGGTTGGCATTGCAACCGGAAAGGTTCTTCTGAACAAGAAATCGACGGCGGAATCGGAAGAAATCGATGTTCTCGGCTTCACACCGAACTTTGCCGCTCGGCTGCAGGGGGCAGCAAGCCCCAATTCGGTCGTCGTTAGTTCGACCACCGCTTCTATGGCATGGCAAAGGTTTCATTTTCTGGCACATGACGGCGTGAATCTGAGGGGGATAGAAGGTCCGCTGTGCATCTACGAAGTGCTGCGCAAAGTTGGAAGCAGCGAAAGCCCAAAGCACCAGATTGGCCAGGTTCGCAGCGAAATAATCGGCCGCAGTCATGAAATTGGAATACTGAATGACCGGTGGAAAGCCGCAACACAAGGTGACGGGCAGGTAATTGTTTTATCCGGCGAAGCTGGGATCGGAAAATCTGCGATTGCTGACGAGTTGCTGAATCAGGTCAAGCCGATGGAGGCCGAGACTCTGAAGCTTGAATGTCGATCCTACTACTCCAACAGCTATCTGCACCCCATTATTGATTACGTGAACACTAAAGCCCAGATAGCCGATGGTGACACACCGGAACAAAAGCTGGAAAAGCTGCACGCTTTCCTGAATCTCAAAGGCATTCACAACACGAGCGATCACGCCACGATCGCAAACATGCTGTTCTTCGAGACCGGCTCTGACGAATATCGCTCAATGTCGTCTGAGAGGCAGAAGGCAGAGACGATAAAATGCATCGTCAAACTGCTTCTGCACTCGGCGGATTCGCGACGAAAAATCATTCTCTTCGAAGACACACATTGGGCTGACCCTACGTCGTTGGAGCTATTGCAAGCACTGGTCAGTGAAATCCGCACTCGGAACGTTCTTTTGATCATCACAACCAGAGAAGACGAGACGAGGCTGGTGAAAAGCCAACCTAACGTTTCCAGCCTTCGACTGAGCCGATTGTCTCGATCGCAAGCGGCGCGGGTGATCCGCAACTGGTCGCCAGGCGTCGTGTTGTCAGAAGGTCTTGAGAAACAGATTTTGAACAAAGCGGACGGCATTCCGTTCTTCCTGGAAGAATTGACCAAGACCGTGCGTGCCAACATGGCCTCTGACACGCGCACAAAACAGGATAATGTGCCGCCGGAAACTTACGTGACGATCCCGGCGACACTCTATGACTCGCTGCTGTCCCGTTTGGACAGGTCTCCCGAAGCTCGTAAGCTGGTTGGCTGCGCCGCAGTGATCGGTCGGGAATTTTCCGAAATCCTTCTGTCCCGGATTTCAAGGGTCAAACGGGACGAGACGCGGCGAATACTGTCCGTACTCATTGATGCGGGCCTGCTGATTGATGATCCGGGAAAGAAAGACGGCGTTTTTCAATTCAAACACGCCTTGGTGCAAGATACCATTTATGACGGATTGACACGCAAAGCCCGGCGCGAGCTTCATTCACGTATTGCTTTCGTTCTTGAAAACTCCAGCTCGGACACCGTCAAGAAGTCACCAGAGATCCTGGCACAACACTTCGCTCGGGCGAATAACAAAGCCAAGGCCCTCCAATATTGGGAAGCCGCAGGCCGCCTTGCGATGGAGCATTCGGCGACAATGGAGGCGCTTACCCATATTGAGAAAGCGCTATCCGTCATTGACGAAAAACCGGTCGAACAAGAAACGATACGACGAAAGATCACGCTCCAGACGACTTATGGCGCCGCGTTGACAAGCGTCAAAGGTTACACCGCACCAGAGACCGTGCGCGCTTATGAAGACGCGTGGCGGTTGTCCAATTCCGGAGCCGACAAGACCTGCTTTCATGAGATCCTCTACGGGATGTGGAACTCTGCGCAGGTCGGCTCGGATTATGTTCGCGCGCAGGAACTCGCGGATGTCTGTCTCGATTTTGCCGAAGAGCAAGACGACGAGGTTACCAAGCTTGTTGCTCATAACCTTGGCGGAGTGACATCTACGCTGAGAGGGCATCACAAACGGGCTGAATTGCACCTTTCGAAATCTGTGGAAATCTATGACCCTTCCCGCTTCCAGTCGCTTGCAATCAGAACCGGCGAAGATCCCGGCGTCGAAAGCCTGTCTTATAGTTCGCTCAACAAATGGTTCATGGGACAACCGAAGGCCGCGCTTGAGTTTGCCGACAGTTCGCTAAGACTGGCAAAGGAAATCGCCTACAAGCAATCCTTGGTTTATTCATTGGCGATGCGCGGCGTTCTACTGCATTTCAGCTCGGAATATGACGAACTTATTGAAGTGTCCGAGGAAATTATCAGCCAATCCAAAATCCACAATTATCCCTTCTTTGTTGAATGGGGCCGCAACCTGAAAGGCTGGGCTCTGACCAAAAAAGGTGAGCACGACGAAGGCGCAGACCTGTTATCGAATGCCTGGCGGCAGGGGTTTACAACCATGCTGCAAGCGAAGGTCTACTTGGAAACCGGCCAAAAAGACCTGGGGCTCGGCTTGATCGACGACGTCATTTCCAAGCAACCTTGGCTTGCCCCCGAAGCACAACGGGTCAAAGGTGAACTATTGTTGCTTGGGTCAGGTAGCAATAGCGACGCCGCCCACCGCTGCTTTCTGGATGCCTTTTCTCTGGCCGAGCAGCAGGGCGCGGCAAGCTTTATGCTAAAAATTGCGCTCAGCATTGCGGAAAACGCACCGGCACTCGGTCCGAACGGGCCAGCCGTTGAGTATTTGAAAAAGGCAATTGCAGGCGTTGATCATACTAGCGGTTCTTTCGACCTTATAAAAGCTGGCAAATATCTTGAGCAGTTCAAAGGGCATTCACCAGATGTTGCATAGAAAATTCGAGGCAAACACACCCGACTCTGACGAGGCGGTTCTGTTATTTTTCCGAAGTCTCCGTCGCCTGGACCGTAACCTGCAATTCCCCGAAGGCTCGGGACAAAGGCTTCGGGAATTAGAACTGAAACCACTTCCTTTCGACAAAAGCCATATTTTCGAAAGCATCGCCAGACAGCAGCCAGTTCTTTATAGTGACTTTCCGCAACCTTTGGCTCGTGGTCCCGACGGGAGCTTTGTTTGCCCCCCCGACCAATTGGCGGCCCATCTGGCACGGTGCACAGCGCCCGACACGTATCGAGTGCGACTGGGAACCGGTGATGAAAAACGACAGCTTACAATTGCTGAAATACTGCAGCGCTGGCGGCAATCTGGTGTGGTCTTGGGTGTCACCGACCTACCGGTTCGAAACGGCCCATTGGCCGAATATTTTGATGTAGACTTCCTTAAGCCCTGGAACCTGATGCCCGACGCATCCGACGAAATCCGCGAGCTGGAAATGCTGACAGCCGTTTTCAGCACCGCGGGCAAATTGACTGACTCTCATTCCGATGACATGGCGGTCTGCAATCATTGCTGCGTGGGTAGCAAGCTCTGGCTGGCTTGGGAAACCTACGAAGGACTTGATGCAGGACTGGATGATGTCGAACGTGTTGATTTGAATGGAAAAGCCCGCTTCGATCCAGAAGCCTTCCTTTCATTGAAAAGCGCATGTTGGTTTGTCGTCAAACCGGGCGAAACCATTTTTCTTCCCGGCAAATTCACGCACCGGGTCTATACGCTGGAAAACTACATTGGCGTTGGCAGTTTCTATGTCGGGTTTAGCAACCTTCTGCATACCGCACTGCGCTGGATGACACACGGATCACTTTGGGACCCTGTGGCCAGCGGCCAGAAAGGGCAACATGCGGACAAATTGCTTGAATTTGGATCTGCTGAGTTGAAGAAAGCGCTACAGGCCGACCGCGAAAGGCAGCGCGACTTTGGAACCGATGCCGTTTCCGTCGCGCTGGATCATATCAACTGGTCTGATCCTGACATTATGGAAATGGTCAATACTAGACCCAGCTTTGCGCGCGCGGCAGAAGCCCTGCGCAAAGCCAGAGAAAAAAAGTGATTCCACTGGCTGAAAAGCCAGTTAAAAACTCAATCCTTTTTCGGGCTTTTCTTTACGCGGCCGTCACCGTCGCGTCTTTGGCGTACTTCGTTCAGCATTTTCACTGCTGTCGTTATGCTTTCAAGTTCCTGCACAGCGCTATCCTGCGAGCGCAAAAGGATTTCCTCAATCTTGTTGAGTTGCTGAACGGACAAATCATTCAAATTGGCTTCTTGTACAAATACTGTCAGATCGCTCATAATATTCCCCTCGTTTTTTGGGAGAATGGCCCTGAACGTCCAATCGGTCAAGTCTTTCGAATACCCTGCGGGACATCAGACCGAACCAGCGCAGATGAACTCGACAAATAGTGGCGGCTGGACATCGTGAATTTTTACCAGAGCACAACGATTTTCAGAAAAGGACAAAATGGTGGCTGACAACCAATTCGATTGCACAACCTGTCCTGGGTTCTGCTGCACATACGACCAGATCGATTTGACACCCCAAGACGTTGACCGACTGTGTTCTCACCTTGGCATTTCCGAAGAGAAGCTGATCACAAAATACACAAAACTCGGCATGTTTCAGGGCCGCAGCCGCTATCCATTAATGTTGAAGCATAAATCGGATCGCCATTTTAGCAAAATCTGCACGTTCTTTGACGGCGAGCAGCGGCACTGTACTGTTTATGACGCGAGACCCGAAGCCTGCCGCGCCTACCCGCATGGCGAAAAGTGCGGATATTTTGAGTTCCTGTCTTTCGAAAGAGCGCTTCATGACGATAAAGACCACGTGCCATCCCTCTAGGGTCAGGACCCATAGATTTTCGCCAGGCGGCATGTTTCATGGCTCGCTAAAAGTGCGGTGAATATATCTGATTTCTTCTGGTTGAGCGACGAGCAATTGTCGCGACTTAAGCCTTTCTTTCCAAAGTCCCACGGCAAACCTCGCGTAGATGACAGGCGTGTCTTGAGTGGTATTATCTTCATCAAGCGCAATGGCTTAAGATGGCGCGACGCGCCCGCCGCTTATGGACGGCACAAGACGCTGTACAACCGTTGGAAACGGTCGAGGTGAGTGGCAAACGCCACTGGTTCGGGTGCCGCCACGAACAAGGTATCTTCGCCCGCATGATGGCCGGTCTGGCCGCCGAACACGGTGAAGAGAAGACTGTGATGATCGACGCTACTTACCATAAGGCACATCGCACGCGACCAGTTTGGGCATCAAAAAGGAGGACGTGGACGCCTGATAGGTCGTACAAAGGGCGGTATGAACACAAAGCTGCGCGCGATCTGTGACAGATGAGGCATGGTGCGCCATTGGTTCAAGCACAATGGCGAATGACGCCCATTGAACCTGTTCATCATGGCTGGTCAGGTCAGCGAGTATATCGGCGCACCGGAATTGGTGGGCAACTTGCCAAAGGTGGAATGGCTTCTCGGTGATCGCGGCTACGACGCAGTTTGGTTCAGAGAAGCGCTAAAAGACAATGGGATATGCGCCTGCATCCCAGGCAGAAAGCAACGGAAGACCACCATACGATACGACAAACGCCGCTATGAACGGCACAACCGCATTGAGATCATGTTCGGGAGACTGAAGGACTGGCGGCGCGTAGCCACCCGATACGACAGGTGCCCAAGGTCTTCCTGTCAGAAATCGCTCTCGCCTCAATCGTCATTTGTTGGCTATGAGTCCTGAACCTAGCGGCATCGGTTGACAGGCTCAGGTACCCGGAGCCGAGTTAAAGCCGATTTTGCTGACATTGGACGCAAAACAATAGCCGATACCATGTATCGTCTTGATGTAGGTCGGTGCGGAAGGATCGGGTTCGATTTTCTTGCGTAACCGCATGACGTGAACGTCGATCGTTCGGTCCCCGACAATCGTTTCCCGACCCCGGGCTTTGTCCAGAAGCTGATCGCGTGAAAACACCATATGCGGGTTACTCACAAAGACTTGCAAAACGTCGAATTCAGTCGTCGTCAATGGAGTCGATTGGTGCGCGCCTGTTGCAGTCAGAGTGCGTTCGTTCAGATTCAGAACCCAGTCCCCAAACTTGATCAGCGGAGTATCTGAGTCTTTCTGGTTCGAACGATTGTGCTCGGATCTTGTTCGTCTCAGCACGGTTCGGATGCGCGCCAAAACTTCGCGCGCCTCAAAGGGCTTGGTAATGTAGTCATCGGCTCCAAATTCCAGTCCGACGACCCGGTCGAAAATCTCGTCCCGGCCTGACAGAACGATGATCGGGATGTCCGAGTTGACCCGCAATTCTCTGGTGATGTCGAACCCGTTTCGCCCCGGCAAACCGATATCCAACAAAATCAAATCCACGTCGGTTTGTGCAAGGATCGCATCCATGCCTGATCCATCGCCTGCGCAACTTACATCGCACCCTTGCTTTTCGAGGTAGCGTTTTAGAAACGAAGTGATTTGCGGGTCGTCGTCGACAACAAGGATGTGATCATTGGCCATAAAGCGTTCCCGGCAGGCGTTAAAGCTGGCTCGTAATACCTCTATCCGCTGCGCCTTGGCGCACGCAAGGATGACGCTGAGCGTTACGTGGAGTTAGCGCGAGTGGTCAAAACCGCAGGAACTCCAGCGCTTGGCCCCCTGGCAAATTTTCCAACTCAGCCGGTAGAACCGCCAATCCATCAGCCTGCGCCAACATCGCAACTCGTCCACTGTAGGACGCCGCCATCGGCCTCAATCTTGGTCGACCGTCTGGCGATACTCCCTCAATCCGCACCGGGCGGTACTCCTGACGTCCCTTATGCCGTTGTAGAGGTTCCGCCAAAACTGCTTGCTCTGAAACCAGCCTTTTTCGTGCCAGGCCCACGCGCGATGCCATAAGCTCCGATCCGATAACCTGCCAGGTAACGTAAGCGGACACAGGATTCCCGGGCAGGCCGACATACAGCGCGTTGCCGCGACGACCGAACAGGATCGGCTTGCCGGGTTTCATCGCCACTTTCATCACATCGATCTCGCCACCGATTTCCTCAAACAGGCGCGGCATGTGGTCTTCGTCGCCGACCGAAACTCCACCGGTTGTGATTATCAGATCGGATGTATCGCAAGCATTGCGCAGGACTTGCTCAAGTATCTCGGGATCATCCTTCACAGGTCCCGCATCCACAAGTTCGACCCAAGGCTTGTCCAGCATCGCCCGCAGCATATAGCGGTTGGAGTTGTAGATCTGGCCCGGGCCAAGCTCTTCTCCGGCTTCACGAAGTTCGCTGCCGGTCGAGAATATCGTGACCTTTAACTTGCGCCGGACAGTGACCGCTCCGTACCCAGCCGCAGCCAACGCGGCGACTTCGCGAGAACCGATTTCACATCCCTGAGTCAGCAGTGGCGCGCCAGAACTGAGGTCTTCGCCCGCACGGCGAATATGCTGCCCGGGTTTTGGCGTGCGGGAAAAACGAATTGCGCCATCGCTGATCTGGCAATCTTCTTGCATCACAACGGCATCAAATCCTTTTGGCACCGGTGCGCCTGTCAGAATACGCAAGGCACTGCCCGCTGGCGCCTCATGCGCACCGCTGTCGCCAGCCGCAACGCGACCAGCGATGGTCAGATGATGCACGTCGCCGTCTATCAGTTCACCAGATCGAACCGCATATCCATCCATTGCCGAGTTATCAAAGGCAGGCAAGTCGACCTTGCTGAGGCAATCTTCCGCCAGAACCCGACCAATGGCATCGAACAAAGGCAGAGCTTCAGTCTCCGCAATGCAGGGGGCCGCTTCCAACCCACGCTGCAAGGCATGTTCTACCGAGACATACATGTGAGCATGCCTGTCGCAGGCACATCCATCAGCCATTTTGCCCCTCCAGTTCTGCAAATAATTCTTCAAAACCTTTGCGTTCAGCTTCGCCGAGTTTCGGCAAATAAGCTTTCGCCTCTTCCAGATTCACACTTGGATCACCGACCACCAGCAACATGACCATTCCGTGCCGACCGTGAACGCGGCAGCGAATACCATAGACGCCCTCTTTCTCAAAAGTCAGGTCCATAGTGGGTTGGCCCCGGATTTCGAAACTGCGCGCACCAACGGGAATCATGCGAAGGATTGCCGAAACGGTGTGGCGTCCCGTCGAACCTTTGAACCGGACGGTCGATCCGGCAGGAACGTGCAAAAGTTTGGGTTCGAACCGAAAAGCATGCGCCGGAGTGTCGGCGTTCAGGTCAATGATCTGGTGGACAACGGCCACCTCCGGCACATCGTCAGCCTGCGCCATCGAAGCCAGTCCGACTGTTGCCGCGACCAAAATGATCGCGATTGTCTTGCACGACGGGAGCATCCATTCCTCCGGGTTCAGACCGAGCGCGGAGG
This sequence comes from Ruegeria sp. BF12, assembly GCF_056538705.1. Taxonomy (NCBI): domain Bacteria; kingdom Pseudomonadati; phylum Pseudomonadota; class Alphaproteobacteria; order Rhodobacterales; family Roseobacteraceae; genus Ruegeria; species Ruegeria sp. BF12. Next base: position 24,018 of record NZ_JBQFTP010000018.1, on the reverse strand, counting down.
CTCCCGCAACAAATCGGCCAATGCAGTGATCATTACCGGCCATTGCCCGCGGCGGTTCTGGTCGCGCAGCTCGGCCAATAATTTGCGGCCAATGGATACCACTGCCGGAGAGTTGTCATTGACATAGGTCAGAATGCGCTGCTCGGGATTGGCAAGAAGGAAGGGCACAATCTCGGCGCATGCCCGCTCCGGAGCGATCTCGGAAATCAGGCGCATCGCAGCCTGCCGAACCGGAGCGGACGGATCGTCGAGCAGGCCGCCTGCGACGTCTGCCGTGCCATTCCATTTGGTCAGGATATGCATGGCGTCGATACGAAACGCAGTGTCACCCGTTTTCAGCATTGCCCGCAACTTGCCGCGCAACGCGTCCTGCGGCGGCAGATCAGCCAATTGCAGGAGTTTCAGCGCCTGCAAGGACAGGTTCGAATCCGTGTGTGACAGGCCCTGTGTAATCAGCTCGACAACCTGCCGGTCGTCCAGTTCCGCCCCATGACGGGCAACAGATACACCCAGCGCCGACAATGCCTGCTGTGCAATTTCGGTGTCGGCATCCTGTACAATCTGCGCCAGCATAACCTGCATGCCTCTTACCTCGCCCAGCAGCCGAATGGCAGACATGCGGGTTTCACGCGCCAAAGCCTCGGAATCATCGTCCAGCGCGACCCGACGGCGTTTCGGATGTCGTGTGGCCTTGGCCAGCAAAGCCTGCTCGCGTGGGGTCAGCGGCTGCACGACGTCCTCTTCTGCTTCTTGCTGCATCTCGGCAGCAATTGCGTCGTGGCCGAGGATCGCGCCGAGGCTTGAAGTCGGGCCATTGTCACCACCTTCCGACACATCCAGTCCAGCCCCTTCCAGCGCAGCAATGTCGGTCCGAGGGGCTTCCTCTTCGGGGTCTTGTTCCACAGCAAGCGGCATTGGGGCCAGGGCAAAAGACAATAGCATCTCGCGCCCCTGCTGCTGGTTCACATGCGGGCGGGCGTCGTCGACAACGATCGTCGCCAGCGACGCCAAAGCCTTTAGCCGCACGGACCGGAACGGAGAACGGCACGCGCGCTGCAACCACTCCGCCGCTTCGCGTGAAGGAGAAGTCGCCAGCGCGTCAACGATGGCCCATTGCATACGCTCAGCCTTGAGGTCGCTTGCGTCTACCGAGAACAGCGCGTTCAGTCGATCCGCCACTAGTTCCGGGGCCAGAGCCGCCAACAAACCCAGCGCCTGTGCTGACACTTCGGGTTGCTGTCCAGTCGCCAGAAAGTCCAGAACCTGCCATCGCAGGTCCTCTCGATCGGCAATCGGAGCACCGCGGTCCAGCCTGTCAATCAGAGCCAACTGCACTTTGGCACCCGGGTCGCGCATCATGCGGTCAAGCAGTTCCGCTTCGGAAAATCCCGACATATTCAGCGCGGCGATGCGGATGTCTTCGACCGCATCGGTCAGGGCTTGCTCGACCAAGGACGTGTTATTGGGCATCAACGCCTCATAGGCGATCAGGCGAACTGCGCCGTCTTTGTCCTTTAGCACCTTGCGCAGAATGCCTTCGGCTTCGGTGCCACCAACAGCTGCCAACGCTTTCAGGGCACGGTGGCGCAGGCGGCGGTTCGAGGATTGAGCGAACACACCCAAGGTCGGAACGGCAGGCTGGCCGATCCGGCCCAACGCTTCGCAGGCGACATCGCCCAATTCCTGCCCGTCTTCGTCCATCAGAGCCATGACAATCGGTTCGATCGCGGCAACGTCACCCAACTGACCCAATGCCTTGATTGCAGCGATTTGGGTGTCCAGCCAGTCGTCCCACTCGTCCTGATGGAGTTCGTCTTCGTCCCACGTGACCTCATCCCCACGCCCGGTCACGAAGGTGCGAAGGTAAGGCGCGGCATCCTCGAATTGCAATTCCGCCAAGGCGTTCACGCATGCCAGCTTCACCTCACCACAAGGATCGTGGATCAGGTTCTCCAGAAGTTGCGAAGCGGCTTCCTGTACTCCCAAAGCGCCCAGCGCCTGAGCGGCGTCCTGACGGACGTCTTCGTCATCATCCAGCAACGCCTCGACCAAGGTCGGGCTGTTGCTGGCTCCAATGGCGGTCAGGGCCTGAATGGCGCGCAGGCGGATCACGTCATAATCGGATTTTGCGTATTCGGAAAACAGGCTGGTGGCCTCGTCGCGCAGGGCGGTATCGGAATGCATGTTCATATCAAGCTGCCATGTCTGCGGTTGGGCGGGTTGGGTGAAAGTGGAAGGCAGGTTTACCAACCGATACCTGCCTTCCAGTTAGGCCGGGGACGCCGGCCTATGGTCCCTTCTGCAGTGGGACCGAACCCGAAGGGCGGCATGGCATCCGCCCCCCGGAAAGCTGTCATCAGGCGATGTCGCGCGGCGCAAAGGACATCGTACGGAACGAGGTCTTGTAGGGGCTCGGCCCCAGTTTGCGGACCTTGGCAACACCCATCTTGTAGTTGTAGTTGCCGCTGATCCAGTCGACGATCCGGCCCTCAAGCGCGTTTGCAGGCTGCTGCATGTGCAGGAAGTCCATGTAAACAACGCTTTTCTTGATGGCGGGCGTGACCATGGCCACGGCGGTGATCGCCGCTTTGGTCAGTTCGATATGCCCGTTCTCCATCAGTTTCGAGAACTGGAAGTCATCACCTTCCACACCCAGCAGCGTAGTCTTGTTACCCGGAACGCGTTCCGAATAGACCATCACATAATCGCCGCTTTCGATGCCGCGCTCGGCCGCATCGTCGGGGTGGATTTCGACCCAGTTTTCCGGCCAGCGCTGCACGATGTACGGGCGACGGCGGTCGTCGAAACCGGATTGCCAGCGTTCGTTGATCCGACCGGAGGTCGCCCACAACTCGCCTTCGTCCTTGTTTGGTTTAAGCCATTCCCAATAGTCCGAGAACAGACCCCAAGGCGATTTCTGGATGTTGCACTTACCGGTTTGGCTGTTGAAGTGCGTCAGCTTCTTGTTGAACACATCTTTCCCAGCTGCACCGGTCTCCGGCAGCGTGCGTGTCGTGTCGTGCAGGCGCTTGGTCTCAATCAGTGTAACACCATCGGCATCCAGCATGACCGGGCATTGCACCCCATCGGTGCCGAATTCACGGACCTTCTGGTGCAGGCCTTTGCCTTCCTTCTTGGCCAGACGATAGACCGCGTGGAAATCTTTGCGCGACCCGCGGGTAAAGCGCACGGCCTCTTCGGCGACCTCGTTCGAACTCTGCCAGTCGAACCCGTCAAAGCCCATCCGCTGTGCCAGTTGCGCGATGATCCACCAGTCGGGTTTCGCCGCACCGGGGGCATCATAGAACTTCTGATACAGACGCAGACGGCGTTCACCGTTGGCGCGCAGGAAATCCTCTTCGCCCCAAGTCGCTGCCGGGAATACGATGTCGGCGTATCGGTTGCCGATCGGGTCCTGCAGATAGATGTCCTGATTGATCACCACCATGCCGCCACTGTCGGCGCGGGCCTTCAGCGTATCGATCATCTCTTGCTTGTCGAAGCTGGCGATCTGGTGCGGATTGCGGACGGTCAGTTCCTCGAACTTGTCGGCCAGTTGCTGCGATCCGCACATGGACTGAATCCAGGTGGTGCCGATCACGTGGGCAATACGGGTATGACCTGCGATCAGATACCGGTCGGTATCCATGGCGCGGCGACGGCGGCCCGGCAGTTTCTCGGGCGATTTGTTGCGCGGGTACTTCCCGCCCTTGACGCCGCCCCGCTGGTGACCACCGGCTCGGCCGATGACCTGACCTGGACGACCGCCACAGCCACAGATGATGCCCAGCGCGGAGATCGCCTGTGTGTTGCCGGTGTTGTTCGACCAGTAGAACCCTTTCTCGATCATGATCGAGGTTTTCGGGCGCGAGCCATCCTCTTTGGGTTTGGCAAGCCATTCGGCAGCCGTATAGATCTTTTGCACGTCGATCTGGGCCATGGCCGCGGCGGTCTCGGGCGCGAATTCGTCCTGCGACAACAGCCACTCTTTCCAGTCCTCGAAGCCTTTGGTCTGGAACTTGCCCCAGGTCGTGCGCCACTGCCAGGGCGTGTTCCGGGTGCCCTGACCGAAGCCAGAGGAGCTCTCCCACTTGTTGTTGACCCATTTCTTGATCCAATCGCTGTCTTCCCAGCCATTTTCCACGATGACGCGGGCAATGGCGTTGACAACCAGCAGGTCAGTGCCGGGCAGAACGTCGATATGCAGACCGCCCATCTTCTCAGCATGGGCCACACCGGCGGACCGGCGCGGGATCAGATAGATTTCCTTCTGACCGTTCTGCATCCCCTTCATCATCCACTGGGTATAGAGGATGGTCTTGGTCTCATACGGGTCGGTGCCGCAGACCAGCAAGGTTTCCGCGTCGCGCCAGTCTTCATAGGACGGTCCGAAGTTATCGAAACCCGCATCCCGGAAACCGGGTGTCGATGTCACGTCGGACGGCGTGTCGTGGAAGGTGAAGTTCGCAGTGTTGATATGGCGCAGCGCGTATTTCGAGATTGCATAGGTGTTCTCGATATACTGGTAGCTGAAGGTTTTCACACCATAGGCATTGGTGCCGTGTTTGGCGATGACGTGGTTGCCCACCTCGGCCGCCACATCCAGCGCCAGATCCCACGGGACCGGCATCAGTGTGCCATAGATCCGCATCAGCGGCGTCTTCAGGCGGTCGCGTGTCGGCGTCTGCGGGTTATAGCATTTCTGTGCAATACACCCGCCCCGCAAAGAACTGTCGCCGTCTGTATTGACGGTCTGGTTGTCCTTGTCCGGGATGATCACCACGTGATGCGGCTGGCCCTTGTGCAGCACGATATTATGCTGGTTCGGAGCCACCCATGCACCCAAGGGGGCAACGGGGAAATCCTCGCCAAATGCGTTTTCATCCGCGCCGGGACCGCCCGACTTGGCTGTCACAGGCCAGCGATAGACTTTGTAACCGCAGGCCACGATGCAATAGTCGCAGGCGGTCGAGATGACCTCGGCGCCCTTGGGCGGCAGCGGGACGTTGGTTTCGGGTACGTAATACGGGGTTGCCATTGTCAGTCTCCCCTCCCCTTATGCAATGAGATTGTCGTAACGGCCGTAGATCAGGCCGAACATGCCAACGGCGTAGATGTCATCGCCGTCCAGTTCCAACAGGACCTGCGGCAGTGACTGGTAGGCCTGCCCCGAGACGAGGATGCCATGCCGTGTCACGTCATACGTGGACAGATGCAGCGGGCATGGACCCAGCACCTTGTGATCCGGCTTGTAGCTGTCAAACATCGACCCCCCCTGATGGGTGCAGGTGAGGTTGAAGGCCACAACGTCCCGCTGCGGACCGATGCCGCCGCCGCTTTCCACGCCGGTCTTGACCAGGATCGAGTCCGAATAGTCGCCCTCATCCGGGTAATAGAACTCGAACGGCACATCCTGTTCCAGCTCGGACAATTTGCCGATCAGCTTGCGCGGATAGGTGGACACCAGGGCGGGTACTTGCTCGGCCTGACCGTGACGGGTGGGCATGGCCACCATCACGGCAAAGGTCGTTGCACCCGAAGCGAACAAGAACTGTCGGCGGTTCACGGTGCAGGCCTTTTTGGCCTCGCCCGAACAGCTGCATCCGGTTGCGTTATGATCTGTCATAGCGCTTACTCCTCTGTGGCAGCCGCTGGAAGCGGCTGGTAATCCGGCAGTTCGGGTTCCTCGATCAGGATCTCCTCGCCGGACAGGGATTTCAGGAAGGCCACCAGATCCGCCTTTTCCTGATCATTCAGGCCAAGGGGTTGGATCAGCGGGGATTTGTTATCCGAGAACTCATTCTCGCCGCCGCCCTGGTTGTAGAATTCAACCACATCCTCGAGCGTCGCCAACATGCCGTTATGCATGTAGGGTTCGGTATAGAGGGTGTAACGCAGGGACGGTGTGCGGAACTTGCCCTTGTCGGCCTTTTCCTTGGTGCGGAAATAGAAGCCAGGGTCGTCCTTGGTGTGGCGATACATCTCTTCGGTCGAGCCTTTGGCATAAAGCTCGTACCGGAAGGTGACTTGTGCCAGACCGTCATCCTGCCAACCGCCATAGGCGGGCACGCCGGTGTTGTAGTATTTCTCATCCGACAGCAGCGCGCCATTGTGGCATTCGGAACATTGCGCCTTGCCGGTGAACAGCTCCAGCCCGCGTTTTTGTTCTTCGGTTAGCGCCGCATCATCCCCGCGCAGGTAGTTGTCGAAGGGGGTGTCTGTTTGGACGATGGTGCGTTCAAACGCAGCGATGGCCCGCCATGCGTTGCCGACGCGCGGCCACTGGTCACCAAAGACATCGTTGAAGCGTTCGACATATTCGGGGACGAAGGCCAGACGGGCCTCCATCATGTCGGCCTCGCCGTTCCCGGCAACCGCGCCGCCTGCGGCGGATTTGGCCTGGCTTTCCAGGCTTTTGCTTGAGCCCGCCCAGAACAGCTTGCCGTAATAGGCCGAGTTCACGATGGTCTGGCTGTTGCGCCAGTGGGTCGTGCCGGGATATCCGAACGAGATTGGTGCTTCGACGTCCCACCCGACGTCCGGCATGTGACAGGCCGAACAGGGCGTCGATGGATTGCCGCCCAGACGCGGATCGAAGAACAGCATCTTGCCCAGTTCGATCTTGGCATCGGTTTGGGGGTTGTCCAGCGGAATTGGAGGCTCGCCCAGCGCCACCAATGGCGCATCCGGATCGGGGTCTGCCCCGCCGATACCGGCCTCAATCTCCATGCTGGTTTCTGCAAAGGCGTGCGAACCAAGGGCGGCAACCAGAGCAGCGGTGGCGATTGTACCTGAAAGGTAAGACTTAAGGTCTTTCATGGGTCCACTCCTCAGTTTGTCGCGTCTTGCCAGTTCTCGATCGGCGCATAGTCCGTATCGATGTCCTCGGCGATGAATTCAGGACCGGTCAGCGGCTCGCCAGACAGCGCCTTGAGGAAGGCCACCAGCTGCGCTTGCTCGGTCTCGCTCAGGTTCAGCGGCTTGATGCGCGGGTCCTTGTTTTCATCGTCACCGCCACCGGCGTTGTAGAAGGACACCACATCTTCGAGCGTCGCCATCGTGCCGTTATGCATATACGGCGCGGTGTAGGTCAGTTCGCGCAGCGTCGGGGTCATGAAGGTGCCGAACGTGTCGGCGTTGTGGGTACGGATGTAAGCGCCCGGATCGGCGCGCAGGTTCATGTAGTTCGCAACACCGAGGAACTTCATCATGGCCACGAAAGTGATGTGGCGTTCGGGCGTCGCCCAAATGTCCGGGTTGTCCGGAACACCAATATTATGCGGCAGGTCATCGGTGAACCGCTCGCCCGAGTGGCACGAATTGCAGCCGCTGGCGTTGAACAGTTCATAGCCCGCCATGGCCTCTTCCGACATCTCGCCGGTGTCGAAGGGTGCGCCACGCGAGATCAGCGTTTTCAGATATTCGGGGATCGCGTTTCGGACACCACCGTTTGAAGGCTCGCCAAATCCGGCAGCTTCGAACATTTCGACATAAACCGGATCCTGCTTGATGCGTTCCTGCATCAGACGCATGTCCATGTTCATGGAATAGGTCTCGGTGATGCTTTCGCGGGTCACGTCGTTGAGGTTGGTGCCGATGCGTCCATCATGGAACCACGCCGCGCGCTTGGCGCTGTTAATCAACGTCGGAACGTTGCGGAAATGCAGGTTCCCTGCATAGGCGTCCGACAGAGCCTGCCCGTCAGTGAAACCCAATTCCGGCTGGTGGCAGCTGGCACAGGACAGCTCGGTGTCGCCGGACAGGCGTGGATCAAAGAACAATCGCTTCCCAAGAGCCGCCTTGGCTGGATCAAATTCAATTGCTTCCACCGGGCCCGGTTCTTCCGCCTGGGCCTGGTGAACCGGTAACGCGGCACAGATCGTCAGCAGCGAAACTGTCGATAGCGCCGAGAACCATGTTCTGGCTTTGGTCATCATCTAAATGCCCCTTTGTCGCTGGACCGGTCTCTCCGGGTGGCCGAGGACCGGTTGTCCAAATTGTAGAGGGCAGTTGTTTCGTGGTGATTTGATCCAGATTAAGGTCTGTGAAGAGATGTTAAATTTTGTAACGAAGACTCAGCCAAGCAGGGATCGAATGATCCGTGCAAGGTTTCGCACTTCAACCGGCTTTTGCACCATGACCGGAGCGTCATCGGCATTCAAAACCTGTGCGTTTTCGAAATAGCTGCTGATCAGCACGGCTGGAATATCGGCTCTGACCGTACGGGCGGCCTCGATCAGTTCCGTGCCGACAAGTGCTGGCATCATGAGGTCCGTCACGATCGCGTCAAAGGCATCCGGATTGGAATTGAAAGCCTCAATGGCGCGTACAGGATCAGAATATGCCTCTACACGATAGCCAAAGCGCGTCAGCAGACGGCGCGTGACGTACAACACGTTCTCATCATCGTCGACCAGCAGGATATGTTCGTCGCCCGCGACTGCCTCGACGTCCGCCTGCTCTTCCGGGCTAAGCGCAGGCATCAATGGGTAATACAGGCTGAAACGGGTCCCTTTTCCGGGTTCAGAGTGCAACTCTACACGTCCCCTGCACTCTTCAACACTGTTGTGAACGATGGTCAGCCCCAGCCCCGTACCCTTTCCAACCGGCTTTGTAGAAAAGAAGGGCTGGAACACCTTGTCCTGCAGTTCTTTGGACATGCCCGGCCCGGTATCACTGATGTCCAGCCGGATAACGCCGATTGCGTCATCCGGCAGATCATCCAGAACGCTCTTGTCCGCAAGGCCGATGCGCAAAACAACCTCACCTGATTTATCGCCCATCGCTTCGAACGCGTTGTGACAGAGGTTCAGCAGTGTCTGGAAGAACAGTGTGCCGTCAAAATCCACGAAGGCAGTATCGACATTGATCTCGAAACGGGTTTCCACGTTGGGCGGTGCAGAGACTCGGATAAGTTCCAACGCCTCTTTGGCCGCTTTCACCATGTCCCCGCGCTGAGGGTTCCGCGGGCGCTGTCGGGCGAAGGTCAGCATTTTACGCACCAGCGCCTGAGCACGGCGGGCTGCGATGCGTATATGGTCAACCGATGTTTGAATGTCTTCGTTTCCGGCGGCATCCAATTCGATCAGATCGGCATTGCCGGTCACGCTCATCAGGACATTGTTGAAATCGTGCGCGACTGAACCGGCCAGAATGCCGACGGCCTCCATCTTCTGGACCTGAGCGAATTGTTCATTGGTGCGGCGGCTTTCAGTCAGGTCTTCGCCAATTCCGATGTAGTGCGTAATAGCGCCATTCTGATCAACCAGTGGAAAAATCGCATTGGACACCCAATAGTGGCTGCCGTCTTTGCGCAAATTCCGAAACACACCGTACCAGCTTTGACCTTTTTGAAGGCTGCTTTGCAGTTCGCTGTAAACACCCCGCCCCGATTGCCCGGACTGCAATATCTTCGGCGTATGCCCGTAGATCTCATCCGGCTCATAACCGCTGAGTTCAAAGAACTTGCGGTTTGCGTATTCGATCTTGAGGTCCGTATCGGTGATGATGATTGACGCCGGGCTTTGCTCGACCGCACGGGCCAGTTTGCGTTCGGCCAATTCGACCTGTTCTCGCAGGGCGAGCTCGGATTTCAGTCGTTGGTTCGTGCGCAGGATGGAGGAAATCAAAAGGGTCGTCAGAATGGCAATTACACCGATCACGATAATCAGGCCGACCAGCAGAACCGAGAAGTGTCGGACAAAACGTTCGCCCTCCGAGAAGGCTTGCACCATGCCCAACAGACTCTGGTCCCGCTCGGCGATCCACAGGGATTCAAGCTCGGCCAGCGCGGTCAAGGCGTCACTGTCATCGACGCGAACAATGGCGTCGATTTCTTCCGCGCTCAATCCGGCGGCGATACCGGCCTCGATGCGAGGGATGTTGTCTGTATATTCGCGCGCAACCTCTTCGATCTGCAGCAGCGCTTGCAGTTCGGCTATGGAAGGCGTGGTGCCACGGTAGGCTTCAATCGTGGTCAACAGGTTGCGCGATTGTCGCCGGAGTGTCGGCCCATATTCCGGGCTGTGGCGCAGCACGTAGTTTTTGAAGTTATGGATCAGGCCGCCGTAGCCAAAGTACGCGCGTATATCCGAAATCAAGTAGCCCCGTGGCGTGGTATCAGCCGAATAGTCCCGCCACGCCTCATGCATGTCACCGATACGGTTTCCCGTCTCACGCGAAATGTATAGAAACACCGACAGAATTACGGCAAGGGCCACGCCAATGCCAAAAGCGACAGAATAAGCGCGTTTGGTGTAGCTGGGCGAGGAAGCCTGAGATTTCGTCATTTCGGTACTAAACGCATCCGATGATCGAATCTCAACCCGGATCGATTCAAATCTGCTGCGACAGTTTGGGCTGTTTGAACCGTGTTGCTTTGGTATCAGAGAAGCTCTGAAACCAGTACTCGCGTTCAAAGCCACAAGATTCAGTGACGTTGATGGATTGCGCGTCGCCACCAGAGGTGCACCGCAATAACGAACACCGCAATTATTTGCAAAACCAGGCAAAAGAGCCAGCTCGCAGATGGACCGCAAGCTGGCAGGGATTGGCAATCTCTCCTGAAGAATGCCACGGGGAGGGAGCTTATTTCTTGTTGTGGAAGATAAACCCGACGAAGTTCAACAGCAGTTGCGCCGCAAGGATCTGAGTGCTTTCCGACGGGTCGTAGGCCGGGGCTACTTCGACCAGATCTATGCCCACGACGTCGCCGCGTTTGCTCAGACCCTGGAGAATTTCAAGCACGTCGTAATACTGGAATCCACCATGGCTGGGCGTCCCCGTGCCGGGTGCGATCGAGGGGCAGAACGCGTCGATGTCGATGGTGACATAGTAGCGAGCGCCGTCGGGAATACGATCCAGAACCGCTTCGGTTCCCAACTTCCGTACCTGTCGCACCGACAGAATGTCCGAGCCACGGGCGCGGGCGTCTTCATAGCCCTCTTTCGCGGTCGAAGACACGTTGCGGATACCCAGCTGGGTCATGCCTGAAACATAGTCTTTCTCGATCGCGCGGCGCATCGGGTTCCCATGACCGTCGGTGACGCCTTTGCGTTCATCGACGAAATCCAGATGCGCGTCGATCTGGATCACATGGATGGGTCCGTTCTTGGCGCAGTCTTCTTCAAAAGCCCGAATGCAAGGGATGTTGATCGAGTGATCACCACCGATCGTGACCGGCAGCGCGCCAGCATCGAGGATCTTTTTTACTCCGTATTCGATGTTCGCGTGGCTCTCTTCGGTCTTGGTGTGGATGATATCTGCGTCCCCCAGATCGACGATACGTACATCGCTGCCCAGATAGGTGGCGTCGTCCTCGTGGTCATATGCCCCGGCATGACCAAAGCTGAACAGGGTCGAGGCCTCGCGCACCGAACGGGGGCCAAACCGGGCGCCAGAGCGGAACTGACAGCCAAAGTCAAACGGCGCGCCCAGGATCGCCACATCGGCGTCGATGGCGTCCCAGTTTTCGACGTAAGGTTTCTTGCCAAAGGTCGCGATGCCGACAAAAGGCAGGTTCAGACGACCAGATTCATACCCATGTCCCGACATGATTTTCTCCGTTTCTTATGGTTTAGCGATAGGCCAGTTCCGGCAGGAACAGGGCAATTTGAGGGAAGGCTATCAGTAAGCCCGTCACGATCAACAAAATGATCAGGAATGGAGGCACTCCGCGCACAACTTCCACGAAGGGTCGGCGGAACACAGCAATAGCTGTGAACAAGTTACAGCCGAATGGAGGCGTGGCGGCACCGATGGCGACTTGCAACGTGATGAGGACACCGACCAGAACCGGGTCAAGACCGCTGGCCTTGATCATGGGTGCAAAGATCGGAACCAGGATCAGGATCACAACGATCGAGTCCACGAACATGCAGCCGACAAAGAAGGCGACGTTGATGGCAAGCAGCACCATCAGCGGTCCGGCCTGTTCAAGACCCAGCGCGGCGATGATGGTCTGTGGCACCTGCGCAAAGCTGAGCGTCCAGCTGAACGCGGCACCTGCGGCAATCAGGATGAACACCACCGACGTTATGGCACCCGTGGACAGCGCGATATCAAACAGGTCACCTAACTTGATCGAACGGAAGATCACCACTTCGAGCACGACTGCATAGAGCACACAGATCGCGGCCGCCTCGGTTGGTGAAAAGATGCCACCATAGATGCCGCCCACAATGATAGCTGGGAAGCCCATCGGCCACAGCGCTTTGCGCAATGCAGTAAAGCGCTGCCCCCAGCCTTCGCGTGGCAGGACGGGGATGTCATGGCGATAGGCGTAGACCATGCAATAGCCCGAAAACAGCACCACGATCAGCAGGCCCGGCAGGATTCCGGCAATGAATAACTGCGAGATCGAGGTTCCGGAAACCACGCCATAGATGATCATCCCAATGGAAGGCGGGATCAGATAGGCAAGGTCAGCGGCATTCACGATCAGCCCGATCGAGAAACTGTCGCTATAGCCCGATTTTAGCATCCGGGGCCGCATCGCTCCGCCGATGGCCACAACGGTTGCCTGGGTCGAACCACAAACCGCGCCGAACAGCGCGCAGGCAGACGTGACCGAGATCGCCAGCCCGCCTTTGATGTGACCCATGAAACTCATCACCAAATCGATCAGGCGGTTGGCAGAATGTCCGCGTGTGATGATATCGGCGGCCAAAATGAACATGGGCACCGCGATCAGCGCGGCAGGTTTCACACCCCCGATCATCTGCTGGATCAGGATCCGCATGTTCATGTCGGGGAAATAGACAAGGAAGCCCAGTACCGCCGCCGAGATCAGCGGCATTTTCATCGGGAAGCCTGCAAGCAGCAGGACGATCATCACGACCAGCATCAACTCGGTCATTTGTCTGCCTCCGTGGAATCTTCGTAGCGTTGGATTGCGGCTGCGGTTTCGGGATCTTCGTAGCTGTCGACTTCGAGGTACGAGACGTAGACGTCTTCCTCGGCGAAATTCAGATTGCGGATCGCAGTCAGCAGATACTGGAACGAGGCGAGCGTCAGCCCAACCACCACCCAGACGTATGTCAGGTACAGTGGCAGTTGCAGCGCCGGGGTGATCCGCCCGCGAGAGGCGACTTTCTGCACATATTCCAGCGCGTACCAGGCCAGAACCGCCATCACGACCGCCGTGGTGGCCGCGATCACGACCATAAGACCTTTGCGTATCTTGATCGGCAGCGCGTCATAGATCGCCGACATGCGGATGTGAATACCCTTGCGCGTGGCATAGCCCAGCCCCATGAAGGTAACGATGACAATCAAGAACTCATTCAGTTCTTCCGAGAAATAGATGGACTGGTTGAACACATACCGGCCAAAGACGTTGGCGATTGTGTTCGTGGCCATCAGGATGATCCCCCAGCCCAGGATCCAGACTTCGATCCGTCCGATGACGGCGTCGATCTTTCCCAAAAAGCCGAAGGGAGTGGCGGTGCCGCTTTGCATGGTGTCCTCCCTTTGAAAGCCCTCACGCGCAGGGCGCGTGAGGTCGTTTTGAGTGAGTGGTTTGGGTAGGGATCAGTTGCCCGCCAGTTCCGCTTGCAGCGCGTCCAGCAATTCCTGACCGCGCCCGCCAACGGTGTCGACATAAGCCGCCGAGGTGCCGGTGCTGCGCTCGCGGAACGCGTCCCGCTCTTCTTCGGTCAGAACGACCAGACCGATGTCAGGCTTGGCTTCTTTGATGATGTCCAGACGTTTCTGGTTGAAATCCGTGACCACACCGTCAATGAACCCAGTCATGTCGGCCATTGTGTCACGCACCAACTGTTGGCGGTCCGGGCTGAGGGTTTCGAACCAGTCCGAACCAGCAACAACGGTGGTGACAAGTTCCTGCTCGCCGGCCCAGATCAGGTGGCTGGTGACTTCGTAGAACTTCATTTCTTCGATGGTAGGGATCGGGTTGACCTGACCATCGACCGCACCCAGCTGCAGCGCGCCAAATACTTCGCCGAACGGTAGCGGCGTCGGGCTGGCACCCATGTTCTTGTAGGTTTCCAGCAGGATCGGCGACACCATCACCCGCATCTTGAAGTTCTCGAAGTCATCAGGCGTACGGATTTCACGATTGGTGGTCCAGACCTGAGGACCCTCGGAATACATGGTCATCACTTCCAGACCACGCTGGCGGAAATCGTCGTTCAGCGGGCCGTAGATAGTTTCCGAGCTGCTGAGGATCTCCGAAATCGCGACCGGATCAGACGGCAGCAGATAAGGTAGCAGGAAGACCTGGCTTTCGGGAACAATGGTTCCGAGGTTCCCGATCGAAACATTGGTGAACTGGATGATACCGTCGGCAGCTTGCTCAACGGTTTCGGTCGGCGTACCCAAAGTGCCCATTGGGTAAACAGTGACGGTGACGTCGCCGTTGGTGGCGGCTTCGATGCGCGATTTAAACTCTTGCGCATAGGCGTCCATGATCGAGCCAGGAATCTCTTCGATGGCGAATTTCCAGTCTTCGGCCAAAGCGGTGAGTGGCGTCAGGCTAAGCAGTGCAACTGCAGCTGTGTTCCTGAGGTGCCTAAGGGTAAATGTCATGTTGGTTTCCTCCCATTGATCTTTTGTGGTTTGGAGATCGAGAGGCAGGACAACACAGAAATTTACACGAAAAAATATCATATTGATTATGTTCACATAAAGATTTTTCATGTAAACTGCGTGGAAATTCCTGTGGGGCGGATACTCGTTGAAACTGCTCAGAAATACTCTGTTAGAGACTTTCGTGACCGTGGTCGAATGCGGCGGGTTTACCGATGCGCAATACGCTTTGGGCATAACCCAGTCGGCAATCAGCATCCGAATCCGCGATCTTGAGGCCGCGCTTGGATACCGGATCTGCGAACGTGGCCGCGGAGGATTTCACCTGACCGAGCGGGGTGAGATCGCCTATCGTAAAGCTGGCGACATCCTGCGCAGCGCTCGTGATTTTGATGCGGAACTGCTGGAACTGCGCGACACCATAACCGGTGATCTGCGCATTGGACTTGTCGATGCGGTCAACACACTTGCGGACCTTAAGCTGGCAAAGTCGCTAAAGCGGTTCCTAGACCGGCCCAACGAAGTCCGGCTGGAAATCGTGGTGGCATCACCAACCGAACTAACGCAACGCCTGATCACCGGCGACCTGCACGTCGCAATTGCGCCGTTTCGAAATAAGGTAGCTGATCTGGTCTACACCGAACTGTGCCACGAAGAGCACCACTTGTACTGTGGCCGCGATCACCCTCTTTACAAATTGCCCAATGATCAGATCGATCTCGACGTTATCTCGGGCTTTGAAATGTGCCAAAGAAACTACGATATGCTGGTTTCGCCAGAACTTCAGGCCAGACATCCAAAGGCTGTTGTCGCCAACATGGAAGCAATGGCGACCATGATCGAAACCGGGCACTATCTGGGCATGTTGCCGGTTCACTTCGTCGAAAACTGGGGGCGCCGCGACAGACTGCGAGAACTTGCACCAAACATGTTGAACTGGACGTCGACATTCTATCTCGCAACCCGGGCGCCCCGGGCACATCGCCGCGCGGTCGAGTTGTTTGTGCAGGATATCTGTGGTTCCGAACCGAAAACGGCGTAATTGAAACCCAGTTTCTCGGCTAAAGCGCGGTCAGTTCAGCTTCCTCTCGCAGCCAACTGAGAAATGCTTCGCGGGCGGGAGTCAGTGAATGGGGCGAAGGTGGGAGGAGGTAATACCCTTCGACCAGTTCCGCTGAATCCGCAAATGGGCGCGTGAGTTGCCCTTTTGCCAACAGGTCAGACACCAGAGTGTCATGCGCCATGGTAATTCCGGCATTATTCAGCGCCGCATTGATCGCAATGACATAAGTCGACGTCAGATTGACCTGTCCTGACCTCTCAAAGGCAACCCCGCTGGCCTGGCACCAGGATTCCCACGTACCCGTGGTGCCGGCACAGTCAAATAGAACCGCTGTTTCCAGATCGATTTCTCCGCCTTGATATTCGGGCGCACAGACCGGGTAAAACCGATCTGTGGTCAACCTTTCAGCTGGTTCGGTCATCTCATCGGGGCGGCCGAACCGAATTTCCAACGCAGCTTGCGATGCATGCCGTTCCGGGTCCCAAATCGGCGTTATGATATCAAGCACCAGCCAGGGGTGTTGGGCATACAGCCGATGCAGGCGCGGGGTAAGCCAAAACACCGAGAAAGCCATGTTGCATTGCACACGGACGATTTCACCCGCATGCGATCCGGTGAACGCGCGCGTGCTGTTGGCTATCAGTGCAAAGGCTTCACGTATGCCGGGCAGATAATTTGCCCCATCCTCGGTCAACTCCAACATCCGGGTTTTGCGGACAAACAAGTCCCGACCAAGAAACGCCTCTAGGCTGCGCACATGCTGACTGACTGCCGATTGCGTCAGGTTCAACTCGGTCGCAGCACGTGTGAAACTCAGATGGCGCGCGCTTTCATCAAATGCGCGCAACCAGGTCAGAGGGGGTAAACCTGAGGCCGGATTGATCATGCACGATACCTCCATTAATTTTCTTAATGACATAACCTAAGATTCATCATTTGTCATCGAAGCAGATCGTGAGGCATCTCTTTTTCAACTCGGGAGGAGATGCAAATTGCCGCAAACTGCGCGTTCCAAAAGCCAGACTTACTGGTCGGAAAGAAGTGATTTGGCCGCCGCGTTGGACCGAACACAGCGGCTGATTGGCACGGCGTCCTAGAAAAAACCGCGCAAGAACTGCGAGACCCGGATCGAATAGACGACTACCTAGCCGAGCTAAGGGCCGTTCCGGAATACGAAACCGACGATTACGCGAGCTGAGATCATGCCAGACTATGTCCCAACGAATGCTGCCTCTTCCGGTGTGAAGCTGGACAAGAAGACCCTGAAATCCATCGCCGCCCGATCCGACCGTCCAGGGCTGGTCTACTTGGCCAAGTGGGTGGGTGCCCTGTGTCTGACCGGCACGCTGGTTTGGCTAAGCCTTGGCACTTTGTGGATGTGGCCTGCGATGTTTGTGCATGGCGTGGTGCTGACCGTGCCAGCCTATTCTTTCAGTCATGAAACCGCCCATGGCACCGCCTTTCGCACGCGCTGGCTGAATGAAGCTGTGCTGTGGGTCACCTCACTTCTGTACATGGAAGAACCACTGCATCGGCGCTACACCCACACCAACCATCACACGCATACATGGCATGTAGGCAAGGACAGCCAGATGCCCTTTGATACGCCCATGGGTTTCGGCGGTTGGCTGACCGAGATCACAGGTTTTGGTCTGTTGCGCTTTCACATGCAGGTGTTCTGGCATCTGGCGATCGGTCACTACACCGACACCATGAAAATGGTGACACCCGAAAACGAGTTCGCGAGGATGACCCGCAACGCGCGGATCATGCTTGCGATCTATACGCTGATCGCCATTGCGCCCTTTGTCGGCGTTTGGTGGCCTGTCTGGTTCATCGTGATGCCGCGCATCATGGGTGCGCCGGTCATGTTGCTGTTTACCCTGATCCAACATGTCGAGTTGCAAGAGAACTCGCCTTCAATCCTGGACAGCACCCGTTCGTTCCGTGGGCATTGGTTGGCGAACTTCCTGTACATGAACATGAACAACCATGTCGAACACCACCTGTATCCGCAGGTGCCATTCCACGCCCTGCCCGATCTGGCCGAGGCCGTTCACGATCAGGTGCCAGAACCTGACCCTGGTTTCCTGCGCACCAATTGGGAAGTCTTTGTCATCACGTTGCGTCGCACGTTGAGTCTGTCGACCAAGGCCCAATCGATCCGGCAGGCTCCCCACATGATAACCAGCGGCGGGCCAGTGGAACGTATTGCAGAAAGGACGATGTAACATGAAGCGCATCTATGACTTCAGCCGCAACCCGGCGATCCGCAACTATACGGTAGCCGATTTGAAGGCGCTCAAGGGATCGGGCAAAAAGCTGTCCATGGCCAATCCGGCCGACAACGACCAGATCCGCGCCTGTGTCGAAGCGGGGATCGACCTGTTCGTCGTCGGCTCTAATCAGATTGAAGACATCCGCAGGCTGGCACCGGCGCATTTCACCGGGGTGGGCTCGACCTGGGCGCGGTTTGGTTCGGATGATGAAATCGTCGCAGACGCCTTTGACGCGATGCGACGTGGGTCCGACATGTACTATACATTGCGATCCTTTGACGTGATGGAGCGCATGGCCCGCGAAGGTATTCCGGTTCAAAGCCATATCGGGCTGATCCCCACGTTCAGCCACCATTGCGGTGGGTTGCGCGCTTTTGGCCGCAAGGCTGAAGAGGCGATGGAAATCTGGACCACACTGAAGCGCATGGAAGACGTCGGCGTCTTCGCGGTTGAAGCCGAGTGCATCGCCGAAGAGGTTCTTGAGGCCGTGAACGACAAGACCTCGGTCGTCACATTCTCGCTGGGGTCGGGGATGGCAGGAGATGCCATTTTCTCGTTTCTGGCCGATATCTGTGGCGAAGCCAGCGAAGAGAAAAAACCGCCGAAACACGCCCACGCCTTTGGACAGGTCGGCCGGTTGCACAAACAGATCCACGACGAACGTGTCGCCGCCCTGAGTGAATTTCACCGCGAAGGCGCTGCAGGCAACTTCCCTTATCCGCAGACCAATATTTCGATGCACGCGGGCGAGAAGGAAAAGTTCCTCGAGGCCCTCGATAAATGGACGCCGACGCACAAATGAACGACGCAACCGACTATAGCCGGGCCTTTGCCGCTAAGCCCCAGCCGTTAACGCTTGAACAAGCCGCATGGATCACCCCGCCAATGCAGGCCGTCGATACCGAAGGGATGATCGACGTACCGCGAATGCGCCGGTATCGCCAAAACCGGCTGCGTGAACAAATCCGGGCGCAGGGCCTGGACGCGATCATTCTGGTCGAGCCGCTGTCGATCCGCTATGCAACCGGCGTGCGCAACTGCACCTTGTTCCAGATGCATATTCAGGCCGGGTATCTGTTCATACCCGCCGACGGGCCGGTGGTCTATTTCGACTCGGAACCCGGGCGGAACACCGGTAGCACCTTGGAGACCATCGACGAAATCCGCGACGACCTGCTGCCGCTGTCCTACATGTTCGCGGGGCCGCGGCATGACGAATGGACACTAAAGTGGGCCAATCAGATGGATGACCTGATCCAACAGCATTGCGGGCAAGGAGCGAAGAAGATCGCCATCGAACGCGCCGGGTTCCATGCCGAGCAGGCTTTGGTGAACAAGGGCCATATGGTGTCGGACGTCGCCCCGGTTCTGGCACATGCACGCAAGATAAAGTCTCCCGAAGAAATCCTTGCCATGAACCTGACGATCGCGGTGGCCGAGGATGGCATGACCCGGATGCGGGACAATTTGCGCAATGGGGTGATGGAACAAGAGCTATGGGCGCATATGTGGTCCGCCCTGATTGAGGGCGGCGGCGAATGGCTGGACTATCGCTTGCTGGCGTCAGGCGAAAGGACAAACCCGTGGCAGCAAGAGGCGTCCTCGCGCATGATCCGCGCCGGTGATCTTGTCGTGTTCGACTGCGGCATGGTCGGGCCGTTCAGTTATGGTGCCGACATCTCGCGCGCGTTCCGCTGCGGGCCTGGGCGGCCTTCGGACTATCAGAAAAGCCTGTATACCATGGCCCATACCGAGGTGATGGAGAACACGAAGCTGGTTCAAAGCGGGGCTGCGTTTTCCGAGATTGCGCTCAGCCGCCATCTGCCGCCTGCGGGCTTTAGCGACCAGCCTTACCCTTGTATGATGCACGGTTTGGGCATGGCGGACGAATGGCCGGTGATCCTGCATTCTCCGGATCACCCGGAATTCTACGACGGCCAGCTAGAGCCCGGAATGGTGATTTGCGTCGAAAGCTATATCGGCGAGATCGGTGGGGTCGAGGGTGTGAAACTCGAAGACATGGTGCTGGTCACCGAAAGCGGCCCGATCACCCTGTCGCGATATCCCTTTGAAGAAGAACTGATGACAAAAGAGGTCTAGGCACATGAGCAACTGGGTACAGGCGTGCAGCACGGATGACATCGACGAAGAAGATCTGATCCGCTGGGACCACGGCGATCAGACCTATGCGATCTACAACACGGAAAAAGGGTTCTTTGCCACCGACGGCCACTGCACCCATGAGGAGCAACACTTGGAGGACGGACTGGTCATCGACTGCGTCATCGAATGCCCTTTGCACGGGGGCCGGTTTGACATTTGCACGGGTAAGGCACTTTCCGCTCCATGCACCGAAGATCTCAAGACCTATCCGGTCAAGATTGAAGGCGGCCAGGTTTTTGTTCAACTGGGCTAGACATTCAATCAAGTCGGGTCAATCGGTTCAGTTTCGGAACGCGTCTGCGCGTTCCGAAAGCAAAAAATACTGACCCCTCATAGACTTAAAACCCAGGCTTATGCGAGAGGGTCGCATTACCGACTGAGCCCTTTTTGCATTGACCTTTGCCAGCATGCTGGCATCTATCGGCCATGACAATTCGCAAGCCGACAGTTTCTGATGCATCCAGCATTGCCGCGATCTCGATTGAGGTGTGGATCG
This sequence comes from Ruegeria sp. BF12, assembly GCF_056538705.1. Lineage (NCBI taxonomy): Bacteria > Pseudomonadati > Pseudomonadota > Alphaproteobacteria > Rhodobacterales > Roseobacteraceae > Ruegeria > Ruegeria sp. BF12. Next base: position 3,470 of record NZ_JBQFTP010000018.1, on the reverse strand, counting down.
GCACGTATCTTAAACGCGGTGTGAATGCCACATTTGCCGACTACGCGTTAAAGGAATTTACACCGTCCAAAATAGATAATCTCATCCTTGATCCGGACCAAATCATCCTTGTTTCCGAAAACGACGAAGGGATTGACGGTTTCATTCGGGTGTCTTCCGCGAGCAAGGCGCCAGTGCCCGGTTGTTCAGAACTGGAAATCTCAACCTTCTACGTCCAACCGCGTCATCATGGTAAAGGGATCGGCAAACGCTTGTTGGCTGCTGCGCTCCAACACTGCCGTCAAAAAGACGCCAAGTCGGTTTGGCTTGCCACCAATGCAGAGAACGATCCCGCCATTGCTTTCTACCTCGCGCAGGGGTTCGAGCACGTTGGAGAAACTCAGTTCCTAATCGGCGGCCAGGGATACCTGAACAACGTGTATGCATTGCAGTTGGCATAGCTTTCCGTATCACGGCAATGGCAACTTCGTCCCGTTGATCGCACGATCGACGCGAAAAGCCACTCTTAGTGCGAGCGGTTCAGTAGGGATGCAGCGAATGTCCCATTCGGCATTTTCTACCGGTGTTCTTCAGGCACCCAATCCTCGGCGTCATTGTTCCAGAACCTGTTGGGATTGTCCTCATCTACACCCCGGATATGCAGGGTTCGTACGCAAGGCTGGACAAAGATCACCGGCTCTTCATAGGGGTGCGATGAATAGATGCTTCTGAGGATCTGGCTAACTTTCCCCTCGTCGCTGGCCAGAAAGAATGACAGCTCACTGCAGGGCACCTCGACCGCCTTTGGGGTTGCTGCGTTGCGTCCACTCCCCAACGATCTGAATTGCTGGATACCCGGCGCGGTTCGATAGGTGACACTGTCATAGTCGCCGTACTTCAATGCGTCATCCACCAGAACCGCGTCCACGATCCCTTGCACGTGTGTAACAGGAACCTGAACAGTAATCCGCAGGCCATTTTCAGGAACGAACCTGTCTTTGTCGAGTTTGGGCAATGTCATGACAATCTCCAACAGTTTGCCTGAAGGGATAGCTCGTATCGGTGGCGCTGTGGAAAAGGACGGTTCGCTGACGGTCGAACCGTCAGGTGCGATCGGTGCCGTCCACTGTATTACTGTTCAGGCCAAACCAGCGTTCGAGCGCATCATACCCGTCAGATGTGACAGTCAGGGCTCGGCTTCCAGTCCTGCGCTCCAACCACTTCACAGCCAGGGCCTTTTGCATGAACGCCGTAGCCAGCGGCCCAGAAATATGGTGCCGCCGCTCTGTCCAATCCAGGCAGAGCTTTGCCGGAGGTTTTCCAGAAGAAACAGGCAGGACTTCGATCCCGATGTCGTCAACAAAGGCCTGATAGCGTGAGCCAAATGTGATGGCATCGTCACGGAGGGTCAGCACGTCAATGGCAACAAGACGCTCTGTCATCAATACACCAAGCCTGCCTGCAATATGATTGTAGCAACTGCGCGCCCGTTGTGTGTCCGTTGCGATCTGTCCCGGGCGGGCCAGGTGGTCGGTTGGCGATAGCGTTGCCAGCCTTTCCAACACCTCGGCTATGTCGGCACTCGCAACACGATGATAGACATGCCGCCCGCTGCGCAGCGAGGAAGTCAGGCCAGCCAGTTCGAGTTGCTTGAGATGCACACTCGCCGTTTGAGGGCTGACGTTTGCCGCGCAGGCCAACTCTTTGTTCGTGAATGCGCGCCCATCCATCAATTCACAAAGGATGCGGGATCGGCTGGGATCGGCGAGCGCCGCCCCGATGATGTCCAGTCTGGGTTCGATTGCCATGTGAAACAGGGTAATGGTAGATCAGGCGTGCGGCCAGTAAGAACCATTCGATGGCGAACGAAGCAAGCTGCAAGTTGGGCTTTGATCAATCGTCCGCAATGCCCCTCTCCTGCTTCATTGGCGGATCAAGACGCATCATTCAAGCGAATTACGCAGTGCTGCAGGTGATGGTTGGACAGATCACTCTTCGGCTGGCGGCACAGCCCGCTGATAAAGATGCCATGTGGTATGGCCTAGGATCGGTAGGGTGAAGATCAAGCCCAGAAACGCCGGAACAAGCGACAAGAGCATCGTGACAGAGATGATCGCCGCCCAGCCGAGCATGACCACCGGGTTTTCCGTGACGACACGAATGGACGTCAACATGGCGGAAACGAAGTTAGTCTCCCGGTCGAGCAGCATGGGCATGGCAACGACGGTCACCGTGAACAGGACAGCCGACAGAAATGCGCCAACACAGGTGCCAACAGCAAGGAAGGTCCAACCCTGCGGTGTGAACAAAACGGTGTTCAGAAAACCGTCAAAATCCGAGAAGGATGCATTCTGCAGGATGATCGCCAGCCACAGCCGAATCTGGTAAATCCACACCCAGAAAATGAACAGTGTGACAAAGGCCATCCAGCCCATTTCGCGTTTGCTCTGGTTGGCCATGACGGCAAGGATTTCAGACCAGCCGAAACTCTCTCCCTTCTGCATCCGGCGGGACATTTCATAGAGCCCCGCGGCGGCAAATGGCGCGACCAACGGAAAGCCAACAACGGCGGGAATGATCATCCAGATCTTGCCAAGCCAGACCAGGCTCCAAACAAACAGAAGGCCGAATACCGCATAGAACAGGCCAAAAAAGCCGCTCATGATGGGACGAGCCAGAAAGTCGGAAAACCCAGCCTTCAGCGAGGCGGTGATATCATCCGCAGTCACTTTATTGACCCTGAGCATGGCCCCGGGCTGCGGTGTCAGGTTGTCTGGTGGTGTGGAACCTGTGGTCTTGGATGTCATAACATACTCCTCCAAAAGCATGACCCCACACTGGTCCGTTTGTTAACAGACCCAGCGGTGAAACAGACATCCCTCCTCCGCGTACAAGTTTGCATCAGGTAAAGCTTAAGGGCAAGAAGTGAGTATGGCAGCCAAATCCTCCTCTCCCTTCGAAACCAGCCCAACGTGCCTTCGCAGGCACATCGCAGCTAATGCCGGCAAAGAGCCGTAGCCAACCCGGCGTATGCCTTGAGATTATGGCGGAGCTGGCTTGTAGCACGCAATTGATACTCGATGCGATCGGACAAACACATATGAGCGTCAATTGTCCGCACCAGTTTTTTCGCGATTCCACCAACGGTTGGGATTAGAGTTGTGCGGGTCATAGCTTGCGCGACTAGCCCAACAGTCTTTGATGAAGATCAGTGGATCTTCGTAATGGTGAACGTCATGTATCGCATCCAGAACACGCCCTAGCGTCGGGACCCATTGATTTCCGTTTTGCGGCGTGATTCACGGTTCAAAAACGAGCGGTGAACGTGTCTGATCTCTTCTGGCTTGCGGATGCGCAAATGGCGCGTCTGTAGCCCTTCTTCCCGAAGCCCCACGGCAAACCGCGCGTCGATGACAGGCGTGTGGTGAGCGGGATTATCTTCATCAATCGCAATGGTTTGCGGTGGCGGGATGCCCCTGCTGCCCATGGAC